>NZ_JBEXYB010000002.1:0-314438 GCF_040630715.1 Streptomyces sp. NPDC005752 | reverse complement strand
GTTCGCGGGGCTCAATCCGGCGATGCTGATAGCACTGATGGTGATCCTCGTGGCCGCACTGGCACTGCTGGCGCACCAGGCCATCTGAGCGGATCCGAGTGGAACATGGGTGTGTGGCACCCAGGAAGACAGGTCCTTCCTGGCCCGTCGTCGCGGGAACAGACTGAGGGTGTTCGCCCGCCGGGGCGAGCGGATCCCCCTGTCGAAAGGCCACTTCCATGCCTGCTTCCACCTCCTCGATCTCCAGCGCCCGACAGATCGAGAACCTCATCGCCCGCTACTCGCACCTCGTCGACGACGGTGACTTCGCGAAGTTCGGCGCACTCTTCGAGAACGCGGAGTTCGTATCGGGTGAGGTGAGCCTCCGCGGCGGTAAGGCCATCGAGGACCTGATCAGTTCGATGCTGGTCGTGCACGACGACGGGACCCTGCGCACCCGGCACATCACGACGAACATCCTCATCGAGGTGGACGAGGACGACGACAGCGCCGAGGCGCGGTCGTACTACAACATCCTCCAGGCAGTGCCCGGCCTCCTGCCGCTGCAGATGGTGGCGGGCGGGCGCTACCGCGACCGCTTCGAGCGGCGTCAGGGAACGTGGTCCTTCGCCCGGCGGGAGGTCACCATCGACTTCACCGGCAACACCCGCTACCACCTCAAGACCCCGGACGCCTGAAGCGCACCGAAGGACCGGCTCGCGTCGGGCACGCCGACTTCCGGTGCGCCGAGCCGGGAAGAAATGCGGATGCGCATGCACGTGCCCTCCATGGCGCCCGTGGGCTCGGCACGAACCCGCGAGAACACCGGGGAGCCACAGGAGAACTCCCTGGGGGAGTTCCTCCGGGCCCGCAGGTCCCGGCTGGCTCCCGCGGACGTCGGCCTGAGCACCGGTGGTCGTCGCCGGGTGGATGGGCTGCGCCGGCAGGAGGTGGCGGTCCTGGCACACGTCAGCGCCGACCACTACAGCCGACTGGAGCAAGGCCGGGAGCGACACCCTTCGCCCCGGATCGCCGAAGCCCTCGCCCAGGCCCTTCGTCTGGCCCCGGATGCACGGAGCCACCTGTTCCGTCTCGCCGGACTCAACCCGAACCTGCGTCCCGACACCGCACGCGGACAGGTGCACCCGGAACTACTGCACATCCTGGACGCTTCTCACCAGGCAGCGGCCTACGTACTGAGTCCCTGCTTCGACATCCTGGCGGCCAACGCGCCCGCCCGAGTGCTGCTGTCCCCTTTCGCCGACGCGGCCGGCACCTGTCAGAACCTGCTCCGGATCCTCTTCACGGACGCCGGGGCACGGACCTACTTCACCGAATGGTCTGTGGCCGCCGCCGGCTCGCTGCACACGCTGCGCCTCAACGCCGTCCGGCGGCCCAACGACACGGAAATCGTGGACCTCATCACCGGCTTGTTCGCCCAGTCGGCCGACTTCGCAGGGAACTGGGAGAACAGCGCCGCGATCGGCCTGGACCACGCGTACAGAAAGGTGGTCCACCCAACAGCCGGACACATCGAGCTCTCGTATCGCGTCCACGGCGTGGCGGCCGTCCCTGGACAGCACCTGCTGGTCGGAGCCCCCGCCCCGGGAAGTCGCAGTGCCGAGGCCTTCACCTACCTCGTGGCCATGGGCGGACAGCAGCCATGACAGCCACGACCACCTACTCGTCTTCCGCCGTACAGGTGGCAGAGAAAGAGATCATCATGAACACACGCGCGCACATCGGAGTCACCGGACTCGCGGTAATGGGCCGAAACCTGGCCCGGAACTTCGCACGCCATGGCTACACGGTCGCCGTCCATAACCGGACCCCGTCGCGTACGAAGGCCCTCATGGAGGAGTTCGGTCACGAGGGCGCCTTCGTACCGGCCGAAACCGCCCGGGATTTCGTCGATGCGCTGCAGCGCCCTCGCCGACTCATGATCATGGTGCAGGCAGGCGCCGCCACGGACGCGGTCATCGATGAATTCGCCCCGCTACTGGAGTCCGGGGACATGATCATCGACGGCGGGAACGCCCACTTCGCCGACACCCGGCGCCGTGAGGCGGATCTACGCGAACGCGGCATCCACTTCGTCGGAGCAGGTGTCTCCGGCGGTGAGGAGGGCGCCCTGAACGGGCCGTCCATCATGGTGGGCGGTTCGAAGGAGGCCTACGCCGTCCTGGGCCCCATGTTCGAGACCATCAGTGCCCATGTCGGCGGGGAGGCATGCAGCACGCACATCGGGGCCGACGGCGCCGGCCATTTCGTGAAGATGGTCCACAACGGCATCGAGTACGCCGACATGCAGCTCATCGCCGAAGCCTACGATCTGCTACGCCAGGTCGCCCAGTACAGCCCGGCTGAGATCGCCGAGATATTCCGCACCTGGAACAAGGGGCGACTGAACTCCTATCTGATCGAGATCACCGCCGAGGTCCTCGCCCACACGGATGCCGACACCGGGAAGCCGTTCGTCGACGTGGTCGCTGATGCCGCGGGGCAGAAGGGCACCGGCCGCTGGACCGTGCAGACCGCTCTCGACCTCGCCTCACCCGTCACGACCATCGCTCAGGCGACCTTCGCACGCGCAGCCTCCGGACAGTCCGCCCTGCGTACCGCATACCGCCCGCTGCCCGGTGGCATGCACATACCGAAGACTCGCTCCGAGGCAGAACGCTTCACGTCACAGGTCGAGCAGGCGCTGTACGCCTCCAAGGTCATCGCGTACGACCAGGGCTTCACGATGATCCAGGACGCCGCGCTCGCATACGGCTGGGACATCGACTTCGCAGCGGTGGCCGGTATCTGGCGAGGCGGCTGCATCATCCGCGCCGCATTCCTCGACCGCATCCGCACGGCGCACAAGGCCGCCCCCGACCTCGTCAGCCTGCTGGCCGAGCCCGGGTTCGCGGAAGAGATCACCGCAGCCCAGGTCCCCTGGCGCGAGGTCGTCGCCACCGCTGCCCGACGTGGGGTCCCCGCTCCCGCGTTCGCCGCGGCACTGTCCTACTACGACACACTGCGGGCCGACCGGCTGCCCGCCGCGCTGCTGCAGGGCCAGCGGGACTACTTCGGCGCTCACACCTACCGGCGTATCGACCGGCAGGGAGCCTTCCACACGCACTGGGCGCACCCCGACCGTCCTGAAACAGACGTCTGATCCGGGCCGTCGCGTCCACGGTCACCGGCGGTCTGCCTGGGTGTGGCACACCCACCCTCGCGCAACCTCCCTCTTCGGGGCCCCGTCGGCGAGTGTGGAGTCCACGCCCCACCGGGGACCATCGTCCGCATCCGCAGTTCTGAGACCTACTCCGAGAACCCAGAAGGAAACACCATGTCACTCACCTCCTACCGCACCCTCGGCCGCTCGGGGCTCCGCGTGAGCCCTCTCGCCTTCGGCGCGATGAACTTCGACGACGGCAGCTGGGGCTCCGGCCCCGAAACCTCGTTCGGGCTGCTGGACCATTACCTCGACGCCGGCGGCAACTTCGTGGACACCGCCAACATGTACAACGGCGGCGCCTCCGAAGAGACCCTGGGCCGCTACTTCGCCCAGCGTCCCGGCCGCCGGGACCGCGTCGTCCTGGCGACGAAGTTCGGCGGCAACATGGCCGCCGACGACCCCAACTCCGGCGGTGCCGGCCGCAAGGCGATCCGCACTCAACTCGACGCCTCACTGCGCCGGTTGAACACCGACTACATCGACCTCTACTGGATGCACCAGTGGGACCGGCACACCCCCGTCGAGGAGACCCTGTCCACCCTCACCGACCTGGTCCGCGCGGGAAAGATCCACGCCATCGGCCTGTCCAACGCACCCGCCTGGTGGGTCGCCGAGGCCGCCACCACCGCCCGGCTGCGAGAATGGGAGCCCGTCGCCGCACTCCAGGTCGAGTACTCCCTGCTCGCCCGCAGCGTCGAGGGCGAGACCTTCGGAGCCGCCCGCCGCTTCGGACTCGGCATCACACCATGGAGTCCGCTGGCCAGCGGTGTCCTGTCCGGCAAGTACTCGCGCACCGCCACCGAGGTGGCCGGTTCCGGGCGCACCGCGTACGCCGCCTCCTACCTGAGCGAAACGACCTTCGCCCTCCTCGACGCCCTGCAGGAGATCGCCGACAGCCTCGGTACGACAGTGGCAGCGGTGGCGCTCGCCTGGGTGCGGCAGCGCTCCGAGGTGACGTCCACCCTGGTCGGCGCCCGGACACAGGAGCAGCTGGCCGCCAATCTCGCCTCGCTCGACATCACGCTCACCGACACGCAGATCACCGAACTGAACAGCCTCACGGCACCCACCCTCGACTACCCGCACAGCATGATCGAGTCCATGGTCGGCTTCCAACAGGGTGACACCACGGTCAACGGCCTGTCCGCCAAGGCATTCGTCCGCTGACCCCAGCCGCTCATCGACGTGACCAGAACGGAGCACACCATGTCCGAGACACTTGAGATCGCCACCTTGCGCCCGGCCCCGGGCTTCACCGCCGACGACTTCGTGAAGGCGAACGCGGACATCGACGCCTACCTGAAGCGACAGCCCGGCTTCCTCTGGCGACGCATCGTCGAGACCGACGACGGACGTGTCATCGACATCGTCGCCTACGACAGCCTGCCGCACGCCCGCACCGGTGCCGCTGGAATCACCGGCGAGATGGCGGGCCCTCCCGTCCACGCCACGATCGACCACGACAGCGTGCACTGGCAGCTCACCACCGCGCTGCACGACGTCACATGACGGAGAGGCCAGCATGCCGTTCGCCGACGAACTCATCAGCCGCCACACCGTGCAGAGCCTCACGCACGCCATTCGGACCGCCGCTCCGGACGCCACCCTCACGGCACTGCACGCGGCAGCACGGCAGGTCGGCCCGCTGCCTCTCAGACAGCGCGCCGACCTGCTGCGCGACGCACTGCTGACCGACCTGCCGGGTGATTACGCCACACTCGCCCGGACCGTACGTACAGCCCGGGACAACGCACCTCAGTTCACCGGATGGTTGATCTGGCCGGTCACCAGCGCGGTCGCCACCCGCGCCGTCCAGGAAGGCGAGACCGCCGCCTTCGACGACGCGATGGTGCTCCTCGCCGAGCTCACCGGGCGTCTCTCCTCCGAGTTCGCGATCAGGACACTGCTGCGACACGACCTCGACCGGGCGCTCGGCACCATCGTGGGCGACTGGGCCGGATCGGCGGACCCCGACGTGCGCAGGCTCGCCTCCGAAGGCACCCGTCCCTACCTGCCCTGGGCGGTACGGGTACCGCAGATCCTGGCCCGTCCCGGGGTTACCGTCCCCATCCTGGACGCCCTCTACCGGGACGAGAGCGCATACGTACGCCGCTCGGTCGCCAACCACCTCAACGACCTCAGCCGTGACTATCCCGAGGTCGTCGTCGACACGGCGCGCCGCTGGCTGGACAGTCCTGACGGCACCACGGAACGCCTGGTACAGCACGGGCTGCGCACGCTCATCAAGCGCGGCCACCTCGGCGCACTGGAACTGCTCGGCTTCGCTCCCGCGGTCCTGGACGTGGCCGGGCCCCGACTGGACCGGGATGTCGTCCCTCTTGGCGAGAGCGTCCAGCTCACCGCCTCGATCCGCAACGTAGGTGATACTGCGGCGCGGCTGACGATCGACTACATCGTGCATCACCGCAAGGCCAACGGAAACCTGACCGGCAAGACCTTCAAACTCACCACCCGGACCCTCGCACCGGGTGAACAGATGGAGGTGATGCGGGAGCATTCGTTCCGGCCGATCACGACACGCCGCTACTACCCCGGGCGACATGCAATCTCCCTCCAGATCAACGGAGTCGAGTCCGAGCGGTCCGAATTCGAACTGGCTCCCACGGACACACCGTGACGTGCGGCACGGACTGAGTCACCCGTCTGCCGACAGACCGCATCACCACACCGACAGACCAGGACAAAATCCGTCCGCATCTGCTTTTAGCGTCGTCAATGACACCGACCATCTCCCTGGAGGGACACCTAGATGAACGAGACGCCGGCACACGACGAAAAGGCCGGCCTCATCGAGGCCGATGAGAAGGCACTGCAGGTCCGAGCCCAGTACGAGCAGATCGAGCAGCGCGTACTGGGCCGGACCTGGACCCTGCCCGAGCTCGCGCTCGGCTTCACCAACGACGCAGCCTACGTCGGGCGCCTGGTGCTCGCCGCTGAGCGCACCTGGGGCATCGACGGTGACGTGGACGCCGAACTGCGGCACAAGCTGGCCGAGTGCCTGTGGTGGGTCTTCGTGCTCGCCGACCGGCTCGACGTCGACATGCCGGAAGCCTACGAGGCCACCATGGACCGCATCGGCGACAACCTGCGGCGGGCCCTGCAGAGCATGCCCAAGGGCTGACACGCTGCTGGCGCACCGTTCGCCGGCGGCAGCGCCTCACAGCCGCTGAAGCAGTTCGTCCACCCGGCGCTGCAGTGCCTCTCGTACGGTGTCGGGTGACAGGACCGGCAGAGACGCAACCCGGCAGAGGCGGCAGCGGGCAAGGCCGTCATCGGTCGTAGCCGCCGATTTCCACGAGGGCGCCTTCGGGCCTTTCCGGGGGGTGGACGCCCACCGTTGTGGGGATGAGCTGCACTGTTCGGTCCTGGGGCGAGGGCATACGAACCGTCGTGTCGCAACAGGCGGGCAGAGGCACTGATCACAGGTGGTGGTCTTCCCCATGACCAGGACTGAAGCTGTCCTGGTCTCGCCGTAGCGTCTTCTCCATGACCACAGAACAGAGCAGCGCCCACGAACTCGGCCGGCCGCAGCACCGGATCTGGAGTGAGATCGATCCGATGCCTCTGGGGGACTTCGGCAACCGGATCATGATCAAAGCGCTGACCGCCGACAAGGCACAGGTACTGCACGTGGCGATCGCGGCGGACACGGTAATCCCCAATCCCGCGGATCCGGGCGAGCAGGAAGTCCACCCGATGGAGCAGATCGACGTCATCCTGACCGGTCGCATGGCGTACGTGGTCGACGGCAAGGAGCGTGTCCTGGGGCCGGGCGAGGCACTTGGCATTCCGGGTGGAGTGCCCCACTCCGCGGTCGCGCTCGAGGACACCACCATGATCGAGGTCTTCACACCGATCCCGGACTTTCCGACCGGTGAAGTGCGCACACCGTGAGCGCGGTGTCGCACCGATCACATGTGACGGCGCCTCAGCGCGAGTGCGCGGGCGCTTCGTCAGGTCCGGCACGTGCTGAAACGGAGCATGTGGACGGCCGCACAGGAACGTGAGCATTGGGCGGTGCCGGGCACAGCCCGGCACCCCCGAACGACAGTCATCACCGCGCGTGGCCGGCCCCGCCGGCAAGGCGTGGCCGACCCCGCCAGCAAGGAGTCCGCTGATGAGCACCCATACCGATACCGATCCTGCGATCCGCTACCTGGCCGTCACCTTCGACTGTCCCGACCCTGCCGAGCTGGCCCGCTTCTACGGTGAGGCACTCGGCCTGCCCGTCACTCTTTCCACCGACGGTTTCGTGCTGCTGGGCCGTGAAGGGTCACCCGGGCTGGGCTTCTACCGCGTCGAGGACTACCAGCCCCCCAGCTGGCCGGACTCCTCCGTACCGAAGCAGGCTCACCTCGAACTGGGCGTGGAGGACCTGGATACCACCCAGGCCAGGCTCATCGCGCTGGGAGCCGTCGAAGCCGAGGTGCAACCGCTTCCCGAGCGGCGGCGAGTCCTGCTGGACCCGGCGGGGCACCCCTTCTGCATCATTCTGTGAGGCCACGCTCTCGTTCCGCCGGCGCAGACCGCGGGCCTTGGGGGTCCGAGTGTCGTCGTTCGCCGGTGCGGTGAGCACGCGCCGGCGCCTCAGCTGTGCTGACTGACGGGGATGTAGTTGGCGTACGCCTCGATGCGGGTGATCAGACCGGTGCCGTCGAAGCCGAAGTGGACCGCGGCATGCACCTCGCCACGGCTGCCGTCGTTCGTTGTCACGCGTACGACGTGCTGCTGGAGGACCTCGCCCGGCTGGGAGAGCTGGCGGAGAATGTCGTAGCGGATCGATTCGTAGGAGCCGATCTGCCGTCTCAGCCCCTCGAAGTACTCATCGAGCGTCTCATCACCCTTGCCGTCGTTGTGCCAGACGGTGGCCGCCTCGGAGCACAGCGCACGCGCGGTCTCCCAGTCGGACTTCTCCAGTGCGCGGAGGTAGGTGATGACCTTGTCTTTGAGGTTCTGGCTCATGGAAGTCCCTTTTCTGATGGAAGCTGCGGGGCGCCGACAGGGCAGGGGGCGGGTCTGGTCCGACCGGACGCTCAGTGCGGCGGACGTGGGGAGCGGCGACCTGAGTCGGTGGACGATTCCCTGGTTTCTCGGGGCGTTGGTCTCTCGGTGACGATCACCAGGCGCCGCCCGGGATTCAGGCGGGCGGCGGGCCGTCGTGGTTCACGATCCCGTACTCCGACGCGAGGTCGGTGTGCTCGGAGTCCGCACGCGCGTCGGCGGGTCCTACCGTGTGGAAGAGCTCCTCGACGGCTCCGGGGTTGTTGATGACGAGGACCTCTGCGGTAGGTGTGATCGTCTGAAAAGTGTGTGGGACCAGCCTGGACACGTAGATGTAGGCCCCTGCTTCGGCGTCGTGTACCTCGCACTCGTCCAGCGAGGTCGACCCGACCCAGAACCGGACGCGGCCGGACAGGACCACCCAGCTCTCGTCCTCCCGGCTGTGAGTGTGCAAGGGCGGCGCGTCCTCGCGGCCGACGGTGAGACGCATGACGCTGACCGCCCCGCTCGTCTCGGCGTTGGTCGCCACCTGCTCGATGATGTTGTCGTAGTAGGGGAAGTCCTGGCCGTCGCCTGGGTTTCGTACAAGGGCGATGCTCATGTTGTTGTCTCCTTGCGACGAGCGGCGGCAATGAGGCGGCCGGTTCGTCGAAGCCGAGGTGGTTGGCGCTGCGGCGCACGGGTGGAATGCGGCGGTGCGGTCGTACGGCGGGTGTGCCCGCGCGCAACGGTGATGAGGGCACACCGGCGGAAGAACGCACGGTGATGCTTTGAGGCTGCTCGGCGTCACGGCCGGCCGAGCCGTCGGCTCAGGTCGTCGGCGACTGCGGTGGCTGACGGATCCAGTCGGGGAGGAGGGCGTACAGACGGACAGCGATCTCTTCCGGGTCGCAGTCGGTGTTGCCCCCGACGGCGGCAGAGAAGACTCCGTGCACGCCGGAGGCGGTAAACACGTCCTCGACCGAGTTGTGCGGGCCGGATTCCCGCTCGTCGGTGCCGAGGTCGCGCCGAAGAGCGCGGAGCTGCTCCAGGAGAAGGTCGCCGATCCCCATCAGTCCACTCGGCGATCGCCAGGTCGAAGCCAGCAGGAAGAGGCTTCTGCGCTTCCTGAGGGAGTCGAGCATGGCGTTCAGCGTCGCCACTGCCACGGCGGTCGGGTCCGCGCCCATCCGCCGATCGCTGATGTTCAGGTCGTGAAGGGAGCGGAAATCGTCTGCGATCACGAATACCGCCGCCTCTTCGACGGAGTCGAAGTGGTTGTAGAAGGTGGCGCGGTGGATGCCGGCGGCTTCCGAGAGGGCGGAGACCGAGGGGCACGACTGTGTCCGCTGCATGAGGTCGGCAAGTGCATCGGCGATCGCCCGTCGCGAGCGCGTGAAGCGCGGGTCCGCGTCGTTTGCCGGGGGCTGATCACTCACCATGGACGCACTTTACTTCGCGGGTGATCGCAGCGCTTCACCCCCCGGGGCCGCTGGAGCAATCGCCGAGAACCGGCCATCGGCAGGCACGCCAAGGGCGCGTCGCAGGCGCCGGCGAGGAGACCGAGGCTTCGCCTCCGTGCGGCGTGTGGCCGACAGGGCGGCACGGGAAGGCCCGAGTCTCTGCCGCCTCCGGCGACGGCCGCCGTTCGAGCACGGGGATTCACGTCGGACATGTCGCTCCTTCGATCGGGTTCGCTCTCGACGCTACCACTATTCGACACCTGTCGTTTAGTGGTCTACGGTGGATCGTGTACCGACCCGCCACGTAAGGAAGCACCATGTCGACAACAGGCAGCAGCACCTCCACCGCGGCAATCACGGACAAGTTCGCCGTGGTGGAGACCATCTACCGATACGCAGCCGGCCTCGACCTGCGTGACAAGGAACTTCTCTCGTCCGCGTTCACGGACGATGCAGTAGCCGATTTCGGTCCGGCCACGAAGAAGGCCGGCCAGGAGTACCCGCCGGTGGAAGGCCGCGAGACTATCGCCGCAGCCCTGTTGGCCTCGCTCGGTCACCTGGACACCACGCACTCCGTGAGCAACCCGCGCGTCAGCCTGGACGGCGACAGGGCGAGCCTCGAAGCGATCGTGGCGTGCCAGCACCTGCCCCGGGAGGACCACTCCCGCCACGTCCTCATGACCAACCGCTACGACGTCGAACTCGTCAGGAGCGGGGACGTCTGGCTCATCCAGCACGTCACCGTCGACAACGCCTGGACCCAGGGAGACCCCACCGTCCTCGCCGGAATCTAGGAACCTGCCTGGCGACGGACCGTCTTCGCATCGCTCTCGGTCGAAGCCTGCGCCCCCAAGCTGCCATGGTGCAGCAGTAGGTCCGCCGCCAACGCACTCCATGCCTGCGGCGCACGCCCTGTCCAGGTCGTCGCCAACAGGTGGCCGCGGCCGAGAGGTGCCGCCGCAGGCAGCCGGGACGCCTTGTCACTCTCTCCATCACGATCGGAATCCCATGAGCGAAACCCCCGGTCCGGACAGCTCGGACCGCAGCGCGATACTCGGCCTGCTCACGGCCTACGTCTTCGGCCTTGACCACCGCGATTTCACCAGCGTTGCCGCCGTCTTCACCGAGGACGCGGAGGTGGAGAATGTCTTCGACGCCTACCTTGCGGACGGAACGCAGTTCAGCGGCCTGACGACCGGTGGCAGCGCGGTCGCGGACGGCGCCCGCCAATTGTTCAGGAGCCTCGACGCGACGCAGCACCTGCTGGGTGCCCAGACTGTCGAGTTCACGGATGCGGGAGCGCACGCGTCCACGCAGATCGTCGCCCATCACCACCGGGGTGGAGAGCACTACCACACCGGCGGCACCTACGAGGACGACCTCGTGCGCGCCGCCGATGGCTGGCGCATTGCACGCCGTACTCTGCGCATCCACTGGACAACCGGCAGCCCTGACGTATTCCTCCCGTCATGAATCCTCGGCACGGCCCCAACCGCTCCGGCGGCCGGTGAACCCAGCACACAGCCCCCGGCGCGGGTCCAGACCGCAGGCCTCGCATGGCGCTTCATCTCCCCGGCAGGCTGACACCTCTCCGCGGCTGCGGTCTTCAGCCGCGCCCCACCGGTTCTCATGTGCTCCCCCGTCCCGGTGCGGCCTCCGCACAGGACGTCAGGCCCGCCTGGGTGCGGCGCACCCCCTTCGCACAGCCTCCCTCTTGTGCGTCGCGTCCATGAGTGTGGAGTTCACACCCCACAACATCCCCACGGCGCCCCGGCCCGGGCGAGGTTCGGCACCACGGGCCCGGAGCCGACCCCCTGTCCCGGCAGGCATCCCGGGCCGGCCGGGGGCGAGCACAGCCGGCTCAATTCGACCAGAGGAGACGTCATGCAGCGCAGGACACTCGGCAGCCAAGGCCTTGAGGTCTCGGCGATCGGCTACGGAACGATGGGCCTGACGATGTCCTACGGCCCCGGAGACACCGAGCAGGGCATCGCCGCCATCCAGCGCGCCCACGACCTGGGTGTCACCTTCTTCGACACCGCCGAGTTCTACGGTTGGGGCACCGGCTCCAACGAGAAGCTGCTCGGTCAGGCGGTCAAGAACTTCCGCGAGGAGGTCGTCCTGGCCACCAAGTTCGGCTTCGACATGTCGCTGCCTCCCGAGGAAATCGGGGTCGCCCTCGACAGCCGCCCGGAAAACATCCGCAAGGTCGCCGACAACAGCCTGCGCTACCTCGGCGTGGACCACATCGATGTCTTCTATCAGCATCGTGTCGACCCGGAGGTGCCCATCGAGGACGTCGCCGGCACCGTGAAGGAACTCATCGACGCGGGCAAGGTCAAGTACTTCGGCCTGAGCGAGGCCGGCCCCGAAACCGTCCGCAGGGCGCACGCCGTGCAGCCGGTCTCCGTTCTGCAGACCGAATACTCCCTGTTCGAGCGGGACATCGAGCAGGTCTTCCCCACGCTCGACGCATTGGGCATCGGCTTCGTCGCCTACGCCCCGCTCGGACGCGGCTTCATCACCGGGGACGCCAAACCGGCCGGTCATTACGACGCAACCGACATGCGCAACGTCGATGCCCGCTGGCAGCCGGGCAACTTCGAGAAGAACGTCGAGGCCGTCAGGCAACTCGCCGACCTCGCAGCAGCCAAGGGGGCCTCCGTCTCCCAACTGGCCCTGGCCTGGCTCCTCGCGCAGGGTGAGCACAAGGTGCCCATCCCCGGCACCCGCAGTCCTCAGCGCGTGGAGGAGAACACCCGTGCTGCCGATCTCACGCTGAGCGAAGCCGAGTTGGCCGCGATCAACGACATTCTGCCGCACGGCGGCTACGGCGCCCGCTACGGCGAGGACTACGCACCCACCTGGGTATGACCCCAGGCTGCGATCACACCGCGCACGCCTGAACGCTGCCGCCCTCGCCAGGAGAGGGCACCATACGGACCGGCCGGCGACGCAGTGCCGGTGGAGATTCGTTCGCAGTTCGGTACAGCCGCAGCGCTTCAGCGGGCGGGTTCCACGTCGTATTCGTGTACCCACCTCAGAACGGAGTCAGATCAGTGACGTCAGCATCGATACCCGAGGGAAAATCTCTCTTCACGCCTGTTTCCCTCGGTGACATCGAGCTTGCGAACCGCGTAGTCATGGCCCCGCTGACTCGGATGCGCTCGGGTCCCTCCGGAGTCCCAGGTGACCTGGTGATCGAGCACTACAGGCAGCGAGCGAGCCTTGGACTGATCGTCACCGAGGGCGTCTACCCCAGCCACGAGTCACAGGCCTTCGTGGGGCAGCCAGGCATCGTCACTGACGAACAAATGCTCGGCTGGCGGCGGGTGGCCGAGGCGGTGCACGCTCAAGGCGGCCGCATCGTGATGCAGATCGTGCACGCCGGCCGCGTCACCCACCCTGATGTCAACGGCGGCCGGCGCATCCTGGCTCCCAGCGCGATCGCGATCAGCGGCGAGGGACACACAGAGAAGGGCAAGCAGCCCTACCCGGTGCCGCAAGCACTGACCGCCGCAGAGGCCGGAACAGCCCTTGAGGACTTCGTCGCCGCCTCCCGCCGGGCGATCGAGGCCGGTATGGACGGCGTGGAGATCCATGCCGCCAACGGATACCTGCTGCACGAGTTCCTGGCCCCGGCGTCCAACCGGCGCACCGACAGGTACGGGGGCACGCCGACGAACCGGGCCCGCTTCGCCCTCGAAGTGGTGACGGCGGTCGCGACGGCCATCGGCGCCGCACGAGTCGGGCTCCGCATCTCACCCGAACGCAACATCAAGGATGTCCTGGAACCCGACAGGGACGAGGTCCTGGCTACCTACGGCCAACTGCTGGACCACCTGCGCCCGCTGGGTCTGGCCTACCTCTCCGTCCTGCACGAGGAGTTGCAGGGACGCCTGGTCCAGGAGCTGCGCCGACGCTTCGGCGGCAAGTTGATGGCCAACAGCGGCTCCCTCTCGATCACCTCGCGCGAAGAAGCAGTGCGGCTGATCGAGGCCGCCTACGCCGATGTCGTGGCGGTGGGCCGAGCCGCCATAGCCAACCCCGACCTGGCCGAACGCTGGCAGGGGGGACATCCGGAGAACGAGCCGCGCCCGGCACTCTTCTACACAGCGGGCGCCGAGGGGTACACCGACTACCCGACCACCCAGGCGAATCGAGCCTGACAATGACTGAGGTGGCGGCGATCTGGTGGGCCTCTATCAGGATGTGTTGGCCGCCAACCGCCGGGGTGGTGCCGTGCCGGTACGCCGCTGCTGCCGGACACCACCTGCCACAGCTCGGCGGCGCAATGAGCTGGAGCCCGGTGACAACCAGGATCTCGACATCGCCGCCGTACGCGACGGGGTCCGCCTGGCCAGCGATGTCTTGGTGCGCCTCGGAGGGCGTACCGGGCAAACCGGTGGGCGGCCCACGAGGGACCTCGTCATCCTGTGACGCCTCTTTCCCGGTGTCGCAGGCGAGAGACCGGCGGAACCCTCAGAGGCACCGGTGATGCACGAAGCTGGAAGAAGCCTGCACTCGATATCGAGCCTGGGCCGGCGGCTGACCTTGCCCACAGCCTGCGGCGGGAAGCCCAGGACACGGTTGGCCCCGAAGCAGCCCTCAGCCTCTGCGGGGACATGGCATCGCGTCAGCCCAACACCGATCCGCTGATGCCGGCGACGACCCCATGGTCCGAAGCCCCTAACTGTCCCGTATCAGTGGCGTTGTTCGGGGCGGGAGGCAACAGTGGAGCACCTGCTCCCACAAGTCGTATGAACGTGGACGGCGCCATCCGCCAACATTCTTTGACTCGCCTGGTCGATACGGAGGGTGACTGACAGGGGTAAGGGGCGGGTCGGTAACCGAATCGGCGGCGTGCGCTGCGGGCGGGCCATCATGGGTCGCTGAGCGGCAGATGCACCCCAGACGGATTTCCTCCCGCTACTGGCGCAGGCCGCGCTGTAGCCGTGCGGTACGTACCGCACCGCACCTCCGCTGCCCGGGATCGAGCCGGATGCAGCGGGATCCAACAGGATGTGAATGTCCGCCTCTGTGACGTTTCCGCAGGTGAGAGGCGTCACCCTTTTGGGTTCGAGTCCCACCCGCCCCACCCAGCATCCCCAGGCAGAATCGTTCTGACCTGGGGAAACGCGTTTTCTGGGGTCGTTTCGCGTGCAGCGTTCGCCGCACGTAGGTGCAGTGAACGTGAGGCTTCGGTCTTTCCAGGCAGGTCTCGCACGGCTGTGACCTGGTCTTTTGTTGCCCTCGTGTTTGTGGGAGCGTTAAGGATGGGTTCCACGGCCGCACCTCCCAGTCCATGTTGCTAGTGGCGAGCTGGGTTCCGTCAGGCGAGACCGCCACTGAGTGCACCTCACCGGTGTGACCGGTGAGGGTTTTGGTGCATGAGGTTGTCGAACGCCTCCTGCCGACGGGGATGTTCTCGTTGGGCGCCGGAGAACATCGGCGCCCTCGACTTTGAGCCCACCGAGGCCCAGAGGGACGCCATCGCCACCCCGGAAGCCGGCGCATAGCTCTTCTTCGACCACCGCGACCCGGAGATGGTCGCCTGGCTCTGAGCGCGCGTCGCCTGGATTCCCGACCTCCGAGGTGGGTAGGGGGATGCTCGCTCCCAGGAGCGGATGCCCGCGAGGTCTTCATGGAGCAGGGGATCACGACCATGCTCAGCGTCCGATACGCCCCCGAGTGAACGGTCGCGCCCTGGTCACGTGGATCGTGAGCCCGTGCCTGCGTCCTGCGAAGCCTGACGGGTGCTGTCAAGAGCCGAGGCATGGCCCGTGGGTATGCGCCTGGTTCACCGTTCGTAGTGGAAGCGGCACGCCACCACGTGGATGATGGCGTTCTCATCGATGCGGTACACCAGTCGGTGTTCGGAGTTGATGCGCCGCGACCAGTAGCCGGAGAGGTCGTTCCGCAGCGGTTCGGGCTTGCCGATTCCTTCGTGTCCGCCCCGGTCGATGTCGGCGATCAGCTGGTTGATGCGCTTCAGTATTTTGCGGTCGTTCCCCTGCCACCACAGGTAATCATTCCAGCCGTCGTCGACGAACAGCACCTTCACGCGGCGCCCCGCCCGGCCTCGTCATCGGGATCCACCAGCTCGCGAAGTGCGCTCTGGCCGGCCCGGTCCTGCTCGATGGACCTGCGCAGGCGCTCGGCCATGGCGGGCGACCGCAGCAGGTAGTCGGTCTCTTTCAGTGCCTCGTACTCGGCGAGCGAGACGACGACCATCGGCTCATGGCCAGTCCGGGTGATGACCAGCTCCTCGGCGTCGTTCTCCACCGCGTCGAGGGCGTCGGCGATGCCCGCGCGTAGCTCGGTGACACTCATCGTCTTCATGACGTACACGATAACGTACAGAGCGGATCCCCGTGCGACTGATCGCGATCCGCCTCCGGACGGCCATGCGGTTCAGCCTTCGGTGACATTGGGGTGCGGCAGAGCCCGTCGGGCGGCTCAGTTGGTGTGGTCACCTCGTCGTTTTCGCGGTCGACCCGCACCATGAGCGTGATCGTCGCGAACTCGGGAATGATCACTTACGGACATGGTGGTTGCGGACTTCGCCTGCGCGGAGTTGGCGGAGTTCGAGGCGGGCCCAGCTGGGTGGCGTGCCCCTCGGCCCGCGCCTGCGGCAGTCTTGGGTGGCGTTCGATGGACCGTTACTGATGGTTATGCCGGACGTTCGGCTGGCCGATGTCTCAGATTCTCTGGTCGGCCTGCCGGCCGGAAGCGAGACTTCCGCTCAGTGCGGTTGAGATGGATGTGATCGGACGGCCCGGATTCGGCCTCATGTGCCTCTCGGGTCGGTGCAGCGAACGCTGCACCGCAACCCGCTGGAGTCGGATCGAGCAGGATGCAGCCGGATGGAAACAGGTGGGTATGTCGGACTCCTTGAGATAACCGCAGGTGAGACGCGTCACCGGTTTGGGTTCGAGTCCCACCCGCCCCACCCAGCATCCCCAGGCAGAATCGTTCTGACCTGGGGAACCGCGTTTTCTGGGGTCATTCTGCGTTAGGTGTTCGCCTCACGGTGGTGTGGCGGACGTGAGTCTTCGTGCGTCGATGGCGCTTCCCGTATGGCTGTGACCTGGACTTTTCTAGTCTCGGAGCCGTGGGAGGGTTGAGAGTGGTCCCACGGCCGTAGAACGAGATGCCTCACCTCCTACCTCATCGAGATCGCCCCTCTGTACGTGGCTTGCTCTCCGGCTGGCTGAAGCATCTCTGCCCGGAACCGCATGCGATCTCGATCCCCTGGTGTCCGACTTCCCCGTCACCGATCGGGGGCGGGGCTTTCTGGGTCTGCGCGGAGTGCGGCTACAGAAGCGAGCACGGAAACGGCTGCCAGTGCGCCGAACAGTTGCGGGTAGCCGCCCAGCGGAATCGCCAGTGCCGCACCTGCGAACGGGGCTTCAAAAACGGGCCCTTCGCCGCCGCGCTGTTCCACGGCATCAGGGTTGACGGGCTCAGCGACCTCGATCTGCCCTACATCCCTCCGCCCGGATCGCCGTGGGGCGCGGTCCACGTGGCAGCCCAGGCCACTTTCGATCACGCCGCGCTCAAGATCGATAGGGCCACGGCCCTCAGGTTGCGACGAGCTCCTGCTCGTGGCCCGGCGCTTTGACCTTGGGCTTCTTGTTCGGCAGCGAGAGCCGGAAGACCTTGTGCCACGCGGAGACCACCTGCTTGGGCAGCGGCCCTGTGACGTACTCCAGCTCGTACTTCTCGAACAGCGCGCGCACCTTCACCGCGACCTCGGCGTACCGGTTGCTCGGCAGGTCCGGGAACAGGTGGTGCTCGATCTGGTGTGACAGGTTGCCGGTCATGAAGTGCATGGCCTTGCTGCCGCTGATGTTCGCCGAGCCCATCATCTGGCGCAGGTACCACTGGCCGCGCGTCTCGCCCTTGATCGACCGGCGCTCGAAGACCTGCACGCCCTCGGGGAAGTGCCCGCACATGATCACTGAGTGGGTCCAGATGTTGCGGACCAGGTTCGCGGTGAATGTGGCGGCGAGGGTGGGGAGGAACGACGGGCCCGACAGCAGCGGGTGGATCACGTAGTCCTTGAGTACCTGCTTGCGGATCTTGCGGCCCACGGCCCTGGCCCGCGCGTGGAACTCCGGGTTCCTGCGGCGGCGCTTGTGCAGGTTCTTGCCGAGCTCCAGATCGTACGCTGCGATGCCGTATTCGAAGAAGCAGGCGTTGATGAAGTTCCACAGCGGCTGGCCGAGGTGGAACGGGTGCCATTTCTGGTCCTCGTCGACGCGCATGATGCCGTAGCCGAGGTCGTTGTCCTTGCCGATCACGTTGGTGTACGTGTGGTGCAGCTCGTTGTGCGAGTGCTTCCACTGCTCGGACGGCGAAACGTGATCCCACTCCCAGGTGGTGGAGTGAATCTTCGGGTCCCGCATCCAGTCCCACTGGCCGTGCAGGACATTGTGGCCGATCTCCATGTTGTCCATGATCTTCGCCACGGACAGACCGGCGGTGCCGATCAGCCACGCCGGCGGGAAGAACGAGAAAAGCAGCACGCCCCTGCTGACCAACTCGAGCTTGCGCTGCGCCGAGATGACCTTGCGGATGTAGGCGGCGTCCTTCTCGCCACGGCTGGCGATCACCTTGTCGCGGATCGCGTCCAGCTCGCGGCCGAGCTCCTTGATCTGCTCCGCGGTCAGGTGGGCGGTGGGGTCGATGGCCGTCAAGGTGCTCCTACCGTTCGATGTCGCAGGGGCCCGCCGCGGCGGACACGCAGGTCTGGATGAGGACGCCCGGCTCGCCCTCGGTGATCTCGCCGGTGCGCAGATCGCGAACGGCGCCCGCCCTGAGCGGCGTGACGCAGCCGAAGCAGATGCCCATGCGGCACCCGGAGGGCATGAGCACGCCGGCCTCCTCGCCGACGTCCAGCAACGGCGTGGCGCCGTCCGCATCGACGGACTTGCCGGTGGAACTGAACGTCACCTCGCCACCGGCGCCGACGACGACGACGCTCGGGCGGAAGCGTTCGGTGTGCAGGCGCTCCTGTACGCCGTGCTCGGCCCAGTGCTCTTCAGCGGCGTCGAGCAGGCCCGCGGGCCCGCACGCCCAGGTCTCGCGCTCGGCCCAGTCGGGCACGAGTTCGTCGAGACGGGCGATGTCGAACTTGCCGTCCGTGTCGGTGTGCACCTCGGTGAGCCGCAGCTTCTTGTCCGCGACCAGGTCGTGCAGTTCGTCGCGGAAGATCACGTCTTGCGGCTGTGGCGCGCTGTGGACCATGACGACGTCGTCGAACTCGGTGTCGCGCAGCATGCCCATCACGGGCGTGATGCCGCTGCCGGCCGTCAGGTAGAGCACCTTGTCGGGCTTGGCCTGCGGCAGCACGAAGTCACCAGTCGGCTGGTCGAGCCGGATCAGCGTGCCCGGTTTCGTACCGCGGACCAGGTGATTGCTGACCTTGCCGTCCGGAATCGCCTTCACGGTGATCGTGACGCGGCCGTCCTGGCGGTTGGTCGGCGAGGTGATGGAGTAGGCACGCCACAGGCGCACCCCGTCGACGTCAACCCCGATCCGCACATACTGACCGGCTGTGTGACCGCGCCAGCCCCGTCCCGGCCTGATCACGACAGTCGCGGCGTCACCCGTCTCGGGGTGCACGGCCTCGATACGCCCCCGTAGGTCAGCGCCCGCACGCAGCGGACTGACCAGGTCGAGGTAGTCCGACGGCAGTAGCGGCGTCGTGACCATCTCCAGCAGTTTCCACGCCCTGCTGCGGAGGCCTGTACTCGTCATGACTCCAGCTTGCTGCGCCTCAAGGCGTAAAGTCTTGACCGCAGAATGTAAATCTGGTCGGCTGAATTGTTCGCAGGGAACAAAACGTGAACCATGCAATCCGGAAGGCCAGCGAACTGGCCCTCAACGAGACGACGGTCACCGCACTTCGGGCCGCGCTGAAGACGACCGCCGACGAGGTCGTCCAAGCGATTATCGACGAGGTCCCTCCCTACGCCAACGCTCTGTCGGGCCGCATGGGCGGCACCATCCGCCGAGCCGTTCGCACCGCCCTGGGGCACTACCTGAACCTCGCGAGCGGCAACGCCACGGGCGGCGACGCCGGCGACGCAGCCTACGAACTGGGCCGCGGCGAGGTGCGCGACGGCCGTTCGATGGACGCCCTGCTCAGCGCCTACCGCGTCGGCGCCCGCGTGGCCTGGCGATGCCTGGCAGCGGGCGCCGTACCCGCAGGTCTGCCCGCCGCCGAGGTCGCCAAGTTCGCCGAGCTGACCTTCGCCTACATCGACGAGCTCTCCGCCGCGAGCGCCGCGGGCCACGCCGATGAACTGGCCGCCCAGGGCCGGGCCCATGAGCGCCACCTGGAACACCTGGCCCGCGACCTCCTCACCGACGCGAGCCCAGACATGCTGCTGGCCTCTGTCCAACGGGCCGGGTGGCAGCCTCCGGTCTCGCTGACCGCGGTCCTGCTGCCCGCCGCCCAGGCCCGGCTCGCCTACCGCGCGTTCGACCCGAGCACCCTCGTCCTCGACGATCTGCCGGACGCCACCGGTGTGCTGCTCGTCCCCGATGCCGACCGATCACATCTCTTGCGGCAGCTGACCGACCGCACCGCCGTGGTCGGCCCGCCCCGGCCATGGACGCGTGCTTCCGCCTCGTACGCACGAGCCGTACGCGCGCGCTCCCTCTCCCCAGATATCCGCGACACCGAGGACCACCTGCCCGAGCTGGTACTGAGCGCCGACGCGGACGCGTTCGCGGACCTGCGCGCCCGAGCCCTCGCACCGTTGCAGACCTTGCCTGCCGCGACCGCGCGGCGGCTCGAGGAGACGTTGCGGGCGTGGCTTTTGCACCAGGGCAGGCGGAACGAGATGGCGGCGGCGCTGTTCGTCCATCCCCAGACCGTCCGGTACCGGATGTCGCAGCTGCGGGAGCTGTTTCCGGCCCTCGGGTCGCCGCACCGGGTCCTTGAACTGACCCTTGCGGTCGGTCTTCGGGTCAGCTGACGCGAAGACCGACCGCGTCCGCTAGGAGGATGGTTGCAACGTCTGAGATCGCGTAGATCATCCGCGCTTTGGTAACCCGGCAGGACTTCGCTGTCCTGCCTGCGGGTTCGCCGGCGGATGGAGTGTAGGTGGCTGGAGGGAGGTCAGGGGCGGTCTCACGGAGGCCGCCCCGGACCGTGCGACAACACCGCAGGTAATGACAGCGACGGGCGACTGCTTGATGTCTCCGGCACCGGCCGACCAGTTGCCGAGATCAGTGGGCGCCGGGCGCTCGCAGACGTCGTCCTGCGCGAGGCGGAAGGCCGGCTGTCCGAGCCGTCCACCCTGCAGATCCAGGCCGCGCAGGCGCAGATGGTCCGTGAGCCGGAACGCCATGTGCGGGGAGTGGTGGAGCAGCGCTGATCGCTTTCGATGCCCTCGGAAGGCGCTCGGCCACGTTGCGGCGTTGATGCAGACGGTTGCGGTGTGAGGACATCGTGGAACGGGATGGCCTTGCC
Organism: Streptomyces sp. NPDC005752; assembly: GCF_040630715.1. NCBI lineage: Bacteria > Bacillati > Actinomycetota > Actinomycetes > Kitasatosporales > Streptomycetaceae > Streptomyces > Streptomyces sp. NPDC005752. The sequence continues at coordinate 293,281 of NZ_JBEXYB010000002.1, read as the reverse complement.
TGGCGCCAGTCGTCTCCGAGAGGGCCGGGCTGTAACTGTTCCAGACAGTGTTGGGGTTGGTCAGTTGTAGGCGGGGGTGCCCAGCATCGCTAGCGAAATCCGGCACGGGGCGGGTGTTCGTGCTATGTTGTGGGCAGTTGCAGTTGTGGTACCCATAAACTTGTGTGCACTCGACGGGCGTGTTCCGTGGGTGCATTTTTTGTTTGGCCGGTCATCTCCGGATGGGCTCATCGCGGCGACGCGGACTCCGCACAGTGCGGTTTTCGGTTCTGCCCCTGTCTTGAGGAGATACACATGGCTACTGGCATCGTGAAGTGGTTCAACGCGGAAAAGGGTTTCGGCTTCATCGAGCAGGACGGTGGCGGCGCTGACGTCTTCGCCCACTACTCGAACATCGCCGCCCAGGGGTTCCGTGAGCTCCAGGAGGGCCAGAAGGTCTCCTTCGACGTCACGCAGGGCCAGAAGGGCCCGCAGGCGGAGAACATTGTTCCCGCCTAAGTGCTGACGCGCACCACCGGGTAGGGCCCGCACCGCAAGGTCGCGGGCCCTACCCGTCGCCCGCATTCGTCACTCCCCGTACCGGGCCTGCGACCGCGGGTCGTACCGACTTGCCTGCATGGCAGGCGGCAGCTCGCAGCCCCGAGGCAGCGCACCGCTTTCTGCCCCCGGACTTCATCGGTCCGGCGTGTCGCCCACCCGCTCGGTGGAGTGATCCTTCGAAGTGCGTTGGCGCGGATGGTTCCGCCCCGCTTCGCTTCACCTCATTTCTTTCGGTTCGTCTCTGTGATGCCGTCGTGCGGCGTGTTCGCTGCTGGGCCTTCTGGATGCGTGCCGTCTCCAGGAAGGTTCTCCTTGAACCCCGCTCGTTCCACTCGCTCGTATGCCAGCTCCAGTTCCACCAGCCGCAGCGGCGCTCCGAGCGCCGGCGGCTACAGCCGTTCGGCCCCGAGCCGCTCCGGAGCGCCGAGCCGTTCCAGCCGCTCCGGCGGCTACGCGGGCTCCGGCCGCTCCGGCGGAGCGAGCCGACGCCCCTCCGTCCAGGGTGAGTTCGCCCTGCCGGTCACCCTCACCCCGGCACTGCCCGCAGTCGAGACCTTCGCCGCTCTGGACATGCCGGCCGCCCTGCTGACCACGCTGGCCCACGAGGGCATGGCGGTCCCGTTCCCGATCCAGGGCGCGACCCTGCCCAACGCCCTGGCCGGCCGCAACGTCCTGGGCCGCGGCCGTACCGGCTCCGGCAAGACCCTCGCCTTCGGCCTGGCCCTGCTGGCCAGGACCGCCGGACAGCGCGCCGAGCCGCTCCAGCCGCTCGCCCTGGTCCTGGTACCGACCCGCGAGCTCGCCCAGCAGGTCACCGACGCTCTGACCCCCTACGCCCGCTCGCTGCGGCTGCGGATGGCCACCGTCGTCGGCGGCATGTCCATCGGACGGCAGATCCACCTGCTGCGCGGTGGCGCCGAAGTCGTCGTCGCCACCCCGGGCCGGCTCAAGGACCTGATCGACCGGGGCTCCTGCCGGCTGGACCAGGTCAACATCACGGTCCTCGACGAGGCCGACCAGATGGCCGACATGGGCTTCATGCCACAGGTCACCGCCCTGCTGGACCAGGTGCGCCCGGACGGACAGCGCATGCTGTTCTCCGCCACCCTGGACCGCAACGTCGACCTGCTCGTGCGCCGCTACCTGCACGACCCGGTCGTCCACTCCGTCGACCCCTCGGCCGGAGCGGTCACGACGATGGAGCACCATGTGCTGCACGTCCACGGCGCGGACAAGAACACCGTGGCCACGCAGATCGCCGCCCGCGACGGCCGGGTCATCATGTTCCTCGACACCAAGCACGCCGTGGACAAGCTCACCGGCCACCTGCTGAACAGCGGCGTGCGCGCCGCGGCCCTGCACGGTGGCAAGTCCCAGCCGCAGCGGACCCGCACCCTGAAGCAGTTCAAGAGCGGGCACGTCACGGTCCTGGTCGCCACGAACGTCGCCGCGCGTGGCATCCACGTCGACAACCTCGACCTGGTCGTCAACATCGACCCGCCGAGCGACCACAAGGACTACCTGCACCGTGGCGGCCGCACCGCGCGCGCCGGTGAGTCGGGCAGCGTCGTCACGCTGGTCCTGCCCAACCAGCGCCGTGACATGATCCGCCTGATGCGGGACGCGGGCATCACCCCGCAGACCGCTCAGGTCCGCCCTGACGAGGCGGAGCTGACCCGGATCACCGGAGCGCAGGCACCCAGCGGCGTCCCGTGCGTCATCGCCGCGCCGGTCGTGGAGCGTGCCAAGCGCAGCTCCTCCGCGACCCGTGGCCGGCGCAGCCGCTTCGCCCAGGCCCGCCGCTCCGCCTCCAGCGAGCGCCCGGCGCCCCGCGTGACCCTCGCTGCGTAACCATCCCCACCGGCACCGCTGCGAAGCCGCCCCACGCCCGATGCCAGCCGGGGGTGGGGCGGCTTTCGCATTGGCCTTTCCCGGCAATACCCGGTCAACACTGCGTGGGTATTCATCAGCATCCGTACTCGTCGCGTGCTGCGCGGGCCGAAGGGCTCGGCGGGACGGAGGGGTGAGGGGAGTGACGGATGGTCGTCGGCGCGGAGTGCGACGCATCGAATTCGGCGTGCTGAGGGGCGGACCGGGTGGCCTCGGTCACTCTCGTTCGGGAGGCGAGCGGGAGCAGCATGCCTGCCTCGGCTGTCCTGCCAGCCCTCATACCCCAGGGCTGGCGGGACAGCACTTGGCCGAGGGCGTGACGGCCGCCGTGGGCTACAAGGGTGAGGGCCTCAAGGTTGGGCAGGCGACCATGATGGAATACGAACGCTTTGAGACCGCACCGGGTACCGGTCGTTTCGGCCTCCGGAACGCAACCTGCTGGTCGAGTGGTCAGGAGACCCCGTGACGACAAGAGAGCCGGGCATAACGGCGCAGTCGGCGTCTCGTGCCGCATCCGACAGTGGCCGGGGTGGTGCTGCGACATTGGCGGGGACGCTGGAGGCTGCGGAGGCGGCTTCGCCGGTGGAGTCCCTGGATGTGGTCGCGCGCATCTTGAAGGAGCGTTTGGGTGCGGCGTCGGTATCCTTTCTGATCACGGACTTCACGGGTAGTTCGGTGGTGCGGTTGGGTGCAGCGGGAAGTGTGGAGACCGCGGAGCCGGCCCGGCGTATCGGGTTGCGGAATACCACGTACGACGACGTGATCCGCAGCCAGCAACCGAGTGTGCAGGACCTCGGCCCGGGGGAGTTGGTGCAGGTCATTGCGCCGGTGACCAATCGCGGGGATGCCATCGGGCTCCTCGAACTGTTCCTGCCCGCAGTGCCGGACGGGGAGGTGATGCAGGAGATCGGTGAGACGGCGCACGCCCTGGCCTACATCGTGATCGCGAACCGGTCCTTCACCGATGTCTACCAGTGGGGGCGGCGCACCACCCCGCTCAGCTTGGCCGCCGAGATCCAGCACCGGTTGCTGCCGGCGTCGTTGGCGTGCGAGGCGGCGCAGTTCGCGGTCGCCGGGGCGCTGGAGCCGGCCGATCACGTCGGCGGCGACACGTTCGACTACGTCATCGACCGGGACACCGTCCAGATGTCCGTCACCGACGCCATGGGCCACGACGTGGACGCGGCCTTGCTGGCCACTCTCGTGGTGGGCGCCTTGCGCCGGGCGCGGCGGGCGGGCGCGGACCTCCTGGAGCAGGCCCGCCAGGCGGACCTTGCGATGCGCGAGCACGGCCGCAGCGGTTATGTCACCGGTCAGCTTCTGCGGATCAGCCTGCTTGACGGCAGCAGCGAGTTCATCAACGCCGGACACCCCTGGCCGCTGCGGATCCGCGACGGGCAGGTGACACAGATCGCCCCGAAGGTCGACCTGCCGTTCGGTGTCCTGCCCGAACACACCTACCGGGTGCAATCGCTGGACCTGCGGCCGGGCGACCGGCTCGTGATGCTCACCGACGGCATGCTCGAGCGCAACGCCACCACCGCGGACCTGTCCGGCCTGATCATCCGCACCCGTGAGCTGCACCCCCGAGAGGCCGCCCGCACCCTCATCGGGGCGATCGTCGAGGCCGCCAAAGGCCACCTGGAGGACGACGCGACGGTCATGTGCCTGGACTGGCACGGCCTGCACCACTCCCAACGCGACGCCGCCACCGGCGCCGACCTCAGCGACGCCTCACAACCGGAGATCCAGGGGAGGGCCGGCCGGCGATGCCTCCCGGGCCCGGCGCGTGATCCCCGTTCAGCACAGCCCCGCGGCGGCGCGACGACGCAGGCGTCGTCGTGATACCTGCCGGCTGTACGCAGGAGGTGACCTGCGAGCGCCCGGCTCGTGCTCTGACCGAAAGCGCGGGTCGCGGTCTGCGTGGCCACCTTGGCCGGGGGACCGGACACATCGCAGATGTCCGTTACCGGGATGGGCGGGGAGCCATCGGGTCGCATGTTGCTCTTCTGCCCTGTCCGTGTCGTGCTGCGCCGTCGCCGCCCACCAGGCAGGCGCAGGAGCACTGCACGGAAACCTATCGCGCGTGAAGTAGACATTCGTTTCGGGTGTGGGTAGATGAGGTCATTGCACGATTGGGATCTGCCCGGGGTTGATCACGTGGGGCCGAGAGACGTCAGCGGTCGGCGGTAGTCGCTGCTGCTGTGGCGGAGGGCTGCGGCGATGTGGGTCTCGCCGCACTGGCGGAAGAGGCTGATGCGATCGGTGAAGGCGCGGCGACCTGGCGGGCCTGGCTGATGTCGGCTGCGGTGTTGCCCTGGACCAGGGTCGGCAAGAAGGGTGTTGAGGGAATGCTGATCGTCGTGCTGTTCATGCGCGTACCCCCCCCCACGTGTGATCGGATGTTCCGCTTGTGCCGTGATGCCCCACCTACCCGATCCGGCAGTCTCTACACCTCAAAGGGCGTTGACCGGTGCAAGTTTCCAAGCTCCGCGGACCGCAGTTCTTCGCTGGCAGCCCGCACAGAAAACCTGTCATGGCGGGAGTAGACATGTGGGCGTTGCTGAGGTTAGTGTCTTGTCCGTAGCCAAGAGATCGAGCAGGGCCCGGCAGAGATGAACTGCCGGGAAGCAGTACAGGTAAATGCAGTTCGGTGCGGTGGTGGAGTTCCGAAGCCAGAGCGGTTGCAGGAAGGCGACGGGACTGACGACCGGACCGGGCGGCCCGCAGTTTTCAGGGGCCGCCATGAGCAGTACGCAGGTGCAGTCCGCAGTACCAGCGGTCCCTCGGTAAATGGCGTCAGACTGCGGCGCGCGTACCGGGAGGTTCGGCAGTGGGGTTCCAAGCCAGAGCAGACGCAGGACGGGCAACGGGGCTGGCTGCCGAAGAGTGTGGCGCTGTGAGAGGCCACCAGGAGTACGGAAGCAGTTTGTTCAGAGGGAAGGAACGGAGGAGCCAGAGCGCCATCAGGATCGCCCGGGTGAACGATATGAGCCCGGGTACCGCAGGACATCGTGAGTGAGGTGGTCTCCGGTCAAGCAACCGCGATCCCCGCAGCCCCCGGACCTCTTCCCGGTAGGTATGCGGAAACACAGAGTCGGCGTAGCCAAGGAAAGCCGGCTGGTGGTGTAGCAGTTCCTTCGGGGCCCGGGTGCCAAGTGGCACCCGGGCCCCTCCCACGCGTGTTCCACAGGAAGGTACAGATGACAGCAGACGACTCCTTCGGCCGCCTCGACGACTACCCCGCCTACACCATGGGCCGGGCCGCCGAAGCGCAGCAACACCGAACACCGCCGTGCCGCCGGACCAGTAAACCGGGCAGCTGTGGCTTGAGCTGAGGCGCGGCTGCCGCCCTCGGCGGGCCTGCGCGCACGTGCTACCCCGGGGACAGACCATCGACCCGCGCTGACCCGAACCGCGAGAGTGCGGCCCCGCGTGCGTGGCGAGACAACACGAGACCCCGGGAATCACCCATGACATCCCAGGGCTCCTGTGCTCTTCAACTGACCGTCACTTCAACGACCTACCGCATCCTGGCGTCACGCCCACTCCACGCCCAGCTCCCGAAGCCCGTCTAGCTGCTCCTGAGCGCCTTTGCTCGGCCGCGCGATATATCCGCACCGCCGGTGTGCAGGAAGTCGGGCAGGTAGCGCACCGCCGGAACGCGATACCGGCCAGCGCGCCCCACACGATCCACAGCAGCACCGACCTCTGTTCCGGCCGCAGGAGAAGCACGCCAGGGGAGTACGGGTTCCAGCGATGATCAGGAAGATGTTGGCATGATCCAGGCGCCGTAGCAGTGCCTCGCCGAGCGGCCCCGAGGTGCCGCGGTGGTAGACGGCACTCGTCGCGAACAGCGGCCAGGCGGCGACCGCGTACACGGTACAGGCCCAGGTTGACTGCGCAGGTTGCGCGGGCGAGCAACCCGAAGGGCACGACGGCGATATGGGTGCGCGACCGGCTTGGTGGGCTGTGGTGCGACGAGGACTTCGCCGACTGGTACCCACGTGACAGGCGTCCGGGCCTCTCGCCCGCTTGACTCTGGCCACCGTCTGTGTGCTGCAGTTCCTGCTCGCCCTGTCGGACCGCCAGGCTGTCGAGGCGGTGCGCTGCCGCATCGACTTCAAGTACGCGATGGCCATGGTGCTGGACGACCCCGGCTTCCACCACAGTGCGCTGGCCGACTTCCGTGACCGTCTCGCCGAAGGCGACCGTGCCGACGGCCTCCTCGACCTGACGCTGGCCCGCCTCAAGGGGTCCGGCCTGGTGCGTGAGCGCACCACACAGCGCACCGACTCCACCCATGTCCTGGCCGCCATGCGCGACCTGACCCGCCTGGAGCTGATCATCGAGGCAGATTTTCGCGCATCCTCATCAGCACCCCGTTGCCGTGTCCGCCCGCCGCTCTCGACGCCGAGCTGCACGCCGCCCTGGCCGCTTTCGACGCTGCGGCCGCTCCGTGGCGTGAGGCCCTCGAGGACCTGGACGAAGACGTCCTCGCCGAGGCCGGCGCCGAAGCGCGGGCCTTCGGCGCCGGCCCGACGACCGCCGTCGACGAGCTGGTGCGTGGCCTGCTCGGGCAGTTGGCCGACTGGCAGTAGTCGATCGGCGAGCTGGGCCGCGCGCTCACCACGGCGACTGAAGGCCGAACGCTACCCGGCTGGTCCACCGACGCCGGCCGCACCGAGGACATCGGGTGGCGCCGGGCCCGCACCACGCTGCTCGAGGCCGTCGCACGCCACCACCACGCTCACCTGCTCGCCGTCATCGTCGAGCTCGACGGGTAGCTGGAGCTCCCAGCTACCCGTAATGGGCGCGGTCGTCCCAGAAGGCTGCGCGGTCAGCGTCGGCGGCCGCCGCCGATGCGGCGGTCGTCGGCCAGTGCGGTCAGCGGGCCGAACTCGCGGGCAAGCTCGTTCCACGTCAGAACCTCGCCACAGCGGGCCGGAAACTCCTTCGGGTTGAACTCGGGCATGGTCCATGTGCCAGTGCCCCGGTCCCGCAGCCACAGGTCCCCGTCACCGTCGACCACAGTCGGCGGGACCGGTACGGGCTCGGCCTGATCGGTGGGCTCCCAGGTGACCCGGCCCGGGTGGGAAACGCGGCGCAGCTCGGTGGTGGCCAGCCGCGCGGCCAAGTCACGGGTGGACTCTTCGGCGTCCTTGACCGACGCGAGTCGGAATGCGTCGTCAAGTACGGGCAGGGCTGGATTCTTGCTGCGCTTTGAACTCATACGCTGACTACCTCCGGTGGGGGGCGCCACATCCGTTATGGCACCCCGTAGAGGAACACGGTATCCGAGGCGGGAGCCGGGCCGGCTACGACCACTGTCCAGGTGGAGGCGCTGGCACACCGGGCGGTGGGGCTAGGTGGTGAGCTGGTCCTGGACGTGGCGGAACCCGTGGTGGTAGCGCTCAGATATGGCGGTCCGGGGCTGAGAAGATGAGGCCGCAGGGGGCGGGCGGACGTCGGGCCGGGGCGAGTGCGGGCTCGGGCTCGCCGGGCGGCTGGCGGAAGTCGGCGCCCTGCTCGACCGGCATCAGTCGGCGCCCACCCGCCTGGGCGGGTACGGGAGCGTCGAAAGCGGGCTCGGAGAAGGCGGGCAGCGAGAGCGGTCGACGGTCGGTTCATGATCCCTGGTCCCCCAGGTCCGGTCCTGCGGGTAGGGCCAGGCCGCTGTCAGCGGTGATAGTGCTCTGGCCCTGGCCAGCAGGGCCAGGCTGGTTGTTTCAGCTCACCAGAACAGAGCGGCTAACCACTGCCACCGCCGGTGAGCCGGCCCGGACCGCCGAGGTCGGGCGGCACACTGCGCGGGTGACCACGACCCCCGCCTGAACCGGGTTCAGAAACCACCACGCTCAGACCCCGACGCCGGCGCTTGCGCCCAGACGGCCGGCCATCGCCCTTGACGATAGGCAGGTGAATGCCTGCATAATGTCGGTGTGAGCCTCGAAGCAACAGCGATCGACTCGGCGTTCAAGGCGCTGGCCGATCCCACTCGGCGACGCCTGCTCGACCGGCTACGCGAGCACAACGGACAGACGCTGCGCGAACTGTGCGAGCGCCTTGACATGGCGCGCCAGTCGGCGACGCAGCACCTGGACATCCTCGTGCGGGCCAACCTCGTCACCGTCGTACGGCGCGGCCGGGAGCGGCTGCACTACCTGAACCCGGCCCCGATCCACGAGATCGAGGAGCGCTGGATCTCCGGCTTCGACAAACCCCGCCTGCAAGCGATCAGCGCCATCAAGCACCAGGCAGAGGAGTACGCCATGACCAACGCACCCACACCGGTGCCGGACTACGTATACGTCACCTACATCCGCGCCAGTGCGGAGCAGGTGTGGCAAGCCCTGACCGACGCCGACCTGACGGCGCGCTACTGGGGACACGCGAACGTCTCCGACTGGCAGCCGGGATCGGCATGGGAGCACCGGCGAGCCGACGGCTCAGGCAAGATCGACGTGGTGGGCCGCGTCCTGGAAACCGAGCCCCCGACCCGGCTGGTCATCACCTTCGACGACGCCCCCGATGCCCAATCGCCGAGAGAGCCGTCGGTCGTCACCTTCCTCGTCGAACCGCATCAGGACATCGTCCGCCTCACCGTGACCCACGAGAGGCTCCCCAACCAGGAGATGCTGGACGGCATCTCGGCCGGCTGGCCGGCCGTGCTGGCCAACCTCAAGTCGATGCTGGAGACCGGCGAGGTCCTGCCGCAGGCGCCCTGGGAGATGTCCCGCGCCCACACCTGAGCCGCGCCTCTCAGCCCCTGGTTCATTCCGCATACGCCGCACAGACAGGTGCAATACATGCTGGACACTGGCCCACTCCAGGACGCCTACCGAGCGTTGCTCGACGCCGCCGCCACCGTGGCCAGCGCCGACAACCCCAGCCCCGCCCCACCGGACGGCGAGTGGAACGCCGACGAAATCCTCGCGCACGTCTCTCTCGTCAGCGCCGCCACCATCGCCGCCGTCGCAGGTATCGCAGCGGGGGCCAACACGACGTACGACAACCGGATCGCCCTCGACGCCTGGACCATCCGGCACACCATCGCGCACGCCGGCGGCAACGCCGGTCTCCGGGACCGCATCCGCGGACAAGCAGCTGCCCTGTGCGCACTCGCCGGAAGTGCGGTGCTCAGCGACGCCGAACTCGGCACCCTGGTGCCCGCCCGGCTCCTGTCCAACGACACCCTCATGGTCGATCAGCCCATGCCGCTGCGCGACATCGTCACTGGACTGGCGGAGGCAGAACTGCCCGGCCACACTGAACAGCTCCTCGCCCTCCTCCCCGAGCGGGCCATGACCGAGGCCACGCGGTGACCACGGCACATACAGACTCAGCTCACCCGCAGCTGACGGGGTGCGCCGACTCGCCCGAGCGTCGGTGGCTGCGCGCCTTTCGCGTGTGGCGTTCGCTTCATGGCCGTGTGGCGAACGTGGGTCCCAGTGCATCGAAGATGAGCTTTGAACAGCTTTGAACTGGGGTTTTGTAGTGACGCCCCCGTGGGAGCGCCATGGCAGGGTCCCACCCGCCCCACCGCGTGGTTTCCTTGCCTGGCACGTTCTGCGGTCCGAAGCGCTGTGGGCGAGGGGACCGTTGCTTGTGGACGGTCTGCGTGACGTCACCGGTCGGCCGAGCACGTACTTTGCACCGGCCTGAGCGGGCTAGAAGCTTGGCCTCGGGGGAGCGGGAGAGGGTCTCGCATGGTCCCTGTCCTTCCGGCCTCTGTCGCGTTCGAAGCCGCGGAACTTTCCCTGGCGAGCGGCGACGTTCTGCTCGGTTCGTCGACGTGGTTGAACAGCGGCGGGCGACAGGCATTGCGCTGTCACGCGGAGTCTTGCGTCCGTCCCGGTCACGACGTCCGTGTCGGATACTGTGCGATGCGCTCCGGACTTTCGGAGCGCGGCCGTTGCGCCACTGTGGGCGCGGCGCTGCACCCGGGACTGCGTCAGCCTCTGTCAGAGGACAGACCGCTGTCCCGGTATGTCGGATGCGGCCACGAGCCGCACTGAATGGGGTGGGGAATGTCCAGACATCGGCTGTCCAGGAAGAGCCGTTACATCGCGTGGGCGACCGCAGGGGTCGTGGGGGCCGCGGGTGCCGGATTCGCGGCACAGACCTCCATGGCCGCTACCGCGTGGCCCGCGCAGAAGACGTACACCGGCCGGGCGTTCGACACGTGCGCCGCGCCCTCGCTCAGTGCGATGAAGGCGTGGCACACGGGGTTCTACGGCGGCGCCGCCGTCTACATCGGTGGGAAGAACCGTGGCTGCGCCCAGACCAACCTGACCAAGTCCTGGGTGAAGTCGGTCAACGCCACCGGCTGGAAGCTCATCCCGCTCTACGTCGGCGCGCAGCCGCCCTGCCAGAAGAGCGCGAATCCGGAGAGGTTCACCGCTTCCACGGCTGCCTCCGTCGGTGCGAGCAACGCCAAGGACGCGGTGGCCAAGGCATCGGCGCTCGGCATGAAGGCCGGCAGCCCGATCTACCTGAACATGGAGTCGTACGACATCACCGACAAGGCGTGCAACGAGGCCACCCTCACCTACGTGCGCTCCTTCACCAAAACGCTGCGCAGCGCGACGTACCGGGGCGGCCTGTACGGTTTCAGCAGTTCCAGCGCCAACGCCGTTGCCACCGCCACGAACAAGACGGACCTGCCGGGCAACCTCTGGTACGCGCTGTGGGACAAGAAGAACACGACCACCACGGACTGGCCGTGGAAGCCGACCCAGTACACCGGCCACAGCCGCGGCCACCAGTACATGGTCAACAGCAAGGAAACCCGCGGCGGTTACACGATCACCGTTGACCGCAACGCCTGGGACGCCCCGGTCGCGATCATCGGCTGATGGGCACGCGTGGTCGTTGACAGGCGTCAAGGCGCGGGGCCGGTCGGTGCGGTGCAACCGGGCGATGCCTTGACGGCTTGAACGCGGGAGATCGACGCACACCGGCCGGAGTCGGGATTCCGGCCGCCGCACCCCCTTCCCTGGTTCCACGAGAGGCTTCAGGGAAGGGGGCATCCAGCCTTTCCGGTGCGCTTGCCGGACCGCACGAATCCTCACTCCGTCCTCGACGAGGACGAGTGGACCGAGGGATTCGTGGAGGCGTAGCGACGGCACCGGCTTCGGGCGACGGCTGCCGCGCCTCGCGACGGCCGCGCCCCCGATCGGGCTGGAGAGGCGCGGCGAGGTCGTCACGCTGAGGCGGCCGGCGCGGGCTGTGATCAGCCGGAACGGCAGAGTGGGGCGTCCGGCGGCATCACCCGAACCCGTCCTCGACCGGACTCGCTCGTCCTCGCCTGCGAAGACCAGGAAGGCCCACGCGAGCCGGCCGCCAGGTCCCGGGCTCCGAGGCGGGGCAAGCGCCTTCCGGCCGGTCAGAACGCCTGCAGGTACACCCGGGTTCTGCCGGCGGCGTCCAGTTCGAGTACGTGGATCTCGATCCACTGGACCTCGCTCCGGCGGCTGTCCCCCACGCAGGGCGGGCAGACCCCGGCCCAGCGGACACCCTGCTCGCTCCGGGGCTCGGCGAGGCCGAGCTGTCCGAAGAGCACGGCGGGGGCCGGGAGGTCCTGGTTCCTGGTGCGCAGGGGCTTCTCAGGACGCAGGTCCTCCGCCACCCCCGCCGCGGTCTTCTCGTCGGTCACGAAGGAGAGCAGGTAGACGTCCTCCTGCGGATCGGTCTGTACGGCGCCCTTCACCTCCGTCGCGCGCTCGGGCACCGCCACCTTCATCAACGCCGATGCCTCCGGGGCGCCCATGCCTTTTCCCCGTGCGAGGCACGCCTGCCCGTCGTCCGGTGATCATCCCCGTCGGCACTCGTACAGGAGGTGAGGAGCAGGGCGGCCCCGAGGACCGCGAGCAGCCGTGGCCGCAGGACAGATCGGTCGTTCACCGGTTCTCCTCGTCGCCGCGCGGGACGTCCCCGCGGGACCCTTCGCGCCCAGGGTCCGCCGGCGTCACCCGGGGGGCTGGAACGAGCCACTGTTCAGATCCTGGCTGTAGGTGCCGCTGCTACCGCGCACGTCGGAATCCTGGGCGAAGCCCTCTTTGTGCAGCCGTCCCATGTCATCGTTGGGAATGGCGGCACCACCGGGGAACATAGTCGGATCTGCCGGAGTCCCAGTTGTACCGGTCCCACACGGGTGGCGGGGGAACCTGATCCGACGCACCGGCGTCGAAGGTCGGAACACGAGGAGCCTCACCACGGGCACGTCTCACTCCCGCGCCGAACGGTGACGACTCACTCGGCAAGGAGGAGGCACTCCCTCCTTGCGGCATCTACTGAGGGGGAGACACATGAGCTGGACCAGGCGATCCGCCGGCTTGCTGGCGGCGGCGGCCATGGTGACGTCGGTAGCCGCGTGCACGGCCGGCAGCGGTGGCGCTGAAGCCTCCTGCGTCGCTCGGTACGCCTACCAGGACGTTACGTACCAAGACGCGGGGGACGTGGAAATCACCCTCGGGGAGAAGCTCGGAGTCGCCACCGAATCCCCCTGCGAAGACACCGGTGGCCGTGGCGAGAGCGAGGAGCAGCCCGGTTCGACGGCTACCGCCTACGAAGTGGACGGCATCTCTCCCAAGGTCGCCATCGCCGTCGGGGACAGGCCGGAGACAGTCAGGTTCTTCGCCGTTTCGTCCGACTCGGAGTTCCCACCCGAGGTACGGAAACTGATCGACGGTTCCTGATCTCGCCTGCGGGTGCGGTGTGGTTCCGAGGCCGGCGCCGCACCGGACCCCGCCCACTGACCGGGCCACGTGACGCGGCAAGGACCGGGGAACGTGGCCGGGCACGGTGCCGGTCGTAGTCACGCCGGCCCGCGCCGCAGACCGCCGGTCCGCGGTATGCGGCTGCGGGCAGCCGATGTCGTGCCGACCGTCATCCGCTTCGTCGGTCCCCCGGGCGGTCACGTGCGGCGGGGGCCGCTGGTTCGCTCACGTCGCGTCACCCCCGGCCGGTGCGGAGGCTGCGGAGGTCGTACGGCGCGGCGTGCGCGCGTCCAGCCTCAGGCGCAGCCGGCGGGGGTGGTAGATGGTGGCCAGCGGGACCGGGCGGATGTCCATGCCGGGCTCGCAGGTGACCCGCCAGCGGCCGAGGATGGTGGCGAGCCCCAGTAGGGCCTCGGTGCGTGCGTAGAGATCGCCGATGCACTTGCGGGCGCCGGTGCCGAACGGCACGTAGGCGTGGCGGGAGGCCGGCGCGATACGGTCCGGGAGCCAGCGGTCGGGGTCGAATTTCCTGGGGTCGTCGAAGGCGTCCTCGTACTGGGCGACCGCGGCCGGGCTGAAGACGACGGTGGAGCCGGCGGGCAGCTGACGGCCCGCGAGTTCGGTCGGGGAGGTGGTGAGGCGGGTGAACAGCCAGGCGGGCGGGTGCAGTCGCAGCGTCTCGGAGATGATCCGGTCGGCCAGGGAGAGGTTCGGCAGGTCGTCCCACTGCGGGGCACGGCCGTCGAGGACGGTGTCGATCTCGTCGTAGAGCGCGGCTTCGATCTCCGGGTGCTGGGAGAGGAGGTAGAAGACCCAGGTGAGGGTGCCGGCGACGGTCTCGGTGCCGGCCGCCATGACGGTGATGACCTGGTCGTGGATCTCCTTGTCACCGAGCCGGCCGCCGTCGTCGTCGCGGGAGGCGATCAGGGCGGCGAGCAGGTCGTCCCGCTCGATGTCGGAACCGCGGTAGTCCTCGATGAGCTGCTGTGTGGTCTCGTGCAGAAAGTCCAGGTTGCTCTTGTAACGGCGCTGGGACGGCAGGGGCAGCCGGCGGATCGAGGCCGGCAGGAACATCTGCCGGAACAGGCCGTTGAGCACGACGTCGAAGGAACGTTCCACCTTCGCCGCCAGCTCGGGGCTGACGGGTGTGGAGTACAGGGTGCGGCCGACCGTGCGCAGGGCCATGCCGTACATCTCCTGGAAGGCGTCGACGACCATGCCGTCCTGCCACCGCGACGCCGTGTCGTCGATCTCGGCGTGCATGGCCTCGGCGTACCGCTTGAGCTGACCGCGGGTGAACGCCGACTGCATCAGCCGGCGCTGGCGGCGGTGGTCGGTGAACGGGCAGGTGACCAGGCCGTTGCCGGCGATGTCACGGGCACGGTCGTAGAAGACGCCGCCCTTGTCGAAGATGCGGTCGTTGGTCAGGACGTGCCGCAGCAGTTCGGGGTGGGTCGGGACGTAGGCCGTGGTGGGGCCGATCCTGATCTCGACCAGGTCGCCGTGGGCCGACAGCGACGTCATGAAGTTCACGGGGTGGCGCATCATCTGGAGCGCGTGCCCCATGACAGGGAGCGCCCCGGGCGCCGCCCCCGCCGAGAAGGTGGTCTGCTCGGTCATTGGATTCTCAACTTCCCTTCTTCGCTGCACTGATGACTGCTTTTCCGGTCGGCCGGCAGCTGTGCCTCCGCGACGGCCGGGCGCCGGTGCGTGGTGCTGGTGAGCGGTGCGGCTAGCGGGCGGTCCTGCCGAGCTCCTCCAGATAGCCCTGGGCGCCTGCGGCCCGTGCGAACTCGGCGTCGTAACGGCCCGAGGAGCGGTGCCAGTCGTAGGAACCACGGATCACGGTGCGCACGGCGTCGTTGCGGTAGCGGTCCAGGGCCTCACGCTCGGCCTCGTCGAGCCGGTAGATGTCGCAGACCCGGGGCAGGCAGGACTCCAGCAGGAGGTACTGCTCCAGGCGGGCGCGGACCTCGCTCTGGATGTGGGCGACGCTGCGGTCCGTGGACCAGCCGTGCTCCCGGCGCAGGATCATGACCATGTTGTTCTGCTCGCCGCGGGCCTCTTCCTTCTCCAGCGACGCGATGTCGTTCAGCAGCAGATTGGCGTCGACGGCGATCTGGAGCATCGCCGAGAGCACGGCGCTGTCGAAGACCCGGTGCGGCACCTCGAAGCGGCCCGCGCGCTCGGCGAGGTCGACCGTCGGCTGAACCCCGATGGTCTGCCGGCGTACGGCCAGGTACTGGGCCGCGGAGTCGTACGGCGTGTCCCGGAAGCGGCTCTCCGCCTCGTCGACGTAGCCGTCGAAGTAACTGCGCCAGTGCCGGGCGCTGCGCGCGCACCAAGCGGGTGTCATGCCCTCGCTGGTGCGCCGCCAGATGTCGGCGAAGCCGTGGGCGATGGGGGGTGCGGAGCCGGGGAGGGGGCCGTCGAGGGCCGCTGAGACCGCTCCGGTGAGCTGTGCGGTCTCCTCCGGATCCTCGCCGCGCGGCCCGTCGAAGAGGTCGTCGAAGAGGAAGAACCACGACATCAGGTCGACGCCCAGGTCCAGGTCGGCGCCGGCGGCGTGGGGGTAGAAGCGGGAGGCCAGGTCGGCGTAGCTGCCGCGCAGATGACGCGCCGCCGCCTCCTCGGACCTGATCAGACCGAGCGACCGCGGCCAGGCGAGCTGCTCGGCGTCGGCCCGTGCGTGGTCCGGGCTCTGCCGGCCCGGCAGGGGTATGTGGAAGTCGACGTCCTGGGGCATGAGGGAATCCTTGGGAGTGGGTTGCGGAGGGGCGGCGGGCATGGTGCTGGTGGCCTGGAGGGGCTGCGCCGATCGGAGAGACGGAAGTCGGTAGGGGGCATACGTGTACGGGGGCCGGCCCGGCCTCAGGCCTCACGGCGGACGACGAACCTGCCGAGCGCGAGGAGTTCGTCCCGCGCGCCGGCGTCCAGCTCGACACCGCGCAGCGCGTCCTCGGCCAGCGCCATCCGCCGCGCGGCCTCGGCAGTCGCCCAGTCCCGGCCGCCGGCGCTCTCGATCAGGGCGGCCACGTGCCGCAGTTCCTCCTCGTCGGGTTCGCCGGGGGCGGTGAGCCAGGCGGCCAGCTCGTCGCTGGGCGGGCCGGCCTGGTTCAGCGCGTGGCTCACCGGCAGGGACTTCTTGCGGGAGCGCAGATCGGAGTGGACCGGCTTGCCGGTGACGGCCGGGTCGCCCCAGATGCCGAGAACGTCGTCGACGACCTGGAAGGCGATGCCGACCTGGTCGCCGTAGAGCGCCAGCGCGTCCACCGTCGACTCCGGTGCTCCGGCGAGGACGGCCCCGATCGCGGCGCTCGCCGACAGCAGCGCGCCGGTCTTGCCGGCGGCCATGTCGACGCACTCCTCGACCGTCACGTGCGAGCGCTGTTCGAAGGCCAGGTCCTGGACCTGACCACGGATCAGATGCCGGGTGGTGCGCGCCAGCAGCCGGGCGGCGGGCGCAGCTGTCGGCAGCCCGGTGTCCAGCAGCACCTCCTGGGCGAGCGCCAGCATCGCGTCACCGGTCAGGATGGCGCTGGAGGGGCCCCACAGCTTCCACACCGTGCGCCGGTGGCGGCGCTCCTCGTCTCCGTCCATCAGGTCGTCGTGCACCAGGGAGAAGTTGTGCACGAGCTCCACGGCGACGGCGCCGGGCAGGGCGACCTCCGGCGGAGCGCCGACCGCCTCGGCCGACAGCAGCGCGAGCGCCGGCCGTACGGCCTTGCCGGCGTCGGCGCTGGTGGGCGCCCCACCGGCGGTGATCCAGCCGAAATGGTAGGCCGCCTGGTGACGTGAGCGGTTGTCGAGCCGGCCGACGGCGGCTTGCAGCGCCGGGGTGATCGTGACGCGGCTGTGGCTGAGGCAGGCGGGAGCGGTGCTCATGCGGCGACCTCCGCGTGCCAGGGGTCGGCCGGGTCGTCGAAGATGCTGACGACCTGGCGCATGACGCGCCGTTCGGCCGGGTCGAAGGGCTGCTTGGCGTGGACGGTGCCGAGCTGGTCCCACATGACGATGTCCCCGGGCTGCCAGGTGTGGGCGTAGGTGTGCGAGGGCTCGCCAGCGTGCGCCAGCAGTTCGTCGAGCAGCTTGCGGCTGTCGTCGGGGGCGAGGTCCACGATCCGCTCGGTGTTCAGGGTGCTGATGTAGACCGACCGGCGGCCGGTGCGCGGATTGCGGGCGATCAGCGGGTGGACGGTGGAGGTGCCGTCCTCGGGCTGGATCCGTTCGGTGCTCTCGCCGAGGGACACCTCGCCCTGGAGCTCCTCCGCGATGGTCTCCTCGTACCCGGTGCGCAGGGCGTGGCGGACCCGGTAGGAGTGCAGACGCCCGCGCGTCTCGGGCGACAGGGACTCGTACAGGGCGTACATGTCGGTGAAGAGGGTTTCCCCGCCTCCGGAGGACGGCACTTCCACGGCCTCCAGGAAGCCGACCTGGGAGACACGGGGGCGGAAGGAGTAGTCGGTGTGCCAGCCCATCCACCCGGCGTCGCCGACGCCGATCCTGCGGCCGTCCCGCACCAGGTTGGAGACGATCAGGATCTCGTTGTGGTCGGGGTGGGCGCCGCTGGTCAGGCCGGTCTTCGGGATGTACCCGAAGCGACGGCCGAAGGCCAGGAACTCCTCGTAGGAGGGGGTCTCATGGCCGCGGAGGACGAGGACGAGATGCGCGTCGAGCGCCGCCCAGATCTCCTCGAACCGTGTCTTGTCCATGTCGCCGGTGACATGGGCTCCGTGCACGACGGCGCCGAGAGCGGCGCCGGGTATCGGCGTTACGTCCATGGGCGTTGCCACCTTTCGGAGAGGAGATGCGGAGAGGAGACGGTGCGGTCAGCGCAGTTCGAGACCGGCGAGGTCGCCCGCCTCGCGCCAGCGTCTGAGGATGTTCACGAACGCCACCGAGCCGCCCCCGTAGCTGGAGTTGAGCAGGGGCAGTCCGCTCGGGTCGCCCTCGTTGTTGTAGAGGCCGGGCGTGCAGTTCTCCAGGAAGTCGCTGTCGCCGGCGGCGAGCCGGAGGATCTCCTCGACCCATTCCTTCTCGGCGGCCTCGGAAGCCTCCACGACCTCGTGGCCTCGCTCCTCGACGCACTTGACGACGTGTGCGAGGTGCCGGGTCTGCTCGCCCAGCATGTAGGCGATGTTGACGTGCCGGCCGGCCTGGGCCTTGGACAGGATGAAGCAGTTGGGGAAACCGTTCACCTGCAGTCCGTGCAGGGTGCGCGCCCCGTCCGCCCACTTCTCCGACAGCTTCACGCCGTCGCGTCCGACGATGTCGTAGCCGGCGCGGTCGGTGTACGGGACGGCGAACTCGTGCTCGTAGCCGGTGGCGAAGACCAGACAGTCGACCGGGTACTCCCGGCCGTTCGCGACCACCCCGCCCGGAGTGAGCCGCTCCACGCCCTGCCCCTGGGTGTCGACCAGGGTCACATTGGGCCGGTTGAAGGTCTGCAGGTAGCCGTCGTGGAAGCAGGGCCGCTTGCAGTAGACGCGGTAGTACGGCTTGAGGGCGGCGGCGGTCGCGGGGTCGGTGACAACGCTGTCGACGCGGGCGCGTAGTTCCTCCATCTTGAGGAAGTCCGCACGCTCTGCCGCGAGCGCCCGCTCCTTCGGGTCGCCCCCGGTGTCGCCGGTGGGCAGGATCGCGGCGGCCAGTTCGGCCGTGGTCTGGGTCCAGCGGTCCTGGACCAGGTCCTCGTCCTGCGGCACGCCGGAGGTCAGCGCGTGGAAGTTCTCCATCCGGTGCTGCTGCCAGCCCGGCTCGAGACTGCCGGCCCAGTCGGACGGGGTGGGCCGGTTGCCGCGGATGTCGACCGCGGCCGGGGTGCGCTGGAAGAGGACGAGCTGTTCGGCCCACTCGGCGAGGTGGGGGGCGAGCTGGACGGTCGTCGAACCGGTGCCGATGACGCCGACCCTCTTGTCCCGCAGCCCGGTCAGCCCGCCGGTGCTGTCGCCTCCGGTGTAGTCGAAGTCCCAGCGGCTGGCGTGGAAGGAGTGCCCGGCGAACGTCTCCAGGCCCGGCAGCGCGGGGAGTTTTGGGCGGTGCATCAGGCCGATCGACATGGCGACGTACCGGGCCCGGATCAGATCGCCGCGGTCGGTGCTCACCAGCCACCTCCCGGCGGCCTCGTCCCAGCGCAGCTCGGTGACGGCGGTCTGGAAGAGGGCGTCGCGGTAGAGGTCGTACCTGTGGGCTATCTGCTGGAGGTGGGCGAATATCTCGGGCCCGGTGGAGTACTTCTCGGTGGGTATCGTGCCGGTCTCCTCGAGCAACGGCATGTAGATGTAGCTCTCGACGTCGCACCGGACGCCGGGGAAGCGGTTCCAGTACCAGGTGCCGCCGACGTCGCCGGCCTCGTCGATCAGCCGGATGCGCTCCAGGCCGGTCTCCTTGCGCAGATGGGCGCCGGTCAGCAGGCCGCCGATGCCGGCGCCCACGACGGCGACGTCCACCTCGTCGGTTAGCGGTTCGCGCTCCTGCCGCTCGGTGTAGGGATCTCGCGCGTAGCGGCCGAAGTCACCGCGCGCGAACCGGTAGGTGCGACCGGTGCTGCGTTTGTCGCGTTCCTGCCGGTATTTCTCCCTCACGGCTTTCAGGTCGACGGTCGGTGTTCCATCGCTACGGTCGTCGCTTTCGGCGCGGGCCACAGCTCCTCCTCGGGGGAAGGGGGCGGAAGGGATACATGACGCCATACGTCGTCGAACTGATCGCGCAGCCGCAGCGGCGCGTCGGAGTTGCTGAAGAGGTAGAAGCGGTCGGAGCCGAGGGCGTCCCACACGAGTCCGGCGACGTCCTCGGCGCTCACCGACGTGTCGCCTCCCGCACCGCGCGGGGCCGTCAGGCCCTGGACCATGGGGGTGTCGACCCGGCCGGGGCACAGCACCGACACCCGGACGCCGGTGCCCCGCAGATCTGCGCGCAGACTGCGGGCGACCGCGAGGTCGGCATGCTTGGAGGCGGCGTAGGCGGCGCTTTTGGCCCCGACGACGAAGGCGGACATCGAGGCGGTGTGGATCAGATGGGCCGGCCGGCCGCGCTCCAGCAGCCGGGGGACGAAGGCGCGGGCCACCAGGACGTGCGCCCAGTGGTTCACCTCGAAGACCTGCCGCATCCGCTCCAGCGGCACCTCCCACAGGGGCTGCCCCACCGGGCCGAGGACCCCCGCGTTGTTGCACACCACATCGACGTCGCCGAGCAGTTCGAACGTCGTTTCCGCGAGCCGTTCGACGGCGTCCGGGTCGGTCAGGTCGGCGGTCACGGCGGTGACCCGAGCGCCGGGCTCGGTGAGTTCGGCGGCCCGGCGGTGCAGTGCCTCGCCGTCGACGTCCGCCATGACCACGTCGGCGCCGGCCCGTGCGAAGCGGGCGCTGAGGGCGAGGCCGATGCCGCTGGCCGCGCCGGTCACCACGGCTGTCCTTGTCCGTAAGTGCACTTGGCTGTCTCCGATTCTGTGCGCGGGTACGCCGAGAGGACGGCGCGCCGTTGCCGACGGGAAGGTCTGGATCGGACCGCGTCCTTCGAGGGGCGCGGGTGTCAGCTGGGGTCGGGGAGCTTCAGGCTGATCACGAGAACGATCACCGAGGAGCACACCAGCATGGCCAGGACGAGCACGGCCGCCGAGACCGTCGACAGCGAACCGGCGAGGGAGACATAGAGGGTTCCGCCGACGGTCGCGCCCAGCGCGGTCGCCATCTGCTGGCTGGTCACCAGCACACCGCTGCCCATGCCGGCCTGCCCGCGGGGTACGTCCGCGAGGATCATCCGGAACAGCGTCGGGCCGATCAGCGCCGCGCCCGCCCCGAAGAAACCGATCCCGACGAGCACGAGCGCCAGGGAGGGATGCGGCCAGCCCACCCAGAGCACCAGCGCCAGCAGCAGCAGGCTCGCGGCCTGGACGACGGTACCCAGGGTGACGATCCGGCCGCCCAGGGCCGCCGCGATCCTCGGGGTGAACTGCGCCACCACGAAGAACGCCACGGCGAACGGCGCCATCCCCCCACCGGAGGCGAGCCCGCCGAATCCGAAGTGACCCTGCGCGATCAGCGCGTAGACGAACAGGAAGGCGCCGAAGCCGGCCGAGAACGGCACCATCGCGGCCAGCCCTCTGCGCATCCCCGTACGGGACAGCACCGACGGGGACAGCAGCGGTGAGCCGCCCCGTGCCTCCAGCCCGCGTTCGACCCGCGTCAGCGCAAGCGCCGCAACCGCGGCGACCGCGAGCAACGACCAGAGCCACAGCGGCCAGCCCAGGTCGGGGCCCGCCACGACCACGGCCAGGACGCAGACCATGGTGACGCCGAACAGCAGGGTGCCCAGCGGGTCGAAACCCGGCTTCGTGTCGGCCTTGGTCGCGGGGACGCGCCGGACGGCCAGCAGCGCGGCCACGCCGATCGGCACGTTGATCACGAACACCATCCGCCAGCCGATCCCGGCGACGTCCAGCGAGACCAGCAGCCCGCCCACGATCTGCCCGATGACCATGCCGACGCCCGCGGTCGCCCCGTACATGCCGATCGCACGGGCGCGCGCCTGGCCCTCGGTGACCGCCTGGATCGTCGCCAGCACCTGCGGTACGAGCATCGATGCGGCGGCGCCCTGCAGCAGCCGGGCCGCGACGAGGAACTCGATGCTCGGGGCGAGTGCGCACAGCGCCGAGGTGACGGTGAACGCCGCGAGCCCGTAGGCGTACAGGCGCCGTCTGCCGAAGGCGTCACCCAGCCGCCCGCCCAGCACCAGGCCGAGGGCGTAGGTGAGGCCGTAACCGGACACCACCAGCTCCAGTGCGGCGGGGCCGCCGTGGAGGTCGTCACTGATCGAGCTCAGCGCCACGTTGACGATGGAGGCGTCCACGATGGACAGGACGTATCCGGTGAGCACCACCATGAGGGCGATGCCGCTGAGCCCGGCGACGGCCGGTGACGGGCCGGCCGAGGGCTCCGGTGCCGCGTCGGTTTCCTTCAGAGGGGGGAGGCCCTCGCTCTTCGTCATGCGCTGCCTGCCCGGGCGTGTGTGGGGGGATGTCTGAGGCGGATACGAGGTGACGACGTCACTCGGTGGTGGTGGGGGTGCCGGTGATCTTCGACAGGATTCCCTTGGAGGCATCCTTCGCGGACTCCGGCCAGGGGGTCATGGAGTTGAACCCGCGGTGCGAGGAGGCGGGCTGGATGCGCGTGTCCATCGACATCCGCATGCCGGCCGGATCCACCGATACGTTGGGGATGGACTTGTGGCACATGAAGGCGTGGAAGATGATCACGTCACCCGGCTCCATGGGCGAGAAGAGCAGCTGCTCCTCGGCGCCGAACTCCTCCGCCGGGATTCCGCGTACGGCGTGGCCGAAGCGGCGGAAGTTCTCGGTGACCACGTGCTCGCGCGGGCCCTTTTTGTGGCTGCCGTCGGCGACGGCGACGCCGCCCGTGCCGCGGGTCGTCGCGAGCAGCGGTATCCAGGCGGTGCGGAAGTCCTTGTTCGGTCCTATGTAGAAGCCGTCCTGGTGCAGCGGTGTCAGGAAGCTCGGCTCCTCGGTGCCCGCGGCGGAGGGGTAGTAGCGGATCGTCGTCGACCTGAAGACGAAGACGGGCTCCCCGAAGACCTTCTCCCAGACCTTGAGGGTCGAGGGATGGTTCCACAGCTCGTCGTACTTGACGTAGTCGTGCATCGCCACCTCGTCGACCGCCTCGAAGGAGTCGATGGTGAGGGTGTCGAGTGTGGTGCCGGGGGCGGCGTGGCCGAGCCCGATCAGGCCTTCGAGCATCTGCTCGGCGGCTGCCCGGACCAGATCGCGGTCCAGGGCGCCGCGCAGGCAGAGGTAACCGTGCTCGTCGTAGAACCGGTCGAGGGCTTCACGGTCGTCGAGAAGAGGCGTGCAGTCGACGTAGTCGCTGAAAGTTTCCGTCATGGTTCCTTGTCCTCGTGGCGTCTGTGCGTGGGGGAAGGAGCGTCAAACATCCAGGCGGGCCGACGGTCTTCGTTCTCGCGTACGTGCCGCCCTTCACCTTGCGTACGTGCCGCCCGACTCCATCAACGCCGGGCGGCTGTCACCTCGCTCGTGCACTGCCGTTCAGAAGGTCACGGGGAGCTCATCGAACCCGCCGGTGATCCGGTGCTCCTGCCAGCGCAGCGACTCCTCGGGTACCGCGAGCCGCAGGTCGGGCAGTCTTCGGAACAGACGCTCGAACACCGCGGTCAGCTCGATCCGGGCCAGCACGCGGCCGATGCAGTGTCGGGTGCCGTGCCCGAACGCCAGGTGCGGCCTGGGCCTGACCCGGGCCAGGTCGAACAGGTCACTGTCGGGGAACGCCAGGCCGTCGATGTTGGCCGCGCCGATGGCCAGCATCACCGCGTCGCCGGTCCGGATCACGGTTTCGCCCACGGTGACGTCGCTGTGCGCGTAGCGGGGTATCAGTGCGTTGGATCCCTTGCCGCCGACGCTCAGGCGCAGGATCTCCTCGACGGCGGCCGGGGCGAGTCCGGGATTCTCGGCCAGCAGGGCACGCTGGACCGGATTGCGCAGCAGCAGCAGGACGCCCATGTCGATGCGCACGATGGTGGTCTCGTAGCCGAACAACAGGACGGCGTTTCCCAGTTGGGCGATGTCCGCGTCGGACAGTGCGCCGCCCTTCTCGGCGATCAGCTCGGACAGGATGTCGTCGCCCGGCTCGATGCGCTTGCGCGCCACCAGTTCCGTCATGTAGTCGACAACCTGCTGAAAGGTGTTCGCCGAGTGCTGGTTGTCGCTCTGGTCGAACGTGCCTCTGGCCCACTGCCCGAACCGCTCCCGGTCGGCCAACGGAACGCCGAGCAGATCGCACACGACCATGGTCGGCAACGGGAACGAGAGCGCGTGGTGCAGGTCGACCGGCGCGGTACTGCCTGCCAACTGGTCGAGCAGGTCGTCCACATGGTGCTCGATCCGGGTCTTCATCAGGCGCATCCGGCGCGTGGAGAACCGTGGCACGAGCAGCTCGCGCATGAGCGGATGGCCGGTGGCCTCGGTGTCGTAGTCGTCCCCGGCCATCAGAGCCATCATGAAGCCTCTGGCCGCGCTCCTGGCCGACCGCTGCGGGTGGGGATTGCTGAGACCGAGCCGGCGGTCGGCGAGCAGTGTCCTCACCTCGTCGTAACGGGTGACCAGCCACGCGTCCTCACCGGCGGTTCGCACCCTGGTGATCGGCCCCTCCCGCTGCAGTGCGCGCATCCGGGGTGCGATGCCGAGTATGTCTGGGTTGTCGAACGGTAACCTCGGAAGTTCTTTCATCTGGTGTGTCCTCATGGCGTCGCGTGGGATTCGTCGGGCAGCCGGGCGCGCCGACGGCATCGGTTGCGTCGGTGCGCTGCGCGCCGGTTCACGGGCGCGCCGAAGCGGCGGCCGCCGCTTCCGCGGGCGGCCGTTGCTGACGTGCGGGTGGTGCGGACGCCGGGTCGGCGAAGGACTACAGAGACGACCCGATGAGCAGTGAGAGGTCGATGAGGCGGTTGGAGTAGCCCCACTCGTTGTCGTACCAGCCGACGACCTTGACCTGCGAGCCGGACATCCGGGTGAGCCCGGCGTCGAAGACGCAGGAGGCCGGGTCGCCCACGATGTCGGTGCTGACCAACGGAGCGTCCACGTAGGACAGCAGTCCCTTGTACGGCCCCGAGGCCGCCGCTGCGAACGCCTCGTTCACCTCGTCCACGGTGGTGCCGCGGCGGGTGGTGACCGTGAGGTCGGTGACCGAACCGGTGGGGACGGGAACCCGCAGGGCGAACGCGTCCATCCGGCCGTCGAGTTCCGGCAGGACGAGGCCGATGGCCTTGGCGGCGCCGCTGGAGGTGGGCACGATGTTCAGGCCCGCGGCCCGGGCCCGGCGCAGGTCCTTGTGCGGGGCGTCCTGGAGGTTCTGGTCCTGGGTGTAGGCGTGGACCGTGGTCATCATGCCGGTGTCGATGCCTACGGCGTCGTGCAGCACCTTGGCCAGTACGGCGAGGCAGTTGGTGGTGCAGGAGGCGTTGGAGATGATGGTGTGGCGCTCGGGGTCGTAGTCACCGTCGTTGACGCCCATCACCACCGTGATGTCCTCGCCGCTGGCAGGAGCGGCGATGACGACCTTCTTGGCTCCGCCCGCGACGTGTGAGCGCGCCCTCGCGGCGTCGGTGAAGATGCCGGTGGACTCGATCACGATGTCCACTCCCAGATCGCCCCAGGGCAGGGCGGCGGGGTCGCGCTCGGCGAGAACCTTGATCGTCCGGTCACCCACGCGGATCGCGCCCGGCTCGGCGGTGATCTCCTCGGGGAAGCGTCCCAGGATCGAGTCGTAGGCGAGCAGGTGGGCCATCGTGGGTACGTCGCCCAGGTCGTTGACGGCGACGATCTCCAGCTCCGAGCCCCGCGCGGCCGCCGCACGGAAGACGTTGCGGCCGATGCGTCCGAAGCCGTTGATGCCGATGCGCACAGTCATTGGTGTGCTCCTCACCTAGCGCTCTGCGAACAAGTCCGTTGACGCGCCGTTGCGCCGAGGTGCGATGCAGACCGTGCGCCTGGACAAGGCGCCGGCACGCGATCGATCAGGAGCTTATATAAGTCTGCGATAGATTTCCAGGGTGACTTCTACTCAGCGTGGCGACAGCAACACCGACTTGGATGTCGGCGACCTCACCAGGGCGATCGAGAACTTCAACCGCTACTACATCCGGCTTCCCACGGTGAAGAAGCTGTCGTTCACCACACTGTCCGTGCTGGACACACTGGCCTACAGCGGTCCGAAGCGGCTGACCGCACTCGTCGGCACCGAGCAGATCAGCCAGCCAGGACTCACTCAGCTGGTCACCCGGCTCGAGCGCGACGGTCTCGTGGAGCGCCGCCCCGACCCGGCGGACGGGCGCGCCGTCCTCGTTCACATCACCGACAGCGGCCGAAGGATCGGCCAGGCCCGGCACGAGGACCGGGGCCGCTATCTGATCCCGCTGATCGACCGGCTGGCGCCCGCGGACCGACAGGCGATCGCCGCGGCTCTGCCCGCCCTGACCCGTCTGGCGGAACTCGGGGCCGAAGCGGGACGGTAGTGGGGCCCGTCCGCTTTTTCGCCGTGCGGCGCGCAGGGCGGCCGGGCCGCGGCCGGAGTCCCCTGCCTGGACAGCCGTGAACCGCAGCGCCGCCCGCCGTCACCCCACCCGGCGCAGCGTCAGCATCCGGCTCGCGTAGGCCCCGGGCGGCAGCGCCGCCGGTACTCCGTACGCGGCCAGCGCGGCGCCACTGCGTGCGGTCCCGGCAACCAGGATCCCGCTGTCGTCGTCGATGTCGTACACCGCCTCCGGATCGAGGCCGCGCAGCCGCAGCCGGGGTACCGCCGCGCGTTCCGCCGGCCCCGCCCGCCACTGCAGGACCACGCACTCGCCGCCGTCGCGCGCCACGTACTGCACGGCGTGGGAGCCGTTCTCGGGGGAGCCCAGGCGGTACAGGTCGCCGCTCTGGATCGTGGACCGCACATCCTTGTAGCGGGCGACGTAGGCGGCCGTCTCGTGCAGTTCCGACTCCGGCCAGCGCGTCAGGTCTCCGCCGATGCCGAGTGCCCCGGCCATCGCGCTGTGCAGGCGGAACCGTAGGGGAACGGCCCGCCGGGTGTACGGGTTCGGGCTGTCGGTGACCCAGGCGCCCATCACCTGGGCGGGGTAGAGCTGGGAGAAACCGTGCTGGATGTCCAGCCGGTCGACCGCGTCCGTGTTGTCCGAGGTCCACGCCTGGTCGGTACGGGCCAGGCTCGACAGGTCCACCCTTCCGCCGCCGCCCGAGCAGGTTTCGATGCGCAGGGCGGGCCGTGCGGCGCGCAGCCGGTCGAGAACGCGGTGGGTGCCGAGGGCGTGCTCGACGAAGACCCTGCGCCCGTCGGGGCGGAGGCCGGTGGAACCCGCCTCCGTGAAGGACCGGTTGAAGTCCCACTTGAGGAAGTCCACACCGTATGCGTCGACCGTGCGGAGCAGCCAGCCGAGGGCCCAGTCGGTCACCTCGGGCCGCGAGAAGTCGAGGACCAGCTGGTTCCGCAGAGGGTGCGCCGTGCGGTCGGGCAGGTGCAGGACCCAGTGCGGACGTTCGCGGAACAGGTCGCTGTCCGGGTTGACCATCTCCGGTTCGACCCACAGGCCGAACCGCATGCCGAGCCGGTGGACGTGGTCGGAGAGCGGGCGGAGCCCCTCGGGGAAGGCGGCCGGCCGGGGGACCCAGTCGCCGAGGCCCGCCCGATCGCTGTCGCGGGCTCCGAACCAGCCGTCGTCGACGACGAAGAGTTCGGCTCCGGCGCGCGCGGCGAGGTCGGCCAGGTCCCGCTGCCCGTCGAAGGTGACGTCGAAGGCCGTCGCCTCCCAGGAGTTGTAGAGCACCGGCCGTGGTTCCCCCGGCGCGGGCAGGACGTGCTCCCGGATGTAGGAATGGGAGGCCCTGGAGGCCGCACCGAATCCGCCGGGCGTGTACTGCCCGGTGCTGACGGGGGTGACCCAGGTCTCGCCCGGTGCGAGGGCGATCTCCACCCCCTCGTGCCCGCTGCCGCCCAGCACGCTGCACCTGCCCTCGGCGGACCGGACGGCCGTCATGCGCCAACTTCCCGCGGTGGCGAGGGCGAGGGTCCACACCTCGCCGCTCTCCTCGGTCGCGTCGCCGGCGTCGAGGGCGAGCCAGGGGTTGCTCTGGTGGCCGGTGTGGCCCCGCCTGCTGGTGAGGGTCGTCTCGCCGACGGCGAGCGGCGTCCGCCGCAGCTGGAACTCGCCCGACCACTGCCCGTGGACGGAGCTCATCCGGTATGCGGGGAGGACGGGCAGGTTCCACTGCGCGGCCGAGTGCCGGAGCAGCGACATCGGCGCGTCCTCGCGTGCCCCTGTGTGCCGCAGCACGGTCCAGCGTTCGATCACCGGGCAGTCCTTGCGCACCCGGTAGTGCAGGTGCCAGGCGAGCGCGCGGCCGGCGTCGTGGAGGCTCACGGACAGCTCGGCGCCGGCGCCGTCCTCCCGGACGTCGTAGCCGTCCACGACGGGCTCGGTCGCGCTGGTGCCGTCCGCGTAACGTACGTCCAGGGCGGGCGGGGCGAACCGGACCTGGCCGTCGGTGGCCAGCTCTTCCGTCCCGTCGAGCGGACTGTGGAAGCTGCTCCCCTCCGGATCCGGTTCCCCCGCTGCGAGGGCGTCCTCCAGCGTGAGGGACGCCCCCCAGTGCAGCAGGCGTACGGTTCCGGCGGCCGTGTCGATCCGCAGCGCGTAGCCGGTGCCGCCCGCGTGCAGGAGTACGGTCCCCGAGGGGCGGTTGATCTCGGCTAGGTGCATCAGCGGTCCTCTTCCCTGTGCTGTCGTGCCCGTCGAGGTACAGGCTGCTCCCGCAGGACCACGACATCCCCCGCCGGCACGCTCGCGTGTCCCGGCAGCGCCGAGCCGTCCAGCCGCGTATGTCCGTCGGTGGGGACGCTGACCTCGCTGTCCGTGTGGTTGACGAGGAAGAGGTAGGACCGGTCGCCGGCGCTGCGGCGTACGGCCTCGACCCCGGAGGGTACGGCCGCCGCCGGGGCGGCCCCGGCCTCCCGGCACACGGCGTCGAGGAGACCGCGCAGGGACCGCGCGGGCAGAGTCGCGGCGGCGTACCAGCCGGTGCCGTCGCCGTAGGGGTGCCGGGTCACGGCCGGGCCGCCACGGGCCGGGCCGCCGTCGGGTCCGTCCGCGAACCGCAGCCAGGCGGAGCAGCCGCGCGCCTCGACCCGCTCGGTCCACAGGTGCGCGTGGGAGCCGTCCGACAGCAGAGCCGATTCGCCCTCGCGCAGGGGGAGGTACTCGTCCACGACCAGGCCGAGGAGATCGCGGAACGCACCCGGATGCCCTCCGGCCCGCACCCGGTCGTGGGCGTCCACGGCTCCGCTGAAGGGACCGAGGACGGCGTGGCCTCCGCCCCGCACGTAGGCGTGCAGGGCGTCGGCGTCCGCGTCGGACACCAGGTACAGGCTGGGCGCGACGACGGCCCGGTACGTGGTCAGGTCGGCGTCGGGCGCGACCAGGTCACAGGTGACGCCGAGGTCCCACAGGGCCCCGTACCAGTCCCTGACCGTGTTTAGGTACCGCAGCCGTTCGGAGGGGCGGGCCTCCAGCTCCAGGGCCCACCAGGCGTGCCAGTCGAAGAGCAGTGCCACCTCGGCCCGCACGCGGGTGCCGCGTACCTCGGACAGGCCGGCGAGTTCTGCGCCGAGTGAGGTGACCTCGTTCCAGGTGCGGGTGTCGGTGCCGCCGTGCGGAAGCATCGCGGAGTGCCACTTCTCCGCGCCCGCCCGGGACTGGCGCCACTGGAAGAAGAGGATGCCGTCGGCGCCGCGGGCCAGGTGGGTCAGGCTGTTGCGGCGCATCTCGCGTGGCGCCTTGGGCACGTTGACGGGCTGCCAGTTGACCGCGGACGTGGAGTGTTCCATGAGCAGCCAGGGGCGGCCACCGGCCATACCGCGGGCGAGGTCGGCGTTGAGGGCGAGGTCGACGTGGTTGCCCGGGTCGGCCGCCACCAGATAGTGGTCCACGGAGACGATGTCGGAGTGCCGGGCGAAGGCGTGTCCGTCGACCTTCTTCTCCAGGGTGCCGAGCAGGTTCGTCGTGATCGGGATGCCGGGGGCGGCCTCACGCAGCAGCGCGCTCTCCGCCCGGTGCCGGGCGAGTAGGGCGTCGGAGGAGAAGCGGCGGTAGTCGAGATCCTGGCCGGGGTTGCGGAAGGCGGTGGTGTCGCCGGGTGGGTCGATCTCCTCCCAGTCGCCGTAGCGCTGCCCCCAGAAGTCGGTTCCCCAGACGTCGTTGACCCGGTCCGGCGTCGTGTACCGGTCGCGCAGCCAGGTGCGGAAGGCCGCGCCGCTCGTGCCGCAGTAGCAGAGGGCGTTGTGGTTGCCCCATTCGTTGTGCACGTGCCACATGACGACGGCAGGGTGGTCGGCGTACCTTCTCGCCAGTTCCCGCACCACTGCGTCGGCCGCCCGGGCGTAGTCCGGACTGCTGGGGCAGAACGCCTGCCTGCTGCCGTGTGTCAGCCGGGTGCCCGACGCGGTGAGCGGCAGCGAGTCGGGGTGGGCCTTGCTGAACCAGGGTGGCGGGGCGGCGGTGGGGGTGGCCAGGTCGACGGCGATGCCGGCGGTGTGCAGCAGGTCGAGGACGGTGTCGAGCAGTGACCAGTCGTACACGCCCGGGCGGGGTTCGAGGCGGGACCAGGAGAACACCCCGACGGTGACGAGGTTGACCCCCGCCTCGCCCATGAGGCGTACGTCCTCGTGCCAGACGTCCTCGGGCCACTGCTCGGGGTTGTAGTCGCCCCCGTAGGCGATTCCCCCGAGCCGTCCCGTGAGGGCGAGCATCGGGTCCTTCACGACTTCACCGCCCCCGCGGCCAGGCCCGCGCGCCAGTAGCGCTGCAGGAGGAGGAAGGTGATCACGATGGGGACGACCGAGACGAGCGCGCCGACCAGCGTCAGTGTCTGCAGCTCCGGTGCCCGGCTGGTCTGGGACTGCCAGGTGAACAGGCCGAGGGTGACCGGGTAGAGCCGCTCGTCCTGAAGCATGATCAGGGGGAGCAGGAAGTTGTTCCAGATGGCGACGAACTGGAAGAGGAAGACGGTGACCAGGGCCGGGGACATCAGGCGCAGCGCGATGGTGCGGAAGATCGTCCACTCGCCGGCCCCGTCGATGCGGGCCGCCTCGATGACCTCGTCGGGGATGGACGCCGCGGCGAAGATCCGGGACAGGTAGACACCGAACGGGCTGACGACGCTGGGCAGGAACACCGACCAGAAGGTGTTGGTGGCGTCCATCTCGGCGAAGAGCAGGAACAGGGGCAGCGCGAGGGCGGTGGCGGGCACCAGGACGCCTCCCAGGATGACCGAGAAGACCGCCTCCCTGCCCTTGAACCGGTAGACGGCCAGGGCGTATCCGGCCATCGCGGCGAGCAGCGTGCCGACCGCCGCGCCGGCCCCGGCGTAGGCGAGGCTGTTGCCGAGCCAGCGCAGGTAGACACCGTCCTGCTGGGTGAGGAGCGCGGTGAGGTTCTCGCCCAGGTGCCAGTCGGCGGGAAGCAGACCGGGCGTGGTGACCAGGTCGCTCTGGCTCTTGGTCGCCGAGATCAGCAGCCAGTAGACGGGCAGCAGCATGTAGGCGGCGACCAGAGCCATGAACAGGAGCACGGGCACGCTCGACAGGGCGGGGCCGCGACGCGGGTGCGTGGGCGCGTGTGCGCCCTCGGTGCGGGTGAGGAGGGTCATCCCTGCCTCCTGGCAGTGAAGCGGAGGAACAGGAAGGACAGCAGGAAGGTGGCCACCGCGAGGAGTACCGACAGGGCGGCGGCCTCGTTGTAGTGATCACCCGCCGCGAGTGAGTAGGCGGCGAGGTTGGGGGTGTACGTGCTGGTCACGCTGGTGGAGATGGCACGGAACACCTGTGGCTCGGTGAACAGCTGGAAGGTGCCGATCAGGGAGAAGACACCGGTCAGCACGAGCGCCGGACGGATGACGGGCACCTTGATGCGCAGGGCGATCGTCCACGCTCCCGCCCCGTCGACCCGGGCGGCCTCACCGAGGTCCGCGGGTACGGCCTGCAGCGCCGCGTACATGATCAGCATGTTGTAACCGGTGTACGTCCAGGTGACGACGTTGCCGATCGACCACAGGATGGCGTCGGGGCCGAGGAGGTCGACGTCGACGTCCACCGAGCGGAGCAGTTCGACGACGGGGGACAGCCGCGGGTCGTACAGGAACGCCCACATGAGGGCGGCCACGACGCCCGGGATGCCGTACGGCACGAAGTAGACCAGGCGGAAGAACCGCTTGAGGCGGGCCACCGCGGAGTCGAGCAGCAGCGCCAGGGCCAGCGCGAGGGCCAGCATCACGGGTATCTGCACCAGGGCGAAGAGCGCTACGCGCAGCAGGCTGCTCGCGAAGAACGGCTCGGACATGACGTCGGCGTACTGCTGGAATCCGGCGAAGACCGTCTCCGTGCGGCCGAAGGTGCCGCCCTTGCGCTCGGTCTTGTGCAGGCTCTGCCAGAACGCGTAGCCGACCGGCACGAGGGTGAACAGGACGAAGGGGATCAGGAAGGGGGCGAGGAACGCGAACGGTGCGAGGGTGCGGTGGCGGCGGGAGGCCGCCGCCACCGGGGTGCGGGTGGTCGTCACGGGTGGCTTTCGGGTTGGGTCCTGCCGACGGGGCGGGGCGGGGGAAGACCGGCCGTGGGCGTCAGTCCGTCACGTCCAGCGACTGCTTGCGCAGCGACTCGGCGCTCTGCGCGTCGGTGTCCTTCAGCACGTTGCCCAGCGTGCTGCCGCCGCCGGTGGCCCTGGCGGTGCCGTCGCTGAGGTAGCGGTAGGTGTCGGTCATGGTCGGACCCCAGGTGAAGTCGGTGTCCACGCCTCTCGACGCCTCCGCGAACACGTCGAAGATCGGCTGCTTGCCGTAGAAGTCGACCGGCTGCTTGAGGGCGGGCAGTTCCAGACCGGCCTCGGCCGCGGGGTAGAGGCCGCCCTCCTTGTTGAGGATCTCCAGCGCCTTCGCGTCGGTGTTCAGCCACAGCGCGAACTTCGCGGCCTCCGCCGGGTGCTCGCTGCCCTTGAGGACGGCGGTGGTCGAACCGCCCCAGTTGCCCGCCTGCTGCCGGCCCTTCTCCCACTGCGGCATGGGGGCGACGGCCCACTTGCCGGCGGTGGCCTTGGCGTTGTCGCGGATGGTGCTGTAACCCCAGGCCGCACTGATCCAGGTGACGACCTCGCCGTCGTTCCACGACTTGTACAGGGCGGGAGAGAAGCCCTGGAGGTCGGTGGCGACGAGTTCGTCGTCGATGAGCTTCTGCCAGTAGTCGGCCACCTGGCGGCTCTCGGGCCGGTCGACGGTGACCTTCCACTTGTCGGCGTCGCGCTCGAACATGGGGGCCTTGTTCTGCCACAGCAGCCCGGTGAACCAGTTCGGGTCGGTCTGCGAGAAGTGGGTGATGTACTGCCCCTTCTTGGCGGCCTTGATCTTCCGGGCGGCGGCCTCGTACTCCTCCCAGGTCGTCGGCGCGGCCAGGCCGAGCTTGTCGAAGACGTCCTTGCGGTAGAAGAGCGCCATCGGGCCGGTGTCCTGGGGCACGGCCCACACGCCGTCCTCGCCCCCGGCGCCGAAGTCCACCTGCGACCAGGTCCAGTCGACGAACTTCGAGCCTGCCTCCTCGACCCCGTCGCACTTCGCGATGTCGGTGAGTCCGCCCTTGAGCCGGAAGCTGGCGAGTGAGTCGTACTCGATCTGCCCGAGGTCGGGTGCCTTGTCCGCCTTCAGTGCGTTGGACAGGTTCTGGTACGTACCTGCGTTCCCGGACGGCGTCGTCTTGAGCTTGACCTGGACGTCGGGGTTCTCGCTGTTCCAGACGTCGACGGCCTTCTGCATGCCGGGTACCCACGACCAGTAGTCGAGGGTGACCTTGCCCGAGGCCGGCTCGCAGGCGGAGCTCGCGGCCGAGTCGTCCGTGTCGTCCGCGCCGCCACCGCACGCGGTCAGCGCCGTGAGGGTGAGAACCACGCTCCCGGCCAAGCCGCGCCGGACGACGGAACCGCGCCGGGTGACCGAATCCCGCTTGCGAACTGCCATGAGGTTGCTCTCCTTCGAGCCGGGGGCGTCACGTCCGAGTAGGGCGACGGCGGCTACCTTCACAACGGAGATCAACGAAAGTCAACAGTTCTGGTGAAGTCCAAGGCGTACTGCGGCCGTTTCGTGATGCGGTGAAGCAGGGGATCACCGGCCAGAGAAGTCCGTTGACCTGCGCATATGCTGCTGGCTTCCTCTGGGTTGGCTCGATCGAGGAGAGTGACGTAATCGATTACGTGATGGGCTCGTCGCGACCCTGAACCCTCCGTCGAAAGGAGTGGGGGAGCGCTGCCCACCTGTGCGGCTCACGAGCGGGCGGACGGGGCATGGACGGGTGGAGGGGGCGGAAGACCGGTGGGCCGGGGGAGTGACCTCAGACGGTCCCGCGCGAGACGAACTCCGCCTTGACACGCACGGTCCTACGCGGAACGCGTCCGTCGAGCCGCTGGATGAGAAGCCGCGCCGCGGCCCTTCCCACGTCGACGGCCGGGTATCTGACCGTGGTCAGACGCGGACGCACCAGCGAGGCGAACGACGCGTCGTCATGGCCGATCAGCGCCACGTCGCCGGGGATGCCGACGCCCAGTTCTTCCGCCTTGTCCATCGCGCCGATCGCGACGGCGTCGTTCGCACAAAAAACCGCGTCCGGCCGGTGCTTCATCCCCATCAGGTGCTCGAAGCCCGCCGCTCCCGCCTCCCGGGTGTGCTCGCCGCGGACGACCAGCCGACCCGGGAGCGTGATGCCGAACTGGACGGCCAGCGCTCGCAGCAGTTCCAGCCGGGGGTCGCCGCCGGTGGCGTCCCGGGGGCCCGCGATCATTGCGATGCGCCGGCGCCCCGCCTCGGTCACAGCGGTCAGCGCCGCGCGCATGGCGGCCCGCGCGTCCGGTGTCACCAGGTCCGTCTCCCCGAAGGGCAGGTCGGCACTGACGACCACCGGGATGCCCGCCTCCGACAGGGTGAGGAAGTCCTTCGCCACCAGCCGGAACGGAGTGATCACGACCCCCGCGAACCGCTGCTGGACCGCCTCCCGCAGGTACGCCCGCTCCTCGTCCCGGTCCGCCTTCGTGTCGCAGACCATCACGTGGAGGCCCAGCGTCCGCAGCTCTTCCTGGAGGGAGGCCGCGAGCTGGGCGTAGAAGGGGTTGGACAGGTCGGGCACGATCAGCGCCACGATGCTCGAACGGCCGGTCCGCAGGCTCCGCGCCACCGTGTTGACGGAGAATCCCAGCTGGGCGATGGCCGCCTCGACCACTCGCCGGGTCTCCTCCGCGACGGCCCGCTTGCCGGAGAGGACGTAGGACACGGTCGCCGTCGACACCCCCGCCGCCCGGGCGACATCGGCCATGGTGACCCGAACTGCCAACGTGGACGCCCCCTCCGTACGGCTCGTCACCCTACTTCACACCGCGACACCGCAGGTCACGCCCCGTCCGGGGCCGGCCCGGGCCGTGGTGGCCGAAGGTGGGCGGCCTTCGGGTGAGCACGTACCTCCTCGGCCCCTCCTGCGCGGCCGGACCGGCGGGGCCCCCGACGCCTACCGGTCGTCACGCGAGGCTTTTACGGCCGTGGACTGCCGGGTCGTGAGGGCGTCTCCCGCGTCCTCGGGCGGGGTCGTTACCATCCCGTGTGACCGAAACCGCCAAACAAGGTGTACCCCGCACGCGCATACTCGCCGACCTGACGCCGCTGCGCTCCTCCCCCGACTACCGGCGGCTCTGGTTCGGGAACACCATCTCCTGGATCGGGCAGGGCATGACGGCGCTGGCCGTCTCGCTCCAGGTCTACGACATCACCGGGTCGGCGTTCTCCGTCGGGCTGATCGGTCTCTGCTCGTTCGTCCCCCTGGTGCTCCTCGGCCTGTACAGCGGCGCGATCGCCGACACAGTGGACCGGCGCAGGCTGGGGCTCCTCAGCGCGGCCGGGTCGTTCGTGCTGGCCATCGCCCTGGCCGCCGTCGCGTTCGCCGGGATCGAGCACGTCGGGTTCCTCTACGCCGTCGTCACGCTCCAGGCCGTCTGCTTCGCGCTCAACTCCCCGGCCCGGAGCTCGATGATCGCGCGACTGCTCCCGGCGGAACAACTGCCCGCGGCCAACGCGCTCAACGCCATGACGTCCACCACGGGCGGCCTGGCCGGGCCGATGCTCGGCGGCCTCATCGTCGGCTGGTGGGGATACCGGGCCGCGTACACCGTGGACGCCGTCACCTTCACCGCCTCGTTGTACGCGATGTGGCGGCTGCCCTCGATGCTTCCCGACCGCGCGGCGGGGGAGAAGGGCACCGAGCGGGCTTCGGTCGCCGACGGACTGCGCTTCCTCGCCACCCGGCCCAATCTGCGGATGACCTTCTTCACCGACCTGAGCGCCATGGTGCTGGCCCAGCCCCGTGCTCTCTTCCCGGTGATCGCCGTCCTCTGGTTCGGCGGTGATGCGAGGACGACCGGCCTCCTGGTCGCCGCACCCGCCCTGGGAGCACTGCTGGGAAGTGTGTTCTCCGGATGGCTGGGCCGTATCAGGCGGCACGGGCTCGCGGTCCTCGTCGCCGTGGCCTGCTGGGGCGCCGCCATCGCTGTGTTCGGGCTCACCCGTGCGCTCTGGCCCGGGCTGGTCCTGCTCGCGCTCGC
The DNA here is from genome assembly GCF_040630715.1 of Streptomyces sp. NPDC005752. Lineage (NCBI taxonomy): Bacteria > Bacillati > Actinomycetota > Actinomycetes > Kitasatosporales > Streptomycetaceae > Streptomyces > Streptomyces sp. NPDC005752. The sequence continues at coordinate 256,931 of NZ_JBEXYB010000002.1, read as the reverse complement.
CGGGTGCGCGGACTCGATATCGATGGTCTTCCGCAACACCATGCTCCAGGCGGCCGTGCCGGACGCCATGCGCGGCCGGCTGCAGGGCGTCTTCATCGTCGTCGTGGCGGGAGGCCCGCGTCTCGGCGATCTGGTGGCAGGCTCCGCCGCCGACCTGACGTCCCCGGCCGTGGCGGTGACCGGCGGCGGCCTCGCGTGTGTCCTGGTGGTCTGCCTGCTGGGGCTGAGCCGGCGCGGCTTCGCGCGGTACGACGCGCGTGATCCGCAGCCCTGAGGGCCTGTCCGGGGCCGGGCCCCGTCAGGAGACGTCGGTGACGCTCGGCATCTCGCCCCCGGTCGTCGTGGGGTCGATCAGCGAGAACACCGCGCCCTGCGGGTCCGTCAGGGAGGCGAAACGGCCGAACGGGATGGTCATCGGACCGAACCGGAGCTCCGCCCCGAGCGCCTTGGCCTTCTCCACCGCCGCGTCGCAGTCGGAGACGGTGAAGTACACGTTCAGATGGGCCGGTACCCCGGGCGGGAACTCCTCCCCCATCTTCATCCTGCCCAGCACCGGGTCCGCGCCCAGGTCGTAGAGCGAGAAGTCGATCGCGTCGTCGTCCAGGTGCTTCACCCCGTACCCGAAGACGGCCGCGAAGAAGGCGTCCGCCTTCGCCGGGTCCCGGGTGTAGACCTCGGCCCAGGTGTAGGCGCCGGGCACCGCAGTCGCCTGGAAGCCCTCGTGACTGCCCGCCTGCCAGACCCCGAACGGTGCCCCGCCGGGGTCGGCGGCCAGCACCATCGTCCCGAAGTCGCCGACCCGCATCGGCTCCACCAGCACGTCGCCCCCGTGCTCGCGGATCTTCGCGGTGGTGGCGGCGGCGTCCGGCGACGCCAGGTACAGGCACCAGGCGGGGGGCGTCTCCTGGCCGGGCATGGGCGGTGACAGCGCGGCGACCGCCTTGCCGTCCACATGGGCCTGGGTGTAGTCGCCGTACTCCGGCATCGATTCGCCGTACGTCCAGCCCAGGAGCTCACCGTAGAAGCGCTTCGCCCCCTCGAGATCACCGAACGTACCGTCGGCCCAGCACGGAGTGCCCTCGGATTCAGCGGCCATGGTCGGACCCTTCTTCGCTCGACTGCGTACTCGGCGGATGTCCTTCCTGCCACGCTAGCCAACCGTCGCCCGGGCGGCGCGCCGAGCGCGTCTCAGCGCGTCGTCGGCGCCTGTGGCCCGGCGTGGCCGACGACCGAGCGGGCCACCCCCAGCTCCACCAGGTCCTGGGGGCGCAGCCGGAGCTGGTCGGCCGTGGACCGCACCTCGTCCGGGCCGCGCTTCAGGATGGCCGCCGCCAGTTCGGGTGCGATCACCGAGAAGTAACTGTCCTGGGTGACATGGGTGTTGTCCGGCGCGGCCAGCGCCAGCGCACCGCCGGAGCCGCCCTCGCCGATCACTAGCGTCGTCACCGGCACCCGGGCGGCGGCGACCGCGGCGAAGGCGTCCGCGATGGCGGCGCCCGCGCCCGCCCGCTCCGCCTCCGCGTCGTTGGCCGCGCCGGGGGTGTCGACGAGGGTGAGCACGGGGAGGCCGAGCCGGTCCGCGAGCCGGATCACCCGGGCCGCCGTGCGGTAGCCCGCCGGGCGGGTCGCGGTGCCGCACTGGGCGGCGTACGCCACCGGCTGCCCGGCGTGCAGACCCACTCCGCAGAGCAGCCCCGGGTCCCTGCCGCCGCAGCGGTCGCCGTTCAGCGGCATCCGGTACTCGAAGTAGGCGTCCAGGTAGGCCTCGGCGCGTGGCCGTGCCGTCGCCCGGGCCTGCTCCACGGCGTCCCAGCCCGTCGCCGGCAGTCCCGTGTCCGACAGCGCGCCCGGCACCGGGGCGGCCTGGGCAGGGCTGGTGCCGGTCAGTGCCGTCAGCCAGCGGCTCAGCACCCCGGGCAGGTCGTCCGGCGCGACGACCGCGTCGATCTGGCCTGCCGCCAGCTGCCCTTCCGCGGTGTACGCGTACGGGTCCGCGCCGACGGGCCGCACCCGGGAGCCCGCGAAGCCGATCTGGGCCCCGGGCAGCGCCAGCACCACGTCGGCGCCCGCCCCCACGGTGGCCCAGCCGCCCCCGGTCGCCGGATCCCGCAGGACCGAGATCTGCGCCTGCCCCGCGGCCCTCAGCCGTGCTGACGCACGGGCCACCCGCTGGAGCTGTATCAGCGCGATCATGCCCTCCTGCATCCGGCTGCCCCCCGTGGCGACCAGCGAGACGAGCGGCAGCCGCAGCTCTCCCGCCAGCGCGTACGCGGCTTCCAGCCGGTCCCCGGTGTGCCCGCCCAGCGAACCGCCCAGGAAGCCGAACTCGAAGGCGGCCAGGACGCACTCACGGTCGCCGACGACGGCCCTCCCGTACACGACGGACTCCTCCTCGCCGGTCCGCTCCGCGGCGCGCGCCCTGGACTCCGCGTAACCGCTCCAGCCGAGCGGACCGTCCGGAAGGACGGGGCGCGCGGCCGGACGGTGCTCGGTGAAGCGCGCGGTGACGCCGGCGATCGCGTCCCGGGCCGACATGCGGTCGCACCGGATGTCAGACAACGAGCGACCTCTTCATGATCTTGCCCAGTTCGTTGCGGGGCAGCGCGTCCAGGTAGCGCACGACACGCGGGCGCTTGTGCGGTGCCAGCAGGTCCGCCACGTGGTCCGCCAACTCCCTCTCGGCGGGCGGAGACGCGGGGTCCTCCGGCACCACCCAGGCGACGATCCGCTCGCCGAGGTCCGCGTCGGGCTCGCCGGTGACGGCCGCCTCGCGCACACCGGGATGGTCCAGCAGGGCGTTCTCGATCTCGCCCGCGCCGATCTTGTAGCCACCGCTCTTGATGAGGTCGGTGGCCTTGCGCCCGACGATCCTCACGTAGCCGTCGGGGTCGATCGTGGCCATGTCGCCCGTACGGAAGAAGCCGTCCGCGGTGAAGGCGGCCGCCGTGGCGTCCGGCCGGTTCAGATAGCCGGTGAAGAGGTTCGGGCCGCGGACCTGGATCTCGCCGATCGACGCGGTGTCCTGGAGGACGGTGCCGTCCTCCTCGACGAGCCTGAGCTCCACGCCCGACAGCGGCGGGCCGACCGTCCCGGCGCGCGGTGCGCCGTCGGCCCGTACGCCCGTGTTCATCAGGGTCTCCGTCATCCCGTACCGCTCGATGACCCGGCGGCCCGTGGCCGCCGCGATCCGTTCGTGGTCGTGGACCGGCATCGCCGCCGAACCGGAGACCAGCAGCCGGGCGCCCGAAAGCGCCTTCGCGAGGTCCCCGGCGCCGTCCGGGCCGGTCAGCGCGCCGGCCAGCCGGTGGTACATCGTGGGCACCCCGAACAGCATCGTCCCCCCGGAGAGCAGCTCCCTGGCCACTCCCTCGGCCGAGAAACGCCCGAGGTGCCGCACCGAGCCGCCCCGGCGCAGCGGGCCGAGAACTCCCAGGATCAGCCCGTGCACATGGAACAGGGGCAGGGCGTGGACGAGGACGTCCTCGCCGGTCCACGCCCAGGCGTCCTCCAGCGCGTCCAGCGACGCGGCGATCGCCCGGCGGGGCAGGACGGCACCCTTGGGCGGGCCCGTCGTGCCCGAGGTGTAGACGACCAGGGCGGGGGAGTCCGCGGAGGGCTCGGGCGGATCGGCCTCCGTGGAGGGGGCGGCCGCGGTGGTGCTGACGTCCAGCCGCTCCAGGCCGCCCAGCGCGGACGGCAGCTCGTCGGCCGCGCCGGCCAGCACCACCGAGGGCGTGCTGTCGGCGACGATGTGCGCGAGTTCCCGCTCGCCGGTCTTCGGATTCAGCGGTACGGCGGGCACCCCCGCCCGGAGCGCCGCCACGACGGCGACCACTGTCTCCGGGGTGGACGTGGCCCAGACGGCGACGCGTCCCGCTCCCGTGATCCGGGCGGCGAGTGCGGCGGACGCATCGGCCAACTGTGCGTAGTCAAGGACGTGTTCGCCGAACCGGACAGCTTCGGGGGAGCCGGTCCGGCCGGACGCTCCGCGCAGCGCGGGCAGAAGAGAGGTCACACCCCGCAGCCTAGAAGACCGACGCGGCCGCGGGGGTGGCCGGGCAAGGACGGGCCGGGACCGCCGTACGTGAGCGAGCGGTGCGTACGGCCCGTCCCGACCGCCGCCGGCCCCGTGGGACGACGACAGCCGGTCAGCCGTCGCGCCGCAGGGTCCGCATCCGGCCGTAGGCGTAGACGGCGCCCGCCAGGGCCAGGTCGGAGAGCAGCATGAAGCCGATCGAGTACGAGTCCTTCGCGCTGAAGATCGCGCCCATGACCAGCGGCGGCACGAATCCGCCGAGACCGCCCATCGCACCGACGATGCCGGTCACACTGCCCACCTTGGCCTGCGGCGTCACCTGCGAGACCAGGGCGAAGACGCTTCCGCTCGCGGTGCCGAGCCCGGCCGCCATGCAGAGCAGGGCGATCGTGCCCAGCGGGTACAGGGGCGGGTCGAAGGCCTGGACGATGGCCGTCAGCGCTGCCGGCAACAGTGCCCCGGCCGTGACCAGCGCGGGGTGGACGCGGTCCGACAGCCAGCCGCCGACCGGCCGGAAGACGACCGTGACCAGCGCGAACCCCGCCGCCTTGGTGCCCGCCTCGGTCGGCGACATCTCGTACCAGGTCTTCAGGTACGTCGGCAGATACACCCCGAACGCGACGATGCCGCCGAAGCCGATCGCGTACAGCGCGGAGAGCTCCCAGGTCACCCGCAGCCGGCCGGCCTTCCCCAGACGGTGGGCCAGCGAGTCGGCCGGCACCTTTCGGCCGGGGTGGTCGGTGATCAGCACCGCGGCGAGGAGGGAGTACACCAGGAGCGCACCGGCGACGATCCAGAACGGCAGGTTCTCGTCGTGCCCGGCGATCCGCGGCGTGAAGTAGCCGGACAGTGCGACGCCGCCCATGCCCATCCCGAACACCCCCAGCGCGAGACCGCGCTTCTCGGGCGGGAACCACGAGTTGACCAGGGGGATACCGATCGCGAACGTCGTGCCGCCGAGTCCGAGCAGGAAGCCGACCGCCAGCATCGCCCCGTAGGAGTCCTTCGCCGGGATGAGCAGCAGTACGGGGACGATCGTCAGGGCGGAGACGGTGGGGAACATCAGCCTGGCGCCGTACTTGTCGGTCAGCGCGCCCGCCGCGATCCGCCCGAGCGAACCCACGAGCACGGGGACCGCCACCAGAAGCGACTGCTGGAACGAGCTCAGCCCGAGCCGCTCCTTGAAGTCCCCCGACAGCGGGGAGATCAGGTTCCACGCCCAGAAGGTGAGCGTGAAGCCGATGGTGGCCATGATCAGGTTCCGGTAGGCGGCGGACCCGCTCCGGTTCGGGCCGGCGTCCTGCTCGGCGGTTGTGTCCACACCGCAAGTCAAGGGGGGAGGGGCGGGGCGGGCACGGTGGGCTGAGCCATACGGGCCGGACGGGTGAAGTCCGCCGCCGGGCAGACGCCCCATGGGCGAGGGGCTCCTCCAGGCCCCCTCCGCGGCCCCGGCGCGGACCGCTCGACCGCCGTTTCCGGCCAGGGGCTGCCACAATCGCCGTTATGGACCGGCTGGACAGAGAGATCCTCGGCATCCTCCAGGAGGACGCCCGGATCTCGTACCGCGATCTGGGCGTGCGCGTGGGGCTCAGCGCCAACGCCGCGGGCGACCGTGTGCGCCGTATGCGCCGTGACGGGGTGATCCGCGGCTTCACGGTCATCGTCGACCCCGCCGCCGACACCCGTTCGGGCCTCGTCGTCTTCATCGACGTGTCACTGCGTCTCGACACGACGAACGAGGAGTTCGAACGCTCGGTGCTCACGCTGCCCGGCATCACCGAGGTGGTGCACGTGACGGGCGGCCACGACTACCTCGTGCGCGCCACGGCGGCCGACCCCGGCTCCCTGGACACGCTGCTGCGACGGCTCAAGAAGGACGCGGGCGTCGCGCACTCCAACACCCGGATCGCGCTCAGAGCGGCGCCTGCCAGATGACCGTCGGCGACCGGGCGCCGTCCTCGGCGCGCCCGTCGTCCGCGACCGCGAGCCGTACCGCCGCACGCCCGTCGGGCAGCCGCACCGTCGCGTCCACCTCCACCTCGACGGCCGACACGCCGGTCCGCCGGTGCGCGGAGGCCAGGGCGCCGCGCAGCACGTCGAGCAGCTCGCCGTCCACCGGCTCCGTCACCAGGGCGTCCACCGCGCCGGTGAACTGCACCGACGGCTGGAAGCCCAGCACCGCCGCTGCCCCGCCCGTCTCGCGCAGGACCCGGCCGCGGAAGGTCGTGGGGGCCTCGGCGGGCGGCTGCTGGAGGGCGAAGATCGCGGTCCTGACCTCCTGGATGGTGGAGTCCAGCTCGTCGACCGCCTTCGCCAGCAGCTCGGCCGTCTCCTCGTCGCCGGCCAGGTCCTTGCGGCGGGTCGACTCCAGCATCATCTCCGTCGCGAACAGCCGCTGTACGACGAGGTCGTGCAGGTCGCGGGCGATGCGGTCACGGTCCTCGTAGACCGCCAGCTGCTCCCGGTAGTGCTGCGCGTCGGCCATCACCAGGGCCAGCGCGGCCTGGGAGGCGAACTGGGAGGCGAGCAGCCGGTCCGTCGCCGTGTACGGGTCGCCCCCGCGTTTCCGGGGAAGGGCGAGCGTGCCGATGAGCCTGCCCCCGCTCTGCAGCGGCAGCATCATGCTGGGGCCGAACCGGGTCCGTACCGGGGTCGTCATCCGGTCGTCCGTCGCGGAGTCCTCGATGAGTACCTCCTCGCCGCCCAGCAGCTGGACTAGGACGGGCGAGCCCGGCTCGATGGACGTGCCGACGAGGCCGGCCGGGTCGTCGAGGGTGGACGCGGCGACGATCTCCATCCCGCCGTCCGGCGTCGGCTGGAGGATCACCCCGGCCGAGGCGCGGGCCAGCATCCGGGCCCGTTCGGCGACGATCGTCAGGGCGTCCTCCGGGCCCGCCCCGCTCAGCAGTGCCCGGGTGACGGCGGCGGCGCCCTCGATCCAGTGCTCCCGTTGCCGCGCCGCGTCGTACAGGTGGGCGCCGCCGATCGCCGCGGCCGCCTGGGAGGCGAGCAGCCGCAGCAGCGCCGGTTCGGTGTCGGTGAAGCGCCCCGGCTCCTCGGAGGTGACACAGAGGCTGCCGAGCACCTCGGTGTGCACCCGGACGGGCGCCCCGAGGAAGGAGCGCATCGGGAGCCGCTGTGTGCCGTGAGGGCGCGGGCCGGCCGTCAGATCAGCCACACGCACGGCCTGTGTGTCGTCCACGAGGGCACCGAGGACTCCCGTACGGCCGTCCAGGAGCCTGCCCGCGACGCGGCGTTCCTCGTCGCTCATGCCGCAGGTGAACAGACCGGTGACATGGCGGTCCTCCCCGTGGAGGAGTGCGAGGGCGCCGTAGCGCGCCCCGGCCAGCGCCGTCGCGGTGTCCACGATGTGCTGGAGGGTGGTCCGCAGGTCCAGGTGCGTCCCGGCCACAGGGGACGGCTCTCAGCCGGCGAGCGGGGCGAGGGCCAGCGGCTGGACCGTGCCGTCCAGCATCGCGCCGAGCCCCAGCACCGAGCACACGTCGGGCCGCTCGGCGATGGCCACCGGCACGCCCGTGGCGTCGCGCAGCATCTGGTCGAGCCCCGGCAGCAGGGCGCTGCCGCCGACCATCATGATCCCGGACTCCGCGATGTCGGCCACCAGGTCGGGCGGGCAGTCGCGCAGCACCTTCCCCAGCCCGTCGAGCACCGCGGTGAGCGGGGCCTGGATGGCCTGCCGCACGGCGGCGGTGTCGACCTGCACCGAACGGGCCAGGCCGGTGGCCACGTCACGGCCGTGGATCTCCGTCACCGCCGGGCCGTTGAGCGTGAGGCCGTTGCCCCGGAGCGCGAGCTGCAGGGGACGCACGGACTGGCTGGGCAGCATCAGTTCGTGGTGCTGGCGCAGATGCTGGATGATCGCCTCGTCGATGGCCTCCCCACCGATCGGGATGCGTACGGCGGTCACGATCGAGCCGAGCGAGAGCACGGCGATCTGGGTGGTGGCGGCCCCGCACACCATGATCATGGTGGCGGTCGGCTGCTCGACCGGGAGCCCGCAGCCGATGGCCGCGGCGATCATGGTGTCGACCAGCTCCACGCGTCGCGCACCGAGGCCCACGAGGGTCTCGACGGTCGCCCGCTGGGCCAGCGGATCCGCCTCGTGCGGGGTGCAGGCGGCGGCCCGGAGCCGTGGCTTGCGGCGCAACTGGCGGCGGAGCTTCTCGCCGAGCAGGTGCCGCAGCATGCGCTGGGCCATGTCGATGTCGACGACGGTTCCGCCGGAGACCGGGCGCGCCACGCGGATGTAGGCGGGCGTGCGGCCGGTCATCTGCTCGGCGAGCGCGCCGACGGCGATGAGGCAGCCGGTGCGCGTGTTCACGGCGGCGACGCTCGGCTCGTCCACGACGAGCCCCACCCCCTTGACGTACACCCGGGTCCTCGCGGCCCCGAGGTCTACGGCGATGTGGCAGCGGCGCAACTGATCGAGGCTGACGGTCACGGCAGGTCTCCCGAGAGCGCTGGCGGTGGGTACCGGCGGCGGCCGGCCCTCCTGGCATCGTCCCGCCGGGGCGGGGGCGGCGCGCGCTGGGTGCGCCGTAGGGGGGACCGGGGAGCTGACGGTGCGACAGGCGGAGGGCGGCGGCGGATCTCAGGGGCCGCCGGGCAGCAGCCGCTGGAACAGCCCCCAGGTGAACTCGGCGACACAGGGCCGGCCGCCGGCAGGATCGGTGAAGGCCAGTGCCCAGCGGGTCGGGGCGCTGCCCTCCATGGGGCGCGCCGGGGCGAACGCCCTGGCCACCTCGTCCACGGTGCAGGACCACGGGCGCAGACCGGCGGCATCGCCCAGCTCGGGGCCGGCCGAACCCGGGGCGCGGACCAGCCATTCGTTCCACACGGCTCCACCCGGACCCGCCGTCACCTCGAACCGCAGATCCGGCCAGAGCGGCAGCGGCCACAGCAGCGCGTCGCACTCCAGATCGCCGATCCTGCGGCGTACGGACGACTCGGGCTCGCCCAGGACCGAGCGGTAGCGGCGCAGGGCGCCCCGGCCGCGCGGGGCGCGCAGCATCGCCTGCCAGCGACGGTTCGCCTCCCGCATGTCGGCGAGGGAGGCGCTCAGTTCGTGCCGGGCCTCCTCGACGAGGTCCGGCTGGTGGTCGGCCATCCGGCGCAGCAGGACGAGCTGGAACTGGAGCGGCCCGAACGGGGCGGGAGCGTTCATGGAATCCATCCTGCCGCGCGCCACGCGCGGGGGACGGCGTACGCCGGAGTCCTCGATTCCACACAGGATTTTCACCTGCGCGGCTTCCTGTGTCCTTCTCCGCCCGTCTAGTCTGCGGGCGCCATGGATTACTGCCACCCGTGCCAACGGCACCTCAACGGGGCGCTGGCCTGCGCCGGTTGCGGCACCCCCGCCGACGCGCTGGTCCCCTATGCCGTCGCGGACCTCTCCCGCCGTGACACGGAGCCCGCCGCCGGGGCCCCGGACGCCTCCGGGGCCGCCGGTCACCGCCGGCGTGCGCGGGGCGTGGCGGGACGCCGGCGCCGGGGCCACCGCAGGCGCGGCCGTGCGCTGCTGCTGACGGTGGCCGGCGTGGTGCTGGCGCTGGGGGCTCTCAGCCTGGCCGAGCTGGCGATGGAGCCCGGGGGCGACAGCGGCGCCTCGGAGTACGTGAGCGAGGCCAAGAGCTCCGCCACCGGGCCCGCGCCGTCCGCTCCGTCGAGCACGGAGCCCGGCGACCCCGGTCCGGTGGAGGTCCCCACCGTCGTGCCGGTCACCGATTCCCACTCCGCGACGGCCACGGAAGGGCCCGCCGACGACGAGTCGACCGTCGCGGCCCCGTCGGCCCCCGCCCCCGCGGAGCCCTCGGTCTCCGCGTCGGCGCCGGCCTCCCCGGATCCTGACGTGACCGGGCCCCCCGCCGAGCCGTCGGACCCGGTCACGCCACCGGCGGACCCCACGCAGCCGGAGCCCCCGGACGACCCCACGCCCACCCCGTCGCCCACCGATACCTGCAATTGGTGGATCTTCTGCTGAGGCGGCGCCGAGGCTCCGGGCGGACACCTTCCAGGCGCCTCTAGGCGGCGTCCTCGCCGAGCATCCGGCGCAGCAGGTCGCGCAGCACCGTGCGCTCCCCCTCCGACAGCTCGGCGAGCGGCTCCCGGGCGAAGTCCAGCGCGTCCCGCAACTGCTCCGCCGTCCGGATGCCCTCGTCGGTCGGTGCGGCGAGCTTCACCCGTCGGTCGGCCGGGTCCGGGCGGCGTTCGACCAGGCCACGGAGCTCGAGCCGGTCGACTATGCCCGTGATGTTGGACGGTTCGCACTTCAGCTTCCGGGCGACCTTGCGCATGGGCATCGGCTCCAGGGACAGGAGCCCGAGCACCCTGGCCTGCGCGCCGGTCAGCGCGTGTGTGGCCGCGGCCCGGTCGTACTCCTCGTGGTAGCGCGCCACGACTCCGCCGATGAGCTGGATGACGTCGAGGGTGAGCGGGTCCGTGCGCGAGGAGGTCATGACACCCAGCGTACCGAATTACTTGACAAGGTGAAATATCTGGACGCATGGTTGTTTCACGTCCTGAAGCTTTTCGGCTTCCCGCCCCGCACGACAACGAGGAGAACCCGAGCCCATGTCTGCACTTCCCACCTCCAGCCGTGAATGGCACCTCGTCGCCCGCCCGCAGGGCTGGCCCGAGCCCACGGATTTCGCGCTGCGCGAGGCGCCGGTGGCCGCTCCCGGTGAGGGCCGCGTCCTCGTCCGCAACCTCCACTTCTCGGTCGACCCCTACATGCGCGGCCGGATGAACGACGTGAAGTCGTACACCCCGCCCTTCAAGCTCGACCACCCCATGGAGGGTGGCGCGGTCGGCGAGATCATCGCGTCGAACGCCGAGGGCTTCGCCGTGGGCGACCACGTCCTGCACGGCCTCGGCTGGCGCGAGTACGCGGACGTCCCGGCCAAGCACGCGGTCAAGGTCGACGCCTCGCTGGCCCCGCTGTCCGCCTACCTCGGCGTGCTCGGCATGACCGGGCTCACCGCCTACGCCGGCCTGTTCGACGTCGCCTCCTTCAAGGAGGGCGACGCGGTCTTCGTCTCCGGCGCGGCCGGTGCGGTCGGCAGCCAGGTCGGCCAGATGGCGAAGCTCAAGGGCGCCTCCCGGGTCATCGGCTCGGCCGGCTCCGACGAGAAGGTCAAGCTCCTCACCGAGGAGTACGGCTTCGACGCGGCCTTCAACTACAAGAACGGCCCCGTCCGCGAGCAGCTCGCCGAGGCAGCCCCCGACGGCATCGACGTCTACTTCGACAACGTCGGCGGTGACCACCTGGAAGCCGCGATCTCCTCGATGAACCTCCACGGCCGCGCCACCATCTGCGGGATGATCGCCCAGTACAACGCCACGGAGCCCACCCCCGGCCCGCGCAACCTGGCGCTCGTCATCGGCAAGCGCCTGCGCCTGCAGGGCATGCTCGTCGGCGACCACGCCGATCTGCAGCCGCAGTTCGTCCAGGAGGTGGCCGGCTGGCTGGCCTCCGGCGAGCTGAAGTACAACGAGACGAAGGTCCAGGGCATCGAGAACGCCTACGACGCGTTCGTCGGTCTGCTGCGTGGCGAGAACACCGGCAAGATGATCGTCTCGCTGGACGCCTGACCGGCCCCGGCCGCCCCGTGGAGCCGCCCGGGAAGCCGTCGGTGGAGCCGTCCGTCACCGCCTTTCGCGGTCCGACGGAGGCCACACGTACGGCAGATCGGGCGGCACTTCGGGAAACAGCGGCCGGTAGTACTCCGGGTCCTTGCGCACCAGCGCGGAGCGATGGCTCTCGTGCAGCGCCTCGTCACCCAGCCACGGGGGCAGTTCACCCGCCGCAGCGAGCTCCGTGGCCGACCGGACGGTGGTGCGCCGGAGCGATGCGGCGAGGTCCTCGCGCAGGGTCGCCGCACAGGTGTCGGCCCTGCCCCCGGCGGTCCACGCGGCGCACACGTCCAGTCCGTAGCGCACCAGTGCCTCCTCGTAGCCGGCCCACATGCGCACCGCGGGGTGGTGGCGCCAGCCGTAGCCGGGGACGGTGAGTCCCCGCAGTACCTGGATCGCCTCGACCCGCTGCTTGCCCAGCCGCCGCGGGTCCAGCGCGAGGGCGCTCCGGCTGAAGTCGGCGTACGGCAGGAATGTCTGCATCACCCATCCCTATCCCATGTGGGTCCGGCGGCGGTCCCGCCCCCGCACCGTCACCCGTTAGGCTCGGCCCAGGCCGCCGCGGTCGTGGGCGCGAGTCGCGGCGTATCAGCAGGAGGAATCACCGGTATGACGATCCAGCACATAGACGTGGCCTACACCGCCGTCGCCACCGCGGAGAACGGCCGTGACGGCCGCGTCTCCACCGACGACGGCAAGCTCGACGTCGTCGTCAACCCGCCGAAGGAGATGGGCGGCAGCGGCGCGGGGACCAACCCCGAGCAGCTCTTCGCGGCCGGCTACGCCGCCTGCTTCCAGGGCGCGCTCGGCGTGGTCGCCCGGCAGGAGAAGGCCGACATCTCCGGCTCGACGGTGACCGCTTCGGTCTCCATCGGCAAGACCGAGGCGGGCGGCTTCGGCCTGGAGGTCGCGATCAGCGCCTCGATCCCGAACGTCGACACGGCCACCGCCCAGGCGCTCATCGAGAAGGCCCACCAGGTGTGCCCCTACTCGAACGCCACCCGGGGCAACATCAAGGTCGAGCTCTCGGCCGGCTGATCCCCGGCTCCTCGCGCGTGTCCGAGGGCCGCACCCCGCCACACAGGGGTGCGGCCCTCGGTCGTGTGCGCCCAGCCGTACCGCACGAGCGCGTGCAGGGGCATTGACGGCCGGGGATGCCGAACCCTACGGTCCGTTCGATGTTACGAGCAGCATTCGAAATATCGAACGAGTAAGGAAGCCATGACCCGCACCGCGCGCTTCACCCTCGATCCCGCCTTCACCGTCGGCGACGTGGACCCCCGGCTTTACGGCTCCTTCGTCGAGCACCTCGGCCGCTGTGTCTACGACGGCATCTTCGAGCCCGGCCATCCGTCGGCGGACGAGGCCGGACTGCGCACCGACGTCCTGGACCTCGTCCGCGAGCTCGGTGTCACCGCCATCCGCTATCCCGGTGGCAACTTCGTCTCCGGCTACCGCTGGGAGGACGGCGTCGGCCCCGCCGACGAGCGCCCCCGCCGCCTCGACCTCGCCTGGCGCTCCACCGAGACGAATCGTTTCGGCCTCTCCGAGTACATCGGCTTCCTCAGGAAGATCGGCCCGCAGGCCGAACCGGTGCTCGCGGTCAACCTCGGCACCCGCGGCGTCCAGGAGGCCATCCAGCTCCAGGAGTACGCCAACCACCCCTCCGGCACCGAACTCTCCGACCGCCGCGTCGCGCACGGTGACAAGGACCCGTTCGGCATCAGGCTCTGGTGCCTGGGCAACGAGATGGACGGCCCCTGGCAGACCGGTCACAAGACCGCCGAGGAGTACGGGCGGCTCGCGGCCGAGACGGCGCGCGCGATGCGGCAGATCGACCCGTCCGTACAGCTCGTCGCCTGCGGGTCGTCCAGCCGCGCGATGCCGACCTTCGCCGCCTGGGAGGCGACGGTCCTCGCCGAGACCTACGACCTCGTCGACTACGTCTCGCTGCACGCCTACTACGAGGAGACCGACGGCGACCGGGACTCCTTCCTCGCCTCGGCCGTGGACATGGAGTCCTTCATCGAGAGCGTCGTCGCCACCTGCGACCACGTCGGGGCCCGCCTCAAGTCGTCGAAGAAGATCAACCTCTCCTTCGACGAGTGGAACGTCTGGTACCTGAGCCGCTTCCAGAAGGACGCGGAGGAGAACCCGCTCGACTGGCCCGAGGCGCCGCGGCTGCTGGAGGACAACTACAGCGTCACCGACGCCGTCGTCTTCGGCAGCCTGCTCATCGCCCTGCTGCGCCACGCGGACCGGGTGACCGTCGCCTGTCTCGCCCAGCTGGTCAACGTGATCGCGCCGATCATGACCGAGCCGGGCGGGCCCGCCTGGCGGCAGACCACCTTCTTCCCCTTCGCCCAGGCCGCGCGGTACGGGCAGGGCCAGGTACTGGACGTACGGGTCGACTCGCCGACGTACGGGACGGCGAAGTACGGCGAGACCGACCTGCTGCACGCCACCGCCGTACGGGACCCCGAGACCGGCGCCGTCACGGTCTTCGCCGTCAACCGCGGCCAGGACGCCGTGCTGCCGCTCGAAGTCGCCCTGACGGGACTGGACCTGGACCGGGTCGTCGAGCACCAGGTGGTGGCCGACGCCGACCCGGAGGCGCGCAACACCCTCGCCGAGCCCGAGCGGGTCGTGCCGCACGCCGCCGAGGGCACGGAGTTGTCCGGCGGAACACTGAAGGCCGTGCTGGAGCCGCTGTCCTGGAATATGATCCGGCTGGTCTGAGTACCGGTTCGCGACATGGGCCGCCGGGGCTGTTCTCAGGCCGTACAGCGATTCCAGGCCGCCCCGGAGGCCGGACGTGGCGCCCCGCTTCCGGGGCGGCCCGCATCGGAGGGTGACCTGATGGGCGATGGCGGCCTGCTGGAAGGCGGTATGCGGTACGCCGACGAGCTGACCGCCGACGTCGTGTGGGAGGTCGGCGACTTCCTGGTTCCCCGACTGGAGCGGGCGGCACGTGCTCACCCTTCGGACAGCGAGGAGGGCATCACCGCCGCGGCGCTCGCCGAGGCGGTGGCCACCCTGGTCCTCACCCTGGAGGCGGCCGTCACCGGCCGGACACCCGGCCGCGGCCGGGTGCGCGAAGGGACTCCGTCGCCCCGGCCGCCTTCCGAGGAGGAACGCCGGGTACGGGCGGAGGTACGGCTGGATCGCCTTCGGGAGGACTGGAACCGCCTCTGTGCCCTTGCGGGACACTGGCGGTCCGCGCCCGGCTACCAGGAATCCCGCTGGTGCAGGCTCGAGTTCCGTGACGCCGACGATGAGCACCGGTACGAGCGGCAGCGGGCCCGGGCGCAGGTGGAGGGCCACGTCGCCCGACCGCCGCGGCAGGGCTGACGCCCGGTCCCCGACGCCGTGCAAACGACGGCGTACGGCGCCCTCCCCGGCCTGGGGGAGGGCGCCGTACGCGTGCCGGGGAGGCGCCGTCAGCGCGCCGAGAAGGCGTGCACCGTCGTCGAGTGGTAGGTGTCACCGGGGCGCAGTACCGTCGACGGGAACGACGGCTGGTTCGGGGAGTCCGGGAAGTGCTGGGACTCCAGGCAGAACGCGTCGCCCTGGCGGTAGACCCGGCCTGAGGTGCCGGTCAGCGTGCCGTCGAGGAAGTTCCCCGTGTAGACCTGCATGCCGGGTTCCGTCGTGTACATCTTCATCACCCGGCCGGAGCCGGGATCGGTCACGGTCAGCGCGTATTCGGGGCGGGCCGTGATCCCCTTGTCCAGCACGTAGTTGTGGTCGATCCCCTGCCCGTACCCGATCTGTTCGTGCGGGGTGCGGACGGCCTCCCCGATGGCACGGGAGCGCCGGAAGTCGAACGGCGTACGTGCCACCGGGGCGAGTTCGCCCGTCGGGATGAGCGTCGCGCCCACCGGGGTGTAGCGCGCCGCCGCAAGCTCGAGCAGGTGCCCGTCGACGCTGCCGCTGCCCTCTCCCGCCAGGTTGAAATAGGTGTGGCTGGTCAGGTTGAGGACCGTGGCGCGGTCGGTGGTCGCCGTGTAGTCGATGCGCCACTCACCCCGGGGGGTGAGGGTGTAGACCACACGGACGGCGAGCGCGCCCGGGTAGCCGGCCTCGCCGTCCGGGCTGGTCCGGGTGAGGACCAGCCCGACGTCGCCGCGCTCGGTGAACGGCTTCACGTCCCAGACCCGCTTGTCGAAGCCCCGGTCGCCGCCGTGCAGGCTGTTGGGGCCGTCGTTCAGGGGCAGTTGGTGCGTGGTGCCGTCGAGGGTGAAGCGCCCTTTGGCGACGCGGTTGCCGTACCGCCCGATCAGCCCGCCGAAGTACGGGGACTTCGCGACGTAGTCCGGGAGGCTGTCGAAACCGAGCGAGAGGTTCGCCGTCCGGCCCCTGCGGTCGGGGGTCTCCAGGGACTGGACGACCCCGCCCCAGGAGAGGACCTTCAGCCGGGTCCCGCCGTTGGCGAGGGTCCAGCGGTGCACTTTCGTCCCGTCGGCGAGGGTGCCGAAGAGCTCCCTGGAGGGGGTGCGTCCGGGGGCCGAGGCGTGCGCGGCGGGGGCGCCCGCCGTCACGGCCAGCCCCGCGGCGGCCGTGGCCGCCAGGACCGTACGTCTGCTGGTTCCGGTGGTGAAGGTCATGAAACAACTCCTGTCGGATGAAGGGGCGTTACGAGCCGACCTTGCGCTTGTTCCAGACGTCGAAGCCGACCGCGGCCAGCAGGACGAGGCCCTTGATGACCTGCTGGTAGTCGGTTCCGATACCCACGAGGTTCATACCGTTGTTCAGCACGCCCAGGACGAGACCACCGATGATCGCGCCGAGGACCGTTCCCACGCCGCCGCTCATCGACGCGCCGCCGATGAACGAGGCCGCGATGGCCTCCAGCTCGAAGTTGAGGCCCGCCTTGGGCGAGGCCGCGTTGAAGCGGGCGGCGAAGACCAGACCCGCCAGGGCCGCGAGCATGCCCATGTTCAGGAAGACCAGGAAGGTGACCTTCTTGTCCTTCACACCCGACAGCTTGGCCGCGGGCAGGTTGCCGCCGATGGCGTAGATGTGGCGGCCGATGATCGCGTTGCGCATCAGGTAGCCGAACCCGACGACCAGCACACCGAGGATGAGCAGCACGACCGGGGCGCCCTTGTAGCTGGCGAGCAGCAGGGTGACCACGAGGACGGCCGAGACCAGGGCGACCAGCTTCAGCACGAACAACTTGAACGGCGGCACGTCGAGGGCGAACTCCTGCTGCCGCTTGCGGTCACGGACCTCCTGGATCACCACGAAGGCGATCAGTGCGAAGCCCAGCAGCAGGGTGAGGTTGTGGTAGTTCGTGGTGGGGCCGACCTCGGGCAGGAAGCCGTTGGCTATCTTCTGCAGGTCCTTCGGGAAGGGGCCGAGGGTCTGGCCCTTCAGGAAGATCTCCGTCAGACCGCGGAAAAGCAGCATGCCCGCGAGGGTCACGATGAACGACGGTATGCCGAGGTAGGCGATGAAGAAGCCCTGCACGGAGCCCGCGACGGCGCCGATGGCCAGGCACAGCACCACCGCGAGCGGCCAGGGGAGATCGTGTTCGACCATCAGCACGGCGGCCATGGCGCCGATGAACGCCGTCAGCGAGCCGACCGAGAGGTCGATGTGGCCCGCGATGATGACGAGCATCATGCCGATCGCGAGGATCAGGATGTAGCTGTTCTGCAGCACCAGGTTGGAGACGTTGCGCGGAAGCAGCAGGTCGCCGTCCGACCACACCGCGAACAGCACCACGATCAGGCCGAGGGCCATCAGCATGCCGTACTGGCGCATGTTGCGGCGCATGCCGTCCAGCACCAGCTGCAGCAGCCCGCCGCCGGACGCCGGTCCACTCTTGCCGGGCGGCGCGGGGGCCGGGGTCCTGTCGGTCACGTCCGTGCTCATCGGGTTACCTCTTTGTCCTTCGTCATCTGACGCATCAGCGCTTCCTGCGATGCCTCGGCCCGCGAGAACTCACCTGTCAGCCGTCCCGCGGCCATGGTGTAGATGCGGTCGCACATGCCGAGCAGCTCCGGCAGTTCGGAGGATATGAAGACGACCGCCTTGCCCTGGGCGGCCAGCTGGTCGATGACCGTGTAGATCTCGTACTTGGCACCCACGTCGATGCCGCGCGTGGGCTCGTCCAGGATCAGCACCTCGGGACCGGCGAAGATCCACTTGCTGAGGACGACCTTCTGCTGGTTGCCGCCGGACAGCTTGCCCACCGGCTCGAAGACGGTCGGGGCCTTGATGTTCATGGACTTCCGGAAGCCCTCGGCGACCTGCCGCTCCCCGTGCTCGTCGACCACACCCCGCTTGGCGACCTTGCCCAGCGCGGTCAGCGAGATGTTCCGGTTGATGGTGTCGATGAGGTTGAGGCCGTAGTGCTTGCGGTCCTCGGTGGCGTACGCGATGCCGTGCGCGACCGCCTCGGGGACGGACTTCGTACGTATCTCGGCGCCGTCCTTCAGGACGGTGCCGTTCGCGTAACGGCCGTAGGAGCGGCCGAAGACGCTCATCGCCAGCTCGGTGCGGCCGGCGCCCATGAGCCCGGCGAGACCGACGATCTCGCCGCGCCGCACCTCGATCGAGACGTCGTCGACCACCTTGCGCTGCTGGTCGATGGGGTGGTGCACGGTCCAGTTGCGGATCTCCAGGGCGGGCGCGGTGCCCTCCTCCGGATGGTGCGGGGTCCGGTCCGGGAAGCGGTTCTCCAGGTCCCGGCCGACCATTCCGCTGATGATCCGGTCCTCGGTCGTCCCCTCCGCCTTCACGTCGAGCGTCTCGATGGAGCGCCCGTCGCGGATGATCGTGACCGAGTCGGCGACCCGGCGGATCTCGTTCAGCTTGTGGGAAATGATGATCGAGGTCATGCCCTGTTCCTTCAACGAGAGGATCAGGTCGAGGAGTTTGCCGCTGTCCTCGTCGTTGAGCGCCGCCGTCGGCTCGTCGAGGATGAGCAGCTTCACCTTCTTCGACAGGGCCTTGGCGATCTCCACCAGCTGCTGCTTGCCCACGCCGATGTCGGCGACGCGGGTCTCCGGGTGCTCGTCGAGGCCGACCCGGCGCAGCAGTTCACCGGCGTGCCTGAGAGTGTCGTTCCAGTTGATGAGCCCGCGCCTGGCGTGCTCGTTGCCGAGGAAGATGTTCTCCGCGATGGAGAGGTACGGCACCAGCGCGAGCTCCTGGTGGATGATCACGATGCCGTGCTGCTCGCTCGCCCGGATGTCCTTGAACCGGCAGGTCTCGCCCTCGAAGAGGACGTCCCCTTCGTAGCTGCCGTGCGGATGGACGCCGGAAAGCACCTTCATCAGGGTCGACTTGCCGGCGCCGTTCTCACCGCAGATGGCGTGGACCTCGCCCTGCCGGACGGTCAGTGTGACGTCCGAAAGCGCTTTGACACCGGGAAAGGTCTTGACGATCGAGCGCATTTCCAGGACGGGTCCCGCCATGGTCTTGCCTTCCAATCCTTGAGGTGGCCCGGTTACTTGAGGTCGTTCGCGGTGTAGTAGCCGTCGTCGACGAGGGCCTTCTTGTAGTTGGCCTTGTCGACGCTGACCGGCTGCAGCAGATAGGCGGGGACGACCTTGACACCGTTGTCGTAGGACTTGGTGTCGTTGAGCTCCGGCTTCTTGTCGTTCAGGGCGGCGTCCACCATGTTCGAGGCGACCTTGGCGAGCTTGCGCAGGTCCTTGTAGACGGTCTGCGTCTGGTCACCCGCGATGATCGACTTCACCGACGCGAGCTCGGCGTCCTGGCCGGTGACGACCGGCATCGGCTTGGCCTTCGAGCCGTAGCCGTCCGACTTCAGGGCGGAGAGGATGCCGATGGAGATGCCGTCGTAGGGGGAGAGCACGGCGTCGACCTTGGCGCTGCGGTAGCTGGACGTCAGCAGGTCGTCCATGCGCTTCTGTGCCGTGCCGCCGTCCCAGCGCAGCGTGGTGACCTGGTTGAGGGCGGTCTGCTTGGACCGGACGACCAGCTCGCCCTTGTCGATGTGGGGCTTGAGGACGTTCATCGCGCCCTGGAAGAAGTACTTGGTGTTGTTGTCGTCGTTGGAGCCCGCGAACAGCTCGATGCTGAAGGGCCCCTTCTTGCCGTCCTCCAGACCCAGCTTGTCCACGATGTACGAGCCCTGCAGCTCGCCGACCTTCTCGTTGTCGAACGAGGCGTAGTAGTCGACGTTCTCCGTGCCCAGGATCAGCCGGTCGTAGGAGATCACCGGGATGTCGGCGTCCTTGGCCTGCTGCAGCACGTTGTTGAGGGACTTGTTGTCGATCGCGGCGACGATCAGGGCGTCCACGCCCTGCGTGATCATGTTCTCGATCTGCGAGACCTGCTGGTCCGGGTCGTCCTCGCCGTAGACGAGCTTGGTCTCGTAGCCCTTGCCCTTCAGTTCTTTCACGACGTTGGCGCCGTCGGAGATCCAGCGTTCCGAGGACTTGGTCGGCATCGCGACGCCGATGGTGGCGCCGTCGGCGCCCCCCTTCTTCTCCTCGCCGCCGCCTTCGCTGTTCTGGCCGCAGGCGGTCAGAGTGAGGGCGAGGGAGGCTGCGGAGGCCACGGCGGCAAGTGAGGCTCTGCGGTTGCGCATTGTCATCATCCTTGATGTGAGTCAGGGCTCGGTCCGGTGGTGCCGGAAAGCCGAGGGCGGATCGACCGAGAACAGGTGTGTGGGATTGTGCGCGGCTCTGTCTTCTTTTGGGGAGAAGGTTTCCGGAACGTTATGACGAGATCTCGAAGCGGTTGAGCGGGCCCGGCAGCCGGCTGCCGAGCGGAGCCATGCCGCCGTCCGCCCCGTGCCGCGCGAGCAGGTCCAGCGCGAGCCGGCCGCGCCGCACCCGCTCCTTGGCGGTGGACAGCGCCAGCTCCCGCAGGTGCCGGCCGTACGGGTAGATCCCCGGCGACTTGGCGAGGCCGAACTTCAGGTACAGAGGCGCGCCGCGCCGGATCAGTTCGGCGACCTCGTACATCCGCACATAGCCGCCGAGGTCGTCCGGGGCCTCGATGTAGAGGTCCATCGGAGCCCTCGACACCCGGCGGATCTCGGTGAACTGGGCGAGTGTGAGGTCGGACGGGATGTTGATCGAGTCGGCACCGAGCTGCTCGAACACGGCGTACGAGGCCGGGTTCACCGGCCCGATGAGTGCCGACACCTTGAAGGTCGTGTCCGCGGGCAGGGCGCCCTGCCCACGCAGCCGGTGGAGGGTCCACAGCACGCCCTCGTCGGCCACCAGCAGGCACTTCACACCCAGCCCGGTGGCGCGCAGGGCGTCCTCGACGCAGCCGGCCAGGGCGTCGTGGCCACGGGAGCGCAGTCCGGCGCCGCCGGAGTCCGTACGCACCGACGCGCCGGTGTCCCAGGTGCCGCGCGGACCCGTGAACAGGCAGAGCTCGATGTCCCGTTCGGCGCAGCCCTTCACCATCTCGGTGATCTCCGCGTCCGTCAGCATCCAGACACCGCTGCCCTGGCTGACCCGGTGGACCGGGACGTCGAGCCGCGCGGACTCCTCGAGTACGACACCGAGGGCCTCCGGACCTTCCACGGACGGCACCTCGGTGCGCCAGCTCCCGCCGTCGGGGAAGGAGTGCGGCGAGGCGTCCGCCGGCGACAGGGGTGCCGGGCCGAGGCCGAGCGCGGTGAGCGCGGCGTCGCCGGGGCGGCGGGCGCCGGCGGCACCGGGGGAGGAGGCAGGGGTGTCGTTCACGACTGGTCCTTCACGTTCGGTATTTCGGACGAAGTTCGGATCTTTGGGAGTGCGCCGGTCCGGAGGCGGTCAGGACGCCGCCGTGCCGGCGTTCGGATCAGGGAGTGGCCCTCACGGCCGCAGCAGCACCTTCCCGGTCTCCGGATCCCCGGATCCCACCAGCGCCACGGCTTCGGCGAACCGCTCCAGCGGGAACTCGTGGGTGATCAGCGGCGCCGGGTCGAGCAGCCCGGCCGTGAACGCCCGTACCGCGTAGGACCAGGCCGCCGAGGGTGCGCCGAAGACGCTGCGCACGGTGAGCTGGCTCAGCGACAGATGGACCGGGTCGATGCCCGCGGCCCCCGGGGTGAACATCCCGGTCAGCACCACCCGCCCGCCGCGACGCGCCAGCAGGCACGCGTCGGCCGCGGTGGACGGCGCGCCGGCCGTCTCCACGACCAGGTCGTAGCGGCCCCGCACCTCTTCGGCCTCCCCGGGCGTCCGGGCCTCGCTCGCCCCGAAGTCCAGTGCCCGGGCGGCCCGTTGCCCCCTCGGGTCGATCACGGTGAGCTCCGCGGGCGAGACCGCCGCCAGCAACTGCACCGCGAGCAGCCCGAGTGTCCCCGCCCCCAGCACGGCGATGCGCTCGCCGGGCTCGGGTGCCCCGGCCCGCACCGCCGCCGCGACCACCGCGGCCGGCTCCAGCAGGGCCGCGGCCCGCAGGTCGGCGTCGTCGGCCAGCGGGTGCAGCAGCCGTGCCGGGACCACCAGGTGGTCGGCGAACGCGCCGGGCCGGGTGAACCCCGTCTCGTCGTAGCCCGCCGTGCACAGGGAGGTCTCCCCGTACCGGCACCGCTCGCAGCGTCCGCAGGCCCGGAAGCCCTCGGCGACCGTACGCCGCCCGAGCAACGCGGGGTCGACGCCCTCGCCCACCGCGTCCACGGTCCCCGCCCACTCGTGACCCGGCACCACGGGGTAGCGCACGTAGGCGGGGTCGCGGTGGCCGTCGTACACCTCGCGGTCGCTCATGCAGATCCCGGCCGCGGCGACCCGCACCCTGACCTCGCCGGGGCCCGGCTCCGGGAGCGGTCCCTCGGCCAGTGTGTGGCTGCCGGGCCGCTCGATGGTCAACGCACGCGAGAGGGTGCTCACTTGGGCTGCCTCTTCTCCCAGCCGTCCGCCCACAGGTCGAACCGTGCCTGCTGCTGCGGGAACTCCGCCGCCGCGTCCACGTCCAGCTCGACGCCGAGCCCGGGGGCGTCGGAGAGCTCGAAGCAGCCGGTCTCGGGGTCGACGTAGGGGGCGCCCTTGACGACCTTCTTGATGTCGGCGTCCGCGAAGTCGTTGAAGTGTTCCAGGATCTTGAAGTTGGGGGTGCAGCCGGCGACCTGGAGGCTGGCGGCCGTCAGCACCGAGCCGCCCACGTTGTGCGGCGCGATCAGCGTGTAGTGGGTCTCCGCGGTCGCCGCGAGCTTCCGGGTCTCCAGGATGCCGCCGATGTGGCCGACGTCCGGCTGGATGATGTCGACGGCCTGCGACTCGAAGAGCTCGCGGAACTCGATCCGGTCGTGGATGCGCTCCCCGGTCGCGATCGGCAGATCGACCTTCTCGGCGACCTTGCTCAGCGCCTTGAGGTTCTCCGGCGGCACCGGCTCCTCCAGCCAGGCCGGCTTGAAGGGCGCCATCTCGCGGGCGATCCGCACCGCCGTCGACGGGCTGAACCGCCCGTGCATCTCCAGCATCAGCTCGGTGTCGGGGCCGATGGCGTCCCGCACGGCCTCGATGAGGGACACCGCGTAACGGGTCTCCTCCTGGCCCAGCTCGAAGTGCCCCGTACCGAAGGGGTCGATCTTCAGCGCCCGGTATCCCCGCTCGACGACCCCCTGCGCCGCCTTGTGGTAGGCCTCCGGGGTGCGCTCGGTGGTGTACCAGCCGTTGGCGTACGCCTTGACCCGGTCGGTCACCTTCCCGCCGAGCAGCTGCCAGACAGGGACGCCGAGCGCCTTGCCCTTGATGTCCCAGCAGGCCATCTCGATGACCGCGATGCCGGACATCACGATCTCCCCGGCCCGCCCGTAGTCGCCGTACTTCATGCGCTTGACGAGGTCCTCGACCGCGAACGGGTCGGAGCCGTTGATGTGGTTGGCGGACGCCTCCCGCAGATATCCGAGCAGTGCGTCCGTGCGCCCCAGCATCCGGGTCTCGCCGACCCCGGTGAGGCCCTCGTCGGTGTGAACCTGGACGTAGGTGAGGTTGCGCCACGGCGTGCCGACGACGTGCGTACTGATTCCGGTGATGCGCACGGGTGTTGCCTCTCAACGTGTTCGGTATTTCGTCACTCGTTCGAAATGCTGGCGTGACGTTAATGACGGGCCAGGGGACGTGTCAATGGTTCGCGCAAGTACGCTGACGCCCATGAGCGATCTCGGGGCGGGTTTCGGTTACTTGATCAAGGGCCAGCGCTGGGCCTTCGGGCACGGCCGGTGGTTCGGCTTCGGTCTGCTGCCCGCGCTCGTCACCCTGGTCGTCTACGCCGGCGCGCTGGTCGGACTGGGCTACGGCGCCGACGACTTCGTCGGCTGGGCCACCCCGTTCGCCGACGACTGGTCCTCGCCCTGGCTGGGGCTCCTGCGCAACACCCTGGTCGTCCTGGTCTTCGTCCTCGGGATATTCCTCGCGGTCATCACCTTCACCGCGGTGACCCTGCTGGTGGGCCAGCCCTTCTACGAGTCCCTCTCCGAGGAGGTCGACCGCAGCGAGGGCGGTGAGGTGCCCGAATCGGGCCTGCCGCTCTGGCGCGAGCTGTGGATCTCCGCCCGCGACTCCGTCCGCATCCTTCTGCGCGTGGCCCTGTACGGGGTGCTGCTCTTCGCCCTCGGGTTCATCCCCGTCATCGGCCAGACCGTGATCCCCGTCCTCGGCTTCTGCGTCTCCGGCTACTTCCTCTCCGAGGAGCTCACCGCCGTCGCCCTCCAGCGCCGCGGCATGGTGCTGAAGGACCGCCTCGCACTGCTGCGCGGCCGCCGGATGATGGTCCTGGGCTTCGGGGTCCCGCTCGCACTCGCCTTCGTCGTCCCCTTCGTCGCCGTGTTCCTGATGCCGGGCGCCGTCGCCGGGGCCACGCTGCTGGCCCGCGAGCTCACCGCGCCGCCCACGGCGGAGCCGGAGCCCGCCCCTTCGTCGCCGTACACCCTGCACAAGCGCTGAGAGGCCCCGGTGCCCCAGGAGGACGGGCTCAGCGCACCGAGAAGCCGTACACCGTCGTGGAGGCGAACTCCTCGCCCGGCCGCAGCACCGTGCTCGGGAACTCCGGGCGGTTCGGCGAGTCGGGGAAGTGCTGCGTCTCCAGCGCGATCCCGGCGCACGGCACGAACGGGCCCCCGCCGAGGTGGTCGGCGGTGTACAGCTGCAGCCCCGGTTCCGTCGTGCGGACCGTCAGCAGACGTCCCGACGCGGGTTCGTACAGCTCGGCGACCGGCTCCCCGCCGGTCTCCTCCAGCACGTAGTTGGTGTCGTAGCCCGGGCCCACCGGCTTCGGCTCCCGGAAGTCGAACCTGGTCCCCTCCACCGGCAGGAACTCGCCCGTGGGGATCGACTCCCCGTCCCCCGGAGTGATCCGCCCGGCCGCGAGCCGCAGTTCGTGCCCGAGCGCGCTCCCGCTGTCCGCCCCGGCCGGGTTCCAGTACGTGTGGTTCGTCAGGTTCACCACCGTCGGCGCGTCCGTCGTCGCCCGGTAGGCGATCCGCAGCGCGCCGTCCTCGTCCAGGGTGTACGTCACCGACACCGCCAGCCGCCCCGGGAAGCCCTCCTCGCCGTCCTCGGCGACCAGGGAGAGCCGCACACCGTCCGGCACCTCCTCGGCGTCCCACACCCGCTTGTCGAAGCCACGCCCACCGCCGTGCAGGGTGTTGCGGCCCTCGTTCCGCGTCACCCGGTGCGTACGCCCGTCGAGGACGAAGGACCCGCCCGCGATCCTGTTCGCGTACCGGCCGACCACCGCACCGAAGTAGGGGCCCGTGTGCGTCTCGTACGCCTTGACGTCCGGCAGCCCCAGGGCCACCTCGGCCCGGGTGCCGTCCCTGCCCGGTACCACGACGGACTGCACCACGGCGCCGTACGTCAGCACCCGCACCCGCGTGCCCCCGCGTTCCAGGGTCCAGCGCCGGACCGGCGTGCCGTCGATGAGTGTGGAGAAGTCTTCGCTCTGTACCGCTGCACCCGTCTTCATGATCAAGAACTTTACGCGGGAGGCCCGGACGCCGTCACATTGCGGTAAGCGATTTCTGCCAGCCTGGCCTGGCCGTTTCGGCCCGGATGGAACCAGTCCCACTCGCTGAGCTGCTCACCGGTGAACCGGTATGCGAAGACCGCCCCGCCGTCGTAGCGGCAGCGCTCGTCGCGCGCGCAGACGTCCCGCAGTACCTCGTTGTACGCGACCACCCGCTCCAGCACCGCTTCGCGCCGTGAGACGGCCGCGGGCCCCATGTCGTCGGCGTCACCCAGCATCGACTGGCAGATCCCCAGCTTCCAGATCTGCTTGCCCAGCGGGTTCTCACGCCCGGTCGACCAGAGCCGCTTGAGGTCCGGCACGCTCGACACGTACACCTGCGCCTTCGGGGCACCGGCGCGCAACTGCCGCATCGAGGCCTCGAAGGAGGCCCGGAAGTCGGCCTCCGGCGTCATGAGCCGCACCGAGTCCCGGCAGGCGTCGTTCGCGCCGATCATCACGGTGACCAGCTCCGGCTCGTCCTTCGCGGCCAGCGCCATCTGTTCCGGCAACTGCGCCATCCGGGCGCCCGACACGGCGTGGTTCCAGCTGTGCGAGGCAGCCTTCGAGGCCCCCAGGAGACGCA
Organism: Streptomyces sp. NPDC005752; assembly: GCF_040630715.1. Taxonomy (NCBI): domain Bacteria; kingdom Bacillati; phylum Actinomycetota; class Actinomycetes; order Kitasatosporales; family Streptomycetaceae; genus Streptomyces; species Streptomyces sp. NPDC005752. Next base: position 230,727 of record NZ_JBEXYB010000002.1, on the reverse strand, counting down.
CGGCGAGGCTCCGCACCCCGTCGTCGGTCCCGGTCGCCCAGGACACCTCGGGGCAGTCGGCCAGCACCGAACAGGCGTCGAAGCCACGCGTGATGGAGTCCCCGACGGCCGCGACGGAGGCGGGGCTCGCGTCCCACACCGGCGTCGGTGCGGGGGAGGGGCTCCGGGCCCCCTCGGAGTCCCGTGCGCCCGAACCCCCGTCGGAGGTGCAGCCCGTCAGCACGGCGCCACCGACGACCGCGACCGCCGCCAGAGTGGCCGCGGCACTCCGGGCGCGACGACGTGACGCATGCTCAGGCATCCCTGCTCCCTCTCCGGCCACACGGGTGATTGTGCCTCCGGCACACCCCGACAGCCCCAGGTGGCGGCCCTCGCGCCCTCGCGGGTGAATGCTGGGGAAATCATGGGCCCGGGACCGACGGTACGTCACACACCGGCCCCCGGCGCACGGTAGCTTTTCCCCGTCAGAACCAGTGGCGCCCGTCCGGCCCGCCTGAGAAGCTGCGGCTCCGGTAAGTTGACTCACGTCACATACTGTCCCTTTTCAGGAGATTCACTCCCGATGCTGTTTACTGATGACAACCTCGGGAGCCGGCCAGGAAGAGGCGGTACGGGCGCGAGGCCGCTGGGGAAGGCGAACCTCGTCCCAGACTGGAGGTCCCGGTGACGACACGTGGAGTCCTTTACGTCCACTCCGTACCGCGCGCGCTGTGCCCGCACGTCGAATGGGCGGTGGCGGGCGTACTCGGTGTGCGGGTCCAGCTCGACTGGATCAGGCAGCCGGCCGCGCCCGGCACCTGGCGGTCCGAATTCTCCTGGAAGGGCCGTGCGGGTACCGCTTCGGAGCTGGCCTCGGCCCTCCGTGGCTGGGACCTGCTGCGCTTCGAGGTGACCGCGGAGCCCTGCCCGACGGCGGAGGGCGAGCGCTACAGCTCGACACCCGGTCTCGGCATCTTCCACGCCGTCACCGGTATGCACGGCGACATCCTGGTCCCGGAGGACCGGCTGCGGGCCGCGCTGGCGCGTTCCCTGCGCGGTGAGACGGACCTGGAGGCCGAGGTCGCGGGGCTCCTGGGCAAGCCGTGGGACGACGAGCTGGAGTCCTTCCGCCACGCGGGCGAGGGCGCGCCCGTGCGGTGGTTGCACCAGGTGGTGTGACCGGAGCCTGCCTCGGACCCGGACCCGGACCCGGCCCCGGAGTCCGACCCGGCCCCGGGCCCGGCACGGGGTCGCGCTCACCCCCGCCTCAGGCGGCGTCCGGCCGTCCGGCGGCCTGCCGGAGCTCACTCGCGTCGGGCAGGAGCTCGGTGATCCGCGCCCAGACCGTCCTGGAGTCCACGCGGACGAGCCTGAACGGGGCGGTCGGGGTGACCCGCGCCTCGGGCACGGGTTCGGCGGGCAGCTCGCGCAGCCAGTAGCCGAGGGGGCCGCAGTCCCAGACGGCGAGGCCGCGCGTCGCCGCACCGTCCCGGCCCCCGGAGTGAGCCCGCCACGCCGAGGTGAGGCGCCAGGTCGACCGCAGCTCGGAGATCAGGTCGGTGAGGAGGGTCAGCGCCGGCTCGCCGAGACTCCCGTCCGTCTCCAGGGCTCGGCGGATCGCCTCGCGCTCCTCGTCGGCGGACCGGACGACGCGCTCGCCCTCCAGCACCGCGAGCCCCGCCTCGACGGTGCCGATGGTCGTCCCGACGACGGAGGCCGCCGTCTCGCGGCCGTTGGACGACTGCTGGAGGTTCACCATGTCGGCGAGCTTCCACACCAGCATCTTGGGCTCGACACAGGAGTACTCGGCTTCGGCGGTGCCCGGCCACGACTCGTGCGCGACGACGTGTTCCTCGCCGACGAACATGCCGTGGTGCAGCTTGCCCTGGCGGCCCGCGGCCTCCAGCGAGATGATCACGCCCGGCGTGAGGACCGTCTTCATCAGCGGCAGCAGCAAGGGGGACAGCTTGCCCTCCTCATTGATGAGGCCGCAGTCCAGCAGCTCCCTCCGGGCCGCCACGAACTCGTCGGGCGCCGCGTTGCCCGAAGCCAGCTCGGAGAGCACGATCAGGTGCTCGTCGGCCAGCCGGAAGCGGGACCGGGAAATGTCGAACGAAGGCATACACACCCACTTGGTAGTCGCTCAGGCCTGGGACTCGGCCCAGAAGTTGAAGATCCTCGAGAACCCGGCCCGTACGGCTCCGCGCCGCGTCAGCACGGACCGGTCGACTCCGGTGAAGAGAGCCGCCAGGGAGACGTCGGCGGGCAGCACCCGGCCCGTCGCCTGCACGGTCACCTTCCTGCCGCTGCCGACGCCCGACTGCCGCACCCTGAGGACCGCGCCGGGGTCCTCGGAGTCGGGCTGCCGGGACAGCTCGTACGCCCGGCGGTTGATCGCCGTGAGCCGGTACGAGTCGCCCAGACACGTCATGTGCAGAGAGCGACCCCGGTGCGTGGGCGCCCAACGGTTGCGGTGCATCCGCACCGGCGCGTCGCCCACTCGGAGCGTCGAGCGGTTGAGGGTCGGCATCGACGCCACGTCCGTGTGCGCGCCGCGCGTCTCGAACGTGGAGGTGGGGATCAGGCCGCCGCGTACCTCCGTGACGACGACGTTCGGCATGTCACGGCCCGCCGGACACACGACTCGGATGTCGCCGAACTCCGCGGACGTACCCTGCCAGCCGAACTTCTTGAGCCCGACCGGTTGTCTCTCCTTCCAGTACGCGAGCGTGAACGGGCTGATGGTCGTGTGCATGTCTTCCCTCGCTAGTCGAACGGGTTGAGGGCGCTACCCAGCTTCTTCGCACCGTCGGCGATGCCGTCCCCGATGTCCGAGGCCGTGTCGCCCACCCATTCCCCGGCATTCTCGATGCCCTCGCCGATGGCTTCGTGGTTGTCCCAGACCAGGCAGCCCGCGTACACCAGGCCCGTGCCGACCGCCAGACCGGCCGTGACCGGGTTGGGGGCCACGGTCAGCGCGGTCATCGACGCGCTGAACGCCGTTCCGCTGAGGTCGGAGGCGAACTTCGCGGGATCGGCCTTGATCATGTCCGCGTCGTAGGTGGCCAGGTTCGCCACACCGTAGGCGGTCGCCGCGACCCCGCCGACCACACCCGCGCCCCTGATCCAGCCTGCGGCCTTCGCCGCGTTCGCGAGACCACCGTTCTGTGCGACCTTGGCGAGGTTGGCCTCGGCCGCCGAAGGCATGAAGAAGGAGCCGTTCCGCATGAACCCGCCGAACATGGCGGCCTCGTCGGAGCCGGTGAGGGCGGTGACCATGCCGGGCGGAACCTTGCTCAACAGGCTTCCGGGCACGGCGCCGGCCATGCGGTTGTTGATGAAGGTGGAGAGGAAGGTGCCGGGCGCGGTGACGTCCTTGCCCTGCTTGAGGTACTTGAAGAGTTTGAAGGCGCCACCCGCGGACCCGCCCAGCGCGGCGGCGAACGCGGAGGCCGTGATCGTGCCCTTCTGGACGGAGGCGAAGAGCTCCGCGAGCCTCTTGCTGCCCGTCACCTTCTCCACGCCGTCCTTCTGGAGGCGCTGCAGGTAGTCGTCCAGCGTCTCGCCGTCGCGCATGGCCAGCGAGGAGAGCTGCATGCGCTCCTGCTTCTGGTGGTCGTCCGCCGCCGCGACCTTGGAGGCGTTGCCGTTGAAGCCGTTCGTCGTGCCGTCGTTCTTACCGCCGCCGTTGTCCTTGACCACGGCTTCGAGGTCCTTCTGGAAATCCTTGTCGGCGTCGTCGACGGCCTTCACGCACGACTTGATGAACGCGGCCCAGGACTGCTCGCTGTCCCGGACGCTGCTGGCGTAGTCCGGGTCGTGGCGGAGGGCGTTGCGCTCGCCCTCGGTGGCCAGTTCGTAGTCGAAGGCGACGTTGCCCTGCTCCGAGACCTTCATGCCCGCCTTGACGGCGTCGGCACGTGCGGTGTTCAGCCGCTCCTTCAGTTCGACGAACTGGGCGTGCGCGTTGAGCAGCAGCGTTGCCGTCGCCTTCGCCTGGGTCTGGGCTGCCTGGTACTCGTACCGGGTGGCCGCGAAGTTCAGGGCGGCGGCATCCGCGCTCACACCCAGCCAGGTGTCGCCGAGCGTGATCTTCTGAACACTGTCCCGGTAACGCTTCTCGACCTTCGCGAATTCATCCGCCATCGACTTCCACTTGTCGGCTGCGGTGGAGAGCTTGCCGAAGTCCGTCGTCATGACTTCGCGATATGTCAGCATACTCAATTCCCCTGGAACGCTTTGAAGTCGTGCGGTGGACTGTGGCTTTCCTACCGGTAGTCGTCCATCGCCGACGGCGTCCTGATGGCGCTGATGCCGTCATGACGGTCCACGTCGACCCCCGTCAGGGTGACGGCTGTGTTCCTGAGGCCGTCGCGCTCCCTGCCCAGCCGGCCGAGGAGCGTCTTGACCTGCCCGTCCCAGGTGGTCTGCACCTTCTTCAGCGCGGTCGCGGTCGCCCATCCGTCGAACGCGCCGGCAGCGCCGGCGTTCGACTCGTCCGCGTGCCCGCCCGCCTTCTTGGTGCTCGTGAGCAGTTCGTTCTCTATGACGCCGGCGGCGGCGTTCTTCTCTGACGCGGTCGACGCGAGCAAAGGCCCGCCGCCGGGTCCGGAGCCCAGCAGGGGGCCGTCCTCGGGGAGGCGGTTCAATTGCATGGACGTGGAGTCGCGTTCGGCCGCCGCGGCGCGCAACTCGGCCCATTCCTCGTCGAATCCCATGATCGTCAACCCCCCATGCTGATGATTGCGAATTTTGGTCGCATCAATATACGACACCACTGGGGTGCCACTCGTAGCCCTTGAGTCATTGGAACTGATCACGCAGGGAGGCCGACTTCGGTTCCCGCCGAAGTGAATCGACCGGTATTCGGGAGGAATGCGGATTTGCGTGGACCGGACAGAAAATGGGGTCTTGCGGAGAGCGGCCGCCGGTCCGGGCGGGCGGAGCCGGAGTCCGTGGAACGGCTCACGCAACGCAGCAGGCCCGCCTCCCGGATCGGGAAGCGGGCCTCGTTGCGACGTGCGCGTGGTCAGACCGAACGGAACGCCAGGACCACGTTGTGGCCCCCGAAGCCGAACGAGTTGTTGATGGCGGAGATCGGCCCTTCCGGCAGCGGGCGCGGCTCACCGCGGACGACGTCGGCGTCGACCGCCTCGTCGAGGTCGTCGATGTTGATGGTGGGAGGCGCCAGCCGGTGGTGCAGCGCGAGGACCGTCGCCACGGTCTCGATACCGCCCGCGCCGCCCAGCAGGTGACCCGTCATGGACTTGGTGGCGGAGATCGCGACGTGGTCCAGGTCGTCGCCCAGCACCGCACGCAGCGCCTTGATCTCGGCGACGTCGCCCTGCGGCGTGGACGTGGCGTGTGCGTTGAGGTGTACGACCTCCGACGGCTTGAGGTCCGTTGAGTCCAGCAGGTTCTGCATCGCCGCGGCGATGCCGCGCCCGGTGGGCTCGGGCTGCGCGATGTGGTGGGCGTCCGCGGACAGGCCCTGGCCCAGCACCTCGCAGTAGACCCTGGCGCCCCGCGCGGCCGCGTGCTCCGAGGACTCCAGGATCACGACGCCCGCGCCCTCGCCGAGGACGAAGCCGTCACGTCCCGTGTCGTAGGGGCGCGAGGCCTTCTCGGGCTCGTCGTTGCTCTTGGACATGGCCATCATGTTGGCGAAGGCCGCGATCGGCAGCGGGTGGATGGCCGCCTCGGTGCCACCGGCGACGACCACGTCGGCCCGGCCGGTGCGGATCATCTCGACGGCGTAGCCGATCGCCTCGGCGCCCGACGCACAGGCTGAGACCGGCGTGTGGACACCGGCCTGGGCGTTGACTTCCAGGCCGACGTTGGCGGCCGGGCCGTTGGGCATGAGCATGGGAACGGTGTGCGGGGAGACGCGGCGTACGCCCTTCTCCTTCAGCACGTCGTACTGGTCGAGCAGGGTGATCACGCCGCCGATGCCGGAGGCGATGACCGATCCCAGACGCTCGGGCTGGATCTTCTCGTCCTCGCCGGCCTTGCCGGTGAAGCCGGCGTCCGCCCACGCCTCGCGGGCCGCGATCAGCGCGAACTGCGCCGAGCGGTCCAGCTTGCGGGCGAGGGGTCGGGGGAGTACCTCGCCGGGGTCGACGGCCGCGAGGGCTGCGATCCGGACGGGCAGTTCGGCGAAACGTTCGCCCTCGAGAGGCTTGACGCCGGAACGGCCGGCCATCAGACCTTCCCAGGTCGATGCGGAGTCGCCACCCAGCGGAGTGGTTGCGCCGATACCGGTGACGACCACGGTGCGATTGGTCGGGCTCACTGGAAAATCTTCTCCACGTGTAGAGGGTCGTGAATCAGCGGCGCCACCGCCGGGTGGCGACACACGGGACGGGCTGGGATCAGCCCTGGTGCTTCAGGATGTAGTCGGCGGCGTCGCCGACCGTCTTGAGGTTCTTGACGTCCTCGTCGGGGATCTTGACGTCGAAGCGCTCTTCGGCGGCGACGACGACCTCGACCATGGACAGCGAGTCGACGTCCAGGTCGTCGGTGAAGGACTTGTCCAGCTGGACGTCCTCGACCGGGATACCGGCGATCTCGTTGACGATCTCGGCGAGACCGGTGACGATCTCTTCCTGAGTGGCGGCCATGTTGGCGCTCCTTCTGTGTGTTTCTGCGGGGTTCGGGTGTGCGGACCGAAAGGTCCGGTGTGTCTAGGGGAGGGTAACGACCGTCGCGGCGTAGACGAGACCCGCCCCGAAGCCGATGATGAGCGCCGTGTCGCCGCTCTTGGCCTGACCGGTCGCCAGAAGCCGCTCCATTGCGAGCGGAATCGAGGCGGCCGACGTGTTACCGGTGGTTTCCACGTCACGGGCGACCGTGACGTGCTCCGGCAGCTTGAGCGTCTTCACCATCGAGTCGATGATCCGCATGTTCGCCTGGTGCGGAATGAAGACATCCAGGTCCTCAGGGGAGATCCCGGCCGCTTCCAGCGCCTGCTGGGCGACCTTCGCCATCTCGAAGACGGCCCAACGGAAGACTGCCTGGCCCTCCTGCGTGATGGCCGGGAACTTGACCTCGCCGCGTTCGTTGAGCGGCAGGTTCGAGACGTCGCCGATGTGGAAGTCGTTCCACGCCACGGTCTGCTTGATCGTCTCGGACTTGTCGCCCTCGGAACCCCAGACCGAGGGGCCGATGGCCGGCTCCTCGGACGGGCCGACGACGACCGCGCCCGCGCCGTCGCCGAAGAGGAAGGCCGTCGCGCGGTCCTCCAGGTCGGTGAGGTCGCTGAGCCGCTCGACGCCGATGACGAGAACGTATTCCGCCGAGCCCTCGACGATCATGCCCTTGGCGAGGGTGAGGCCGTAGCCGAAGCCCGCGCAGCCGGCCGAGATGTCGAAGGCGGCGGGCTTGCCCGCGCCGATCCGGTGCGCGATGTCGGTCGCGACGGCCGGGGTCTGCTTGAAGTGCGAGACGGTGGAGACGATGACTCCGCCGATCTGCCCGGGAGTGATCCCGGCGTCCGCGATCGCCTTGCCGGACGCCTCCACCGACATCATGGCCACGGTCTCCTCGTCGGAGGCCCAGTGGCGGGTGGCGATACCGGAGCGGGAGCGGATCCACTCGTCGGACGAGTCGATCGTCTCGAGGATCACCTCGTTGGGCACGACACGGGTCGGGCGGTATCCGCCGACACCCATGATCCGCGCGTACGGGGCGCCCTTGCTGGGCTTGATCTTCGACATGCTCTCGGGCTCCTTAGGCGCCCGCGTGCTCGGTGATGAGCGCGCGGGCCGCGTCGAGGTCGTCGGGGGTCTTGAGCGCGAGGGTCCGCACGCCGGGCATCGCACGCTTGGCGAGCCCGACCAGGGTCCCACCGGGGGCGGCCTCGATGAGGGCGGTGACACCGAGCTCGGCGAAGGTCTCCATGCACAGGTCCCAGCGGACCGGGTTGGCGACCTGGCCGACGAGCCGCGAGACGACCTCGTCGCCGGTGGCGACCGTCCTCCCGTCGGCGTTCGACACGTACGTCACCTTCGGGTCGGTGACCGTCAGGGCGGCGGCGGCCGTGCGCAGCTTCTCCACGGCCGGGGCCATGTGGTGCGTGTGGAACGCGCCGGCGACCTTGAGCGGAACCACGCGGCGTACGCCTTCGGGCTTGTCCTCGGTCAGCGCGGCGATCTGGGCCGCGGTGCCGGCGGCGACGACCTGCCCGGCGCCGTTGACGTTGGCCGGGGTGAGCCCCAGCTTCTCCAGATGCGGGACGGTGACGTCCGGGTCCCCGCCGAGCAGCGCGGCCATGCCGGTCTCGGTGACCGCGGCGGCCTCGGCCATGCCGAGCCCCCGGGCGCGTACGAAGCGGAGCGCGGCATCGTCGTCGATGACGCCGGCGAGCACCGCGGCGGTGATCTCACCGACGCTGTGCCCCGCGACGATGCCGGGCGAGGCGTCCAGGGCCGCGGCGGACAGGAGCCCCGCGGCGACCAGCAGCGGCTGAGCCACCGCCGTGTCGCGGATCTCGTCGGCGTCGGCCTTCGTGCCGTAGTGGGCGAGGTCGAGCCCGATGGCGTCGGACCACCCCGCGATGCGGTCGGCGGCACCGGGGAGTTCGAGCCATGGAGTCAGGAAGCCGGGCGTCTGAGCGCCTTGGCCGGGAGCGACGAGTACGAGCACCCTCACACTCTCTCTTGCGGACGGCCCCGGACGCCCGTGGGGACAGGGACGAAGAACCGTCAGGGGAATTGTTGGAGTTCGACAAAAGTCTAGAGCTGGGCGTCTCCGGCGGCCAAGCGCCCCAGGATGAGGGCGATCCGCAGAGTGAACGCGGAACGGACGTCGGAGGGCGACCAGCCGGTGACGTCGGTCACACGTCGCAGCCGGTAGCGCACGGTATTGGGGTGCACGAACAGCATTCGTGCCGCGCCCTCAAGACTGCTCGCCTGCTCCAGATAAACACTCAGCGTCTCCAGAAGTGCTGAACCCGCTTCTTCGAGCGGTCTGTAGATCTCCTCCACCAACTGATCGCGCGCGGCAGGGTCGCCGGCCATCGCACGCTCAGGAAGGAGATCGTCCGACAGGACGGGCCTCGGAGCGTCCTGCCACGCCGAGGAGGCCTTGAGACCGGCAGCCGCGGCCTGTGCGGACCGGGTGGCCGCGAGGAGGTCGGGCACCACGGGACCGGCGACGACGGGGCCTGCCGCGTACGGTCCGATCAGCGACTTCGCCACGTTCAGGGGGTTGTCGCTGCCGCCGGCGATCACGACCAGGCGGTGTCCGAGCACCCCGGTCAGGACCTGGAGCTTGGCGTGCCTGGCCGCCCTCCGGATCGCCTCCACGGTGAGCTCGCTGTCACCTTCGGGGGCGGTGCCGAGGACGACGCACACATGCTCGGGGGAGTTCCAGCCGAGGGCGGCGGCCCGGGACACGGCACCCTCGTCCACCTCGCCGGACAGCACCGCGTTGACCACCAGCGACTCCAGCCTGGCGTCCCACGCGCCGCGGGCCTCGGCGGCCTGGGCGTACACCTGGGCGGTCGCGAAGGCGATCTCGCGCGCGTAGACGAGCAGCGCCTCGCGGAGCACCGATTCGTCACCGGGCGCCGCGACCTCGTCGATCGCGGCCTCCATGACCTCGATCGTCGTACGCACCATCTCGACGGTCTGCCGCAGGGTGATGGCCCTGGTCAGTTCGCGGGGGGCGGTGCCGAACACATCGGTGGAGATCGCCTGCGGCGTCTCCGGGTGGCGGAACCACTCGGTGAACGCGGCGATACCGGCCTGGGCGACCAGGCCGATCCAGGACCGGTTCTCCGGTGGCATCGCCCGGTACCACGACAGCGACTCGTCCATCCGGGCGATGGCGTTGGCGGCCAGCCGGCCGGAGGACTGCTCCAGCCGTTTCAGGGTCGCGGCGTGCAGATGGGCGTCATGCGCTGCGGGCTGCTCAGGATCGGGTCGGGGCACGCACACAAGACTGCCTTATCGGGACAGGTGCCCGGAGGGGCGGGGCGGGAGGTCGGCCGGCGGGGATACCTTGGGGGTGTGATGGACGTACGCCGCTCCGGGGACCGCTTCCGCGGCGGAGACCCGGCCACGGGTCACTCCGCGGGCATCGAGACGCTGCACGCCTTCTCCTTCGGCCGCTTCTACGACCCGGACAACCTGCGCTTCGGGCCGATCCTTGCCTGCAACGAGGAGCGTCTCGCCCCGGGCGCCGGCTTCGACGAGCATCCGCACAGCCACACCGAGATCGTCACCTGGGTGGTGGAGGGCGAGCTCACCCACCGCGACTCGGCCTCGCACGCCACCGTCGTACGGGCCGGGGACGTCCAGCACCTCAGCTCGGCCGCCGGGGTACGGCACGTGGAGCGCAACGACGGGGAAAACCCGCTGACGTTCATTCAGATGTGGCTGGCGCCGCTGGAACCCGGTGGGGAGCCCTCCTACACCCACGTCGCCGGGATAGCCGACTCCACCCCGTACGCCGTTCCCGAGGCGGGCGCGATGCTCCACGTGCGCCGGCAGGCCGAGGGCGAGCGGACCGCCGTGCCGGACGCGGCGGGCGTCTACGTCCACGTCGTGCGGGGCCGTGTGCGGCTCGCGGGCGAGGAGCTGGAACCGGGCGACGCCGCCCGGATCACCGAGGCGCGGGGGCTGGAGCTGGTGGCCCTGGAGCCGGCCGAGGTTTTGCTCTGGGAGCTCGCCTCGGTGTGAGGGGCGGGGCGGTCGTCACTGCTTGCCGGTGCCGACCGGGTCCACCACGACCTCCTGGTCGGCGCCGTCGGAGATCTGGAGGCGGAGGGAGACCGACAGGGCCTTGGAGTGGGTCTCGTCGGGCGGGGTGACCTCGATGGCGCTGACGTACGCGCCCGTGCCCTCGGCCGGCGGGTAGTGCAGCGTGAAGCGGGTGGTCTCGCCGTTTCCGAGGTTGACGAGCGGGGTGTCGAGTTCGCTGCGCTTGGCACTGAGGGGGCCGGAGGCGTCCTGGGACCTGAGGTCGACCCCGGGGAAGCCCTTCAGGGTGCAGGCGTCGCCGGTGTTCTTGAGGCTGACGAGGAGATCGCCCTCGCCCATGCCGTGAGCGGTGCCGAACTCGAGGTTCGACGTCTTGCAGGGGCCCGTGTTGATCCGGCCGTTGTCGCTGCCCTGGGCGGATGCCGTGGTGTTCGACCCGTCGCCCGAGCCCGTGGCGTCGTCGCCGTTGTTGTCGGAGCTGTCGGAGCTTCCGGCGGCGGAGGAGGACGAGGAGGCGGCTCCGGAGTCGTCGGCCGTACTCGCGGCGGAGTCGCCGTCCCCCTGGCAGGCGGTGAGCGAGAGACCGGCGGTGAGGACCAGGGCGGTCAGCGTGAGCTTCGTGGCGCGCATCGTGTGCTTCCTTTGCGGTCGGTGCCGTCTGCCCGGCACGAGTGGGCCTTGCTGATCCTCAAGACCCGTCCCGGCCGGTCGGACGTTCCGCCCGGCCTCCCGCTCGTACATGCCTGTTACATGCGCTTGTGGCCCCGGGTGCGTGACGACCCGTGCGGGCAGACCCTGGGAGCGGCGGTCGTGACGTGGGCCCGTACCGCTCCCGGCCCGCGAAATCGGCCCGCGCCGCCCGTGCGGTGGCGCGGGCCGCACGCCGCGCCTTCGGTACCTGCGGCCCATGTCGTGGATGCCGGGGAGCATGACGGCTATGACAAAGCCGTGACCCGCAGCACCTTGAAGATCATCGCCGGCACAACCTCTTCGCCCGCGCCACACCTCGCCCCCGTCTCGTCCAGCGCTCCGGTGTCGTGCGCGTCCCTCCCGGCCTGGATCTCTGACGGCGCCCGGGGCCTCAGGCCTTCGGCCGGTCCGCCAGCTTGTCCAGTTCGCGTATCGCCTGACCGTACGAACTGATCCGGCGCGACACGGTGCCGATGGCGAACAGTGTCCCGCCGGCCACCGAGACGGGCACCGACATCCCGAGCACGGCCAGGGCCTCCGGCCAGTCCCGTTCCTGTGCGCAGTAATCCCCGTGCAGCTCACCCTCGTTGGCGGTGCCGCGGTCCGTGAACAGCCGGGACTCGCAGTCGTCGGGATACTTGTCGTCCGGCTCGCTGTCCGCCTGGTACGGCCATGTCAGCAGCACGGCGCACCAGACCCAGAGGACGGCGGCCAGGGACAGGAGTACGACGCCCCAGCTGCGGGTCTTCCTGGCCTTGTCGCGGAAGTCGAGTTCGAACTCTCGTGAGCGCATAGCGGCCGAATCTATAGGAGCCCCATCTGAGTGGGGTCCGCCGGGCGGGATCAGGCCGTGCGACACCGCAGCCACGCGTCCAGGACGGCGAAGTCCGCGCCGGAGAGGCCCCGCCACGCCTCGACGCGATGGAGAAGCGCCGGCCCAGGGTGGTGCGCCTCCACCCAGTACCGGTCGATGTCCGTGATCTCGTCGTCGACCCAGACGAAGGGGCGCCCGCAGGCCCACCCGACGATTCCGGGGGTCTTCCAGTGCAGCCCGCGCGGCCCCTCGACGAGGGGCGGATCCGGCCAGTTCACCACCGGCAGTTCCGGCAGCCCGAGCCATGGTGTCAGGTAGGCGTTCGCATCCGACATCCACGTCGTGGCCCACACGAGCTCGCACGGCAACGCCAGCAGCCGGGGCCCGTGGGCCGGGTCGGCCCTGTTGACCAGCGGATTCGCTTCGGCGCCCCCGGGCCCGCGCCCCGCGTCGAAGACCGGATAGCCGTCCGGGAGCTGCTCCCGGGTCGCGCCGAAGGGGATGAGCGGGCCGTCGACGTCGAGGAAGAGAAGGGGCGGAGGGGAACCGGTCACGCCTGCACGGTAACGCTGCTCAGCCCCGTGCGTCGTGTGGAAAGGTTTCGCCCGTCCGCGTGGTGAGGGCCTCCGGGTAGGGCTGGTTCTGCATGGGCCCGAGGACGTTCCCGAAGGGATCCAGGACCGAGGCGCCGCAAAACCTTCGCCGAACTCCCTTACCGTTGCGCTGATCTCGGCGCCGAGGCCAGGTGCCCGCTCCACCCCGGACCCGCCGTTCTTCCCCAGGCTCTGGACGAAGGCGCTGTCGACCAGGCCCAGTTCGTGCCGGTGGTCCCCGATGCGGAACTCCGCCCCGCATGCAGGTCTGCTTCCGTCCTGGTGGGGCCTGGCGGTCAGCGGAGCCCGTCCACGAAGGCCTGCCAGGCGGCCGTGCCCACGATCAGGACCGGGCCGGCCGGGTTCTTGCTGTCCCGCACGGGCACGGAGGCGGGGCAGCCGTCGGCGACCTCCAGGCATTCGCCGCCGGTGTTTCCGCTGTACGAGGACTTGCGCCAGGTCGCGCCGCCGGTGACGGTGCACTCGACGCAGTCGCCGCCGGTGTTTCCGCTATAGCTCGACTTACGCCACCCTGCGCTCGTCAGGTTCGGACCGGTCGCCATAACGCTCCTCCATCACACGGGCGATCAGTGCCGCGGAATCCTCGATGGAGAGGGCGGCCGCCTGCAAGTGAGCGTAACGGCGTGCGGCCTCCCGGACGGTCTCGGGGGCGGCGGTCATGTGACCTGAGATGAGGTCTTCCGTGTAAACCAAGTCCGGATCGTTGTCGAAGCGCAGAGCGTTGAACGACCCGGCCAGGCTTGAGTGTTCACCAGCCATGAACGGCAGCACCTGAATCCGCATCCACCGGTGCCTCGTGAACTCCAACAGACGGGCCAGTTGGTTCCGCATGACTTCGCGGCCGCCGATCGGCCGGTGCAGGACCGCCTCGTCCAGGATCGCCCAGGCCAGGGGCGGCTGTTCCCGCTCCAGGATGCGCTGGCGTTCCAGCCGGGCGGCGAGCAGCCCCTCCAGGTCGTCCGGCATGCCGGTGAGCAGTACGGCGCGCGCGTACTCCTCCGTCTGCAACAGCCCGTACACCAGTTGCGCCTGGTAGGTGGAGATGTACGTCGCCTTCGCCTCCATGTCCGCGTACTGCTGGAACCAGGTCGGCAGTTGGCTCCGCAGGACCAGGCCGACCAGGCGTGAGAAGACCCCGTCCGTGCCCAGTGCCGCGTCCAGGCGTTCCGAGAAGTCGCGGGTCGGCACCTTCTTCGTCGTCTCGATCTGGCCGATCAGTGAGCCCGTGCAGAAGATGATCTCGCCGAGCTGGCCCTGACGCAGCCCGTGGGCCTCCCGCTGGCGGCGCAGTTCCCAGCCGTAGTAGTCCAGTGGAGAGGCGCTCGGGTCGAGTGACTGCACGTTGGCCACGGCGGGGTGCCTCTCGCTTCAACGCCTGGCGGCGTTCGTTTCAGGTCGTAGCCGAGAGTAATCAGTTCACTGCACTCTGGTGACATGAATCACGTATCCGATACCCGGACCGGTGACGCCGAGACTGCGGCCTACCGTGCCGACCTCGCGCTGGGGGAGCACTCCGCCCGCCATCTGCGGCGCATCCTGCGGCACTACCTCACCGGCTGGGGCCTGCTCGACGTGGCGGACGCGGCGGAACTGGCGCTGACGGAGCTCGTCGCCAACGTCGTACGGCACGTGCCCGGCCGCCGCTGCCAGACGCTGATCATCCTGCTCCCGGGCCGGGGTGTGCGGGTCGAGGTCTCCGATGCGTCCCCCTGCCTGCCCCGTGCGGACGAGGACGACGCGCTCGACGAGGGCGGGCGGGGACTGCTGCTGGTGGAGGCCGTCACCGACGGCTGGGGCGTCGAGGCGCGCGGTGACGGCCGGGGCAAGACGGTCTGGTTCGAGTGCGTTCAGCGTGCGGCGGAGAGCTCCGCCAGTACCGCGTCGGTGAACGGCGTCCAGACCTCGGCCGCCCACGGTCCGAAGGCCCGGTCCGTCAGTGCGACGCAGGCCGCGCCCGCCGCCGGGTCGATCCACAGGAACGTGCCGGACTGGCCGAAGTGGCCGAAGGTGGCGGGGGAGGACGAAAGGCCGGTCCAGTGCGGCGACTTGGAGTCGCGGATCTCGAAGCCGAGACCCCAGTCGTTGGGGTTCTGATGACCGTAGCCGGGGAGCACACCCTTGAGGCCGGGGTGGACGACGGTCTGGGCCTCCAGGACCGTACGCGGGTCGAGGAGCCGCGGGGCCTGCACCTCGGCGGCGAACCGCACCAGGTCGTCCACCGTCGAGACACCGTCCTTGGCGGGTGAGCCCTCCAGCGTCGTCGAGGCCATGCCCAGGGGTTCGAGGACGGCCTGGCGCACGTACTCGGGGAACGGGATCTCCGTGGCCTTCGCGATGTGGTCGCCGAGCACCTCGAAGCCCGCGTTGGAGTACAGCCTGCGGGTGCCGGGAGGCGCCGTGACCCGGTGCTCGTCGAAGGCGAGACCGCTGGTGTGCGCGAGGAGGTGGCGGACGGTCGAGCCCTCGGGGCCGGCCGGTTCGTCCAGCTCGACGGCGCCCTCCTCGTAGGCCACCAGTGCCGCGTAGGCCGCGAGCGGCTTGGTCACCGAGGCCAGCGGAAAGCGGTGCGCGGTGGGACCATGGGTACCCAGGAGCGTGCCGTCCGAGGTGACGACGGCGGCTGCCGCGGTGGGGACGGGCCAGTTCTCGATCATCGCCAGGCTCTGCATGCGTACGAGCCTAACGGGAGCCCGAATCCGGGTCGGCCATCCCATATCGCTTGCTTGGAGTGCACTCCAAGGTTCTAGCGTGGAGGCATGACGGTGATGGAGAGCACTTCCGCACGGACGGACACCTGCGCCTCGGCCCCGAAGGCGCATCCGCGGCCCGAGGGCCAGGACCGCTACACCATCAGCGAGGTCGTGGCCTTCAGCGGGCTCACCGCCCACACGTTGCGCTGGTACGAGCGGATCGGGCTGATGCCGCACGTCGACCGCTCCCACACCGGCCAGCGGCGTTTCAGCAACCGCGACCTGGACTGGCTCGCCTTCGTCGGCAAGCTGAGGCTGACCGGCATGCCGGTCGCCGACATGGTCCGGTACGCCGAACTGCTCCGCGAGGGCGACCACACCTTCACGGATCGGCAGGAGCTGCTGGAGGCGACCCGACGCGACGTGAGGACACGGATCGCGGAGCTCCAGGGGACCCTGGCCGTCCTCGACTTCAAGATCGACTTTTACAGCGGCGCCCGTACGGCGTCGGAAAGGGTCTGACGACATGAGTGACACCGGAAAGATCGCGACAGCGGAGCTCGGTACCGGAGGCCCGCAGGTCGGCGTGCAGGGACTCGGCTGCATGGGGATCAGCGAGTTCTACGGGGACACCGACGAGGCGGCCGCCCGGGACACCCTGGAAGCCGCGCTGGAAGTGGGCGTGACGCTCTTCGACACCGCAGACATCTACGGGAGCGGGGCCAACGAGACGTTCCTCGCGCCGTTCGTGGGGGCACACCGCGACGAGATCACGCTGGCGACGAAGTTCGCCATCGAGCGGAGCGACACCGACCCGAACTACCGCGGGGTGCGCAACGACCCGGCGTACATCCGCCAGGCCGTCGAGGCCAGCCTGCGCCGGCTGGGCACCGATGTCATCGACCTCTACTACATGCACCGCCGCGATCCTCTCGTGCCGTTCGCCGACTCGGTGGGGGCGATGGCCGAGCTGGTGAAGGAGGGCAAGGTCAAGCAGCTCGGACTGAGCGAGGTGACCGGGGCCGAACTCCGCGAGGCGCACGCCGTGCACCCGATCGCGGCCCTCCAGTCCGAGTGGTCCCTCTTCAGTCGCGACGTGGAGCGCAGCGCCGTTCCCGCCGCCGTCGAGCTCGGGGTGACGCTCGTCCCGTACTCGCCGCTCGGCCGAGGATTCCTGACCGGCGCGTTCGCGGACGCCGCCAAGGACCTGACGCAGGACGACTTCCGCAAGCACCAGCCCCGCTTCACCGGCGAGAACGCGAAGACCAACGCCGCGCTGCTGGAGCCGGTGCACAAGATCGCGGCCGCACACGGCGCGACGGCCGCGCAGATCGCCCTGGCCTGGGTGCAGCAGCGGGCCCAGGTGCACGGCCTGACCGTGGTGCCGATCCCGGGCACGCGTAAGCGCAGCCGTCTGCTGGAGAACACCGGAGCGACCCGGCTGACCCTGACCGAGCAGGAGCTCCGGACGCTGGAGCCCATCGCTGACCAGGTGGCGGGCGACCGCTACCCGGACATGAGCAACACGGCCACCGCGCGCGAGTAGGCGGCACGGACACCCGGCACGTGACCGGCGGCCGAGGAGGACCTGGCGATCCAGGCCCTCCTCGGCCGGCGCACGACCTCCCCCGTCACAGGAGACGCTTGCGGCCCCAGACGATGACGAAGGTGACGACGGCCGCGCTGAGGGCGAGCATGATGCCGGCCCCGAGCCACTGCATCGTCTGCATCTGGGAGACGTCGAGATAGTCGAGGGACCAGCCGATGACGTGCTTCGACTCCAGGCAGGCGGTGTGCGCCCGGTCGTTCTCGATCTGATCGAGACAGGTGGTCCACTCCAGGCGGTCACCGGAGCTGGTGAGGAAGTAGGTGCCCTGTCCCTGCTGCTCCGCCTGGTCAGGCAGGTCCGGCGGTACCAGGCCGGGCCCGACGCCCTTGTGGGTGTTGATCGACATGACGTGCCCCAGGCTTCGCCAGAGTTCGCTCCAGACGAACCCGATGGCCACGACGATGCCGAGGGTGACCACCATCGACACCAGCGTGCGGCGCAGGACCAGGCCGACCGCCACGCCCACGGTGAACGTGAGGAGGGCGTAGGCCACCGGTACGACCCCCGTGACGCTGAAGAAGGTGGTCCAGATGAGGGCCTCGGAAAGCCCCTTGAGCGGGTTCCACCACCAGGTGAACACGGCGGTGAGCACTCCGGTCGACAGAGTGAGTGTCGCGGCGGGCACGGCGAGCTTCGTGACGAGCCACCGCAGTCGGCTGACGGACTGTGAGGTCACCAGCTTGGCGGTGCCGGTCTCCAGGTCGCCCGCGACGAGCGGAGCTCCGAGCAGGACACCGGCGAGGACGGGGATGTAGCTGAAGTAGCTCCCGATGGCGTGCAGACGGTCGACGTGGGTCTCGAACTCGGGGGGCAGGCCGCCCGACTTCCGCGAGGTCGCGGCCTGGGCGGCCAGGAAGTCCATCGTCTGCCCGCGCAGGTAGGCCAGGACGAGTACGCCGACGAGCATGGCGGCGACGAGCGTCCAGAGCGCCGCGCGGTGCTGGCGCCACACGAGCCATACCGGACCGCCGAGCCGGGGGACCCAGCTGCTCCGCAGGCTTCCGGCGGGCTCCGTACGGGCCGGGTCACGAGTGAGGGTGGTCATGCGGTCACAGCCTTCTGCCGGTCGCGGGCGATGATGTCCTGGATGTCGCCGACCTGGGCGCCGGGGGCGATCAGCGGCGGTGCGTCGGGTGAGCGCAGATACGCGAGCAGAAGCTCCTCCAGAGTGGGGGGTTCCGCCCGCCCGCCGTACTCGACCGGCCCGCCGAGACGCACCAGGACGCCCGCCCGGCCCTCGCCGCTGTGCGTGTCGATGACGTGGTGCGGGGCGACGACCGGGGACGGGCCGCTTCCCGCGACGTCGAGCAGGGCGTGGGCGGCGCGGAGTTCGTCGACCTCGCCCGCGAGACGCAGCCCGCCGTTCGCGATGACGAGCAGGTAGTCGCAGATGTACTGGAGTTCGGCGAGCATGTGCGAGGACACCAGCACCGTCGTGCCGTGCTGGGCGGCCTCCTGCGTGAGCGTGGTCATGAGCTCACGGCGCACCAGCGGGTCCAGGTCGGACATCGGCTCGTCGAGGACGAGCAGATCCGGGCGCTTCCCGAAGGCCAGGGCGAAGGCGACGCGGGTGCGCTGACCGCCGGACAGTGTTCCGACCTTCGCCCCCATCGGCACCTGACCCGCGTGGACGATGCCCTCGGCGACCCCCTGGTCCCAGCGGGGGTTGAACTCGTGGCCGAGCCGTAGCGTCTCGGCCACCGTGAAGCGCCGGAACAACGGCTTCTCCTGGGTCAGGAACGCCGTGCGCAGGACCGCCTCCGTCGACCCCGGTGCCGTGCCGAACACACGCAGGGTGCCCGTCGTCGGCCGGATCATGTTGTTGGCCAGACCCATCAGCGTGCTCTTGCCGGCGCCGTTCGGGCCGACGAGCCCGCAGACCCGCCCGGCCGGCAGCCGGAAGGACACGTCCTGGAGCGCCCAGCCGCGCCGGTACTTCTTGCCGAGCCCGTGGGCCTCGATCGCCGGCTCGCCGAGGGGAGGTCCGAACCCCGTTCCGCCTGCGTGGTGCGTTCCTGAGTGGTCCATGCGTGGCTCCTGTGCGTGTGGGGAGGGGCGACCGTGTGCGTGGGGGCCACCTCGTGCGTGGGGGAGAGGCCGCCTTGTACAGTCGCGAGCGCCGTCCGGTGGAGACCACTCTTCTCCGCCGCGCCCCGCGGCGGATCGGGCGAAAGACAGATCATGCGAAGCCGACTCCGACTTTCGGCCGGTCGGCGGGAGAGCGAAGAGGGAGATGCTGGAGACGGTGAACGCGGCGGCGGCACCCACGACCACGCGAGGGATGCGGCGTCTGCTGCTCCTGCCCGTCACGGTCCAGCTGCTGCTGGCGGGGTCCCTGGCCGTTCTCGTCGTGATGGACTGGATGGGCGGCATCTACTGGACCCCCGGGCGGCCGGACGAGCTCGGTTCCGCCAAGCTGGCCGGCGCCCTGCTGTGCGGGATCCTCGCGGTCGTCTCGCCCCGGCTCGGTGACCGGGCGCTCCCGGCGATCGCCGGCGTGTTCGCGGCCGCGTCGCTCTGCTTCTCGGCCGCGATGCACCTCACGCTGTCGGTCGGCTCGCAGGCGCTCGGCTTCGCCGAGCCGGCCGCCCTGGTGTGGCTCCTGCTGCTCGTCGCGCGACGGGGGAAGCCGTCATGGGCCGCGGTGGCCGTCCCCCTGCTGCTCATGGCGATCGTGCTGCGGCCGGTGTCGATCTCGTTGAGGCAGACCACCACGATCATGGCGCTGTTCCTCGCCCTGGTGGCGGTCACGGCGCTGGGCATCGGCCTCGGGATGCGCCTGCTCCTCGTGGACCGGCGGCGGCAGGCGGCGGCTCTGAAACTGGAGCAGCGGACGGAGTTCGCCAGGGACCTGCACGACTTCGTCGCCCACCACGTCACCGGCATCGTCGTACAGGCGCAGGGAGCTCAGGCGATCGCGGACCGCCGGCCCGACATGGTGCCGCCCGCGCTGGAGCGGATCGAGCAGGCGGGCTCCGAGGCGCTGGCCTCCATGCGGCACATGGTGGGGATGCTGCGTGGCGCCGACGGAGAGGTGGCACTGGCGCCGCTCGCGGGGATCGGTGAAGTGCGTTCCCTGGTCGAGGAGTTCGGGGCCGTCGGTGGCGCGCGGGCCCGGCTCGAACTGGAAGGGACCTTCGACGGCCTTCCGGTGGAGGTGACCAGCACCGTGCACCGGGTGGTGATGGAGGCCCTCACCAACGTACGCAAGCACGCCCACGGATGCACCGAGGTGCTGGTGCGCGTGGACCGCTCGGCGGACCGGGTCACCGTGCGGGTCAGCGACGACGGACGGCCGCGCCACGTCTCGCACAGCGGCTTCGGGCTGAAGGGACTGGCCGAGCGGGTCGGACTGATCGGCGGAAGCGTCCAGGCCGGGCCGGTGACGGCCGGCGGCTGGGGCGTCGAGGCGACCCTCCCGGTGACCGCGGCGGCGGTGGCCGCCGCATGACGATCCGCGTGCTGATCGCAGACGACCAGGCCATGGTCCGGGCCGGGTTCGCGATGATCCTCGCCGCCGAGGACGACATCGACGTCGTCGCGGAGGCCGCCGACGGGGTGTACGCCGTCGAACTCGCCGAGCGCCACCGGCCCGACGTGGTGCTGATGGACATCCGCATGCCCCGCATGGACGGGCTGGAGGCCCTGCGCAGGCTGACCCGGCCGGGCACGGTGAACCCGCCGAAGGTCGTCGTGGTCACGACGTTCGACGACGACGAGTACGTCCAGCGGGCCCTGGGCGAGGGCGCCTCCGGTTTCCTGCTCAAGGACTCCGGCCCCGCCCTGCTGGTCGAAGCGATCAGGGCCGCCGCCTCGGGGGAGGCGCTGGTGAGCCCCGCCATCACGGTCCGGCTGCTGCGGCAGCTCAACAGCGCGCCGGCCCGGTCCAGGGAACCGCACACCGCCCTCTCCGCGCGGGAGAGCGATCTCGTACGCCTGGTGGCCAGAGGGCTGACCAACGCCGAGATCGCCACCGAACTGACCATCTCCGTGGGCACGGTGAAGACCCACCTCGGTAACGTGCAGACCAAACTGTCCGCCCGCAACCGCGTGGAGATCGCCGCCTGGGCCTGGGAATCCGGCCTGGTCGACGGGCAACGGTAAGCCCTCTTCCTGCCGTCCGGGGCCGGCCCGGACGGTGTGCCTCACGCCAGCCGCAGGGCGAAGACCGCGAAGCCCGCCGCGAGCAGCCCCGCGGCTGCCCGGCGGACGTTCCCGGCTCGGTCGCCCGTCTCCCAGGGTTCCTCGAACCGGCGGGCGTACCGCGCGATCAGCACCAGCAGAGCGGCGAACAGCGGCATCCACGCTGACCGCGCCACGATCCAGCCGACCGAGTCCGGGCTCGTCGTCAGCCCCGGCACCACACCGGCGAACGACGCCGGGACCGCCGCGGCCAGCATCGCCGTCTGGTGCCAGCACAGGATCGTCATCGCCGACAGGTTGATCACCACCACGGGGGCCCACAGGGCGGGACGGCGCAGCGCCCGGCCGATCCGGCCGTGCAACAGGACCGCCGCACCGCACTGCGCCGAGGCCAGCGCGAGGACCAGCAGCGACGGCGGATGCGAGTTGGTCCGCGCCTCACCCGGTACGCCGACCATCGACGCCGGATAGTGGAAGGCGAGCAGCAGCACGGCGAAGAGGGCCGTGCCACCGACGAGCAGGAGCCGGGCGCCGCGCCGGGAGAGACGGCCCTGCCCCCAGCACACACCGAGCTGATACGCGAAGAGCCAGCCCGGAAGGATGTTCAGCACCCCCACCCAGGACGGCACGGCGTCCGCGTACGGCCCGTAGCGCAGGAAGTCGACCACGGCGACCGAACCGATCAGCGGGGCGGCCGCCCAGCCGCCGAACCTCCGGGCCAGGCGCACGCAGCAGGGTGTGAGCGCCGTGACCACGGCGTACACCCCGACGAACCAGAGCGGCTGGATCACCAGCTTCGCGCCCGTACGCAGGGTGTCCTCGGGCACGCCGGCGGCGTACAGCACCGGGATCAGCAGTGCCCAGACGGCTGTCACACCGAGCACCGGTCTGCCCAGCCGGACCATCCGGCCGCGCAGCCACGCCCCGGTCGTCGACGGCCTGCGGTGGTGAGAGAGGACGGAGGCGTAGCCGCCGACCAGGAAGAAGACGCCCAGCATCTGGAGCACCCAGCTCACCGGGGCGAACCCGGCGAACGCGGAGAGCGGGCTGGCGTTGTGCAGGGCACCGTCGCCGTCCCGGGTGAACCCTCCGAGGAGCCAGTGACCGGCGGGCACCGCCATCAGCGCGAGGGCGCGCAGCCCGTCGACCGCCCGGTCGCGGTGGGCCGGGGTGGACGCGTCGATCCGGGAGGCCAACTGCCGCACGCTCACCGGGAGTCCCCCTCGGCGATGGCCGCGAAGGCGCGGAGCGAGTCCGTGCCGGGAGCGAAGTAGCCGGTGTGGCCCTTCGCGTCCTGGGCGGGCACCCGGTGGGCCCCGAACGCCTCGTCGGCAGGGTCGGCGCCGTGCCCGAGACCGGCCACCCGCATATGCGGCACGTCGTCGATCCAGTCGGTGTCGTCCTTGGCGGCCCAGACACGCGCCCCGGTGCGCAGACCGGCGACGTCGTCGGCGCGCATCCCGGGGGAGCCGAGCACGACGAGATCCGTGGCGCCGAGGTCCGACGCCGCCAGCCCGCACACCACCGAGCCGTAGCTGTGGCAGAACACGACGGGCGAGGGCAGACCGTCGGCTGCCAGCCCCTCGGTGAACCGGGTCAGCCGCCCGGCACCGGCCTCGGCCAGGCCGCCGGTCGCCGCGTCCAGGCCGACTCCGACCGGGGTGGTGTAACCGGCCCATGCGATCACCGCGTTGCCGGGTCCCGTCTCCGCGTACAGCGACTTCGCCATGCCCGCCGGAGTGCCGTACACGTCGACGCGCCGGTCGAAGGTCCCGGCGTCGATGTCCGACCCGGGTACGACGACGGACACGTGCCGCGCGGAGCGCAGGTCCCCGAACACCTCGGCGACCTGGCCGCGGCCTCGCGGATCGAACGCCAGGATCCGTCGGCCGGGCGCGGCGAGACGGGCGTGGCGGGGATCGTGAGAGGCCCGCAGGGCACGGGCGTTGGCGTGGTAGCGCAGCTCCAGGGGCACCCCGTCCAGATTGCCGACGACCAACGGGTGCCGCTCCAGCAGTTCCTGCTGCTCCGAGGCGCTCAAACCGCTGAAGAACGCCCGTACTTGTTCCGGGTCCGTGCGGGCCGGGTCGGGCAGCTCCCGCCCCAGCACCCCGTCGGCACGCCACGAACTGCTGCCGGGCGGGGGGCCCGTCACCGCCCGCTGGGTGCCCCCGGACGCCCAGCCGACCGTGCCCGCCACCGCTGTGACCGCCAGCGCGACCGCGGCCAGTGTCCTCGTGAACCGGCGCATCGTGCCCTCCCCTGCCGCTCGCGCACACCGTTCGGTGTGCGGAGGAGGAAAGTAGGAAGGAGACGCGTGACAGGGCGTCACCCCACGGAGCCAACTGCCCGGTGCTACCCGAGTAGGGGACGTACGGGGGGACAGCCCCACCCCGCGCCGGGTGGTACCGGGAAGCTACGCGCCCCCCGGGGCCACCAGCCCCGACTCGTACGCGAAGATCACGGCCTGCGCCCGGTCGCGCAGGCCGAGCTTGGCCAGCACCCTGCCGATGTGGGTCTTCACCGTCTGCTCGGCCAGCACCAGCCGCGCCGCGATCTCCTGGTTCGACAGGCCACGGGCGATCAGCTCCAGGACCTCCGTCTCACGCGGTGTCAGAGCGTTCAGCCGCAGCGCCGGTCCGCCGGACGGTGCCGCGGGCCGCTGACGTGCGAAGTCGGCGATGAGCCGCCGGGTCACGGACGGCGCGAGCAGCGCGTCGCCCGCCGCCACGACCCGTACCGCCGAGATCAGGTCCGCGGGCGGGGCGTCCTTCAGGAGGAACCCGGACGCCCCGGCGCGCAGCGCCTCGTAGACGTAGTCGTCGACGTCGAACGTGGTGAGCATGAGGACCTTCGGCCGGTGGACGACACCCACCGGCGGGTCCAGCAGCTCGCGGGCGGCGGCCAGCCCGTCCATCTCCGGCATCCGGACGTCCATCAGGACCACGTCCGGGTGCACCGTCCTGCTGACCGCGACGCCCTTGCGCCCGTCCGGGGCCTCGCCCACCACGTCGATGTCGCTCTGCGCCGCGAGCAGAGCGGCGAACCCGGCCCGCACCATGGCCTGGTCGTCGACGATGATCACGCGGATGGTCACAGTTCCTCCGGAGTCACGGATGCCGACGGCGGCCGAAGCGGCGGCAGCGGGAGCCGCGCGGCCACCCGGTAGCCCCCGTCCGGCAGCGGGCCGGTGTCGAGTGTGCCGCCGGTCAACCGTACGCGTTCCCGCATGCCGACCAGCCCGTGTCCGGTCCCCGACGCCTCCAACGGCGAACCCGGTCGCCGTGCCCGGTCGTTGACGACCAGCACGGTCAGATGGCCGTCGCGCGCGGTGACCGACACCCGGGTCCGCGCCCCCGGAGCGTGCCGGACCACGTTGGCCAGCGCCTCCTGCACGATGCGGTACGCCGTCAGATCCACCGCCTGCGGTACCCCGCCCCGCTCCACCGCCTCCGCCACGTCCGCCGCCATCGACAACTCGGCCGGGAGCCCCGCCCGCACCGTCGCCTCCACCAGCTGCTGAACCCGGTCGAGACCGGGCTGCGGGACCAGCTCACCCCGGCTGCCGTCACTGCGGAGCACCGACAGCAGCCGGCGCATCTCGGTCAGGGACTCCCGGGCGCCCGCCGCGATCGACGCGAACTCCGCCCGCACCTCCTCGGACATCCCCCCGATCCGGTACGGAGCCGAGTCCGCCTGGACGGTGATCACCGACATGTGGTGCGCGACCACGTCGTGGAGCTCACGGGCGATCCGGGTGCGCTCCTCCAGCAGCGTCCGCTGCGCCCGCTCGGCCTCGCTGATCGTCTCCTGCTCGACGAGCCGTCGCTGGGCCTCGCTCCGCTCCCGTACCGCCGCCCCGATCACCAGCACCACCCCGCCGAGGACGAACAGCAGAAGCGCGCTGCCGTCCCGGTGCGAGGGCGCGATCAGGTCCAGCAGCAGCCCGGCCGCGCCCGTCGCAAGCCACACTCCGATCACCGTGCGACGGCTCTCCCGCAGGCCGAGTGCCAGCAGCACGAACAGATAGCCGACGGTGGCCGGCGGGGTCCACGGCCAGATGACGCCCTGGTACTCCGGCCGCCCCAGCATCACCAGCGCGCCCACGACGTCCGCGGTGAAGACGATCCACCAGGCCTGCAGAGGCCGGTGCGCCAGCATGAGCAGGGGTGCGGCCTGTCCGACGGCGAGGGCTCCGGCGAGTGGGCCGGGCACCCCGTAGTCGCCCGTCAGCACCTGGATCGTGACGGGGACGAAGACGGCGGTGAGCGCGACCACCACGGCGTACGGCAGCAGCCGCAGCCAGCGGCGCGGCGACCCGGCGAACAGCGGGGTCGGCGGATGGGACGCGTGGGACAGACCGTGGGCGAGCTCGCGCAGATTGCGGCGGGCGGCGCTCAGCAGACCGTCGGCGGGCGGGGGGCCGGCAGGGGACGTGGTCATGGTCGGGTCAGACTAGGCACCAAGTGCGCCGCGCGGCGTCATACCCGAGGGCCGGGCGCCGGCCCCCGGCCCCGTACCCGGGTAGGGGGCCGGGGCGGGTACCGCGATGCGGACGGCACACGGCCCGGGGCCCGCCTACAGCTCGGCGAGCAGCTCCGCCTTCTTCGCGCTGTACTCCGCGTCCGTGACCAGCCCCGCCTGGTGCAGGTCCCCCAGGTGGTGCATCCGCTCGGCGATGTCCGCCGGGTCACGCCTCGCGCCGCCCACCGGGACGGGTGCCGTGGCGACGGGCACCGACTGGGTCCGGCGCACGGACTCCAGGACCGCCGCCGCGAAGGGCAGCGACTCGTGCACCGGTCCGTAGCCCAGGCCGAAGACGACGGCGGCGGGGTCCTGGTCCGGCTGGGCCCGGCCCACGGACGGCTGCGCGGCGCCCGGGGCGGCATCCGGTGCGGGGGCGCCCGCGTCGGTGCCCCGTGGCACCAGCCGGAGATACCCCTCGAACGCCTCGGGTGAACGCCACTCGACCCCACCCAGGTCCGCTACGGGGAACGCCTGGTCGCCCGCCTTCCACTTGGCGCTCGACGCACCCGTCCAGAACCACCGGAACGAGACCAGGGACCCGTCGAAGCCGGCCCGGCCGTCGTACGCCTTGAAGTGCATCGGCGCCTCGGGGGCCGTCACCAGGAAACCGTCGGCCGGACGGGATGCCTCGGGGCCGAGCACGGCGCGAAGCTCATCGGCGTAGTACTCGGCGAGCGTCTCACGTTCGGCGGGCAGCACCAGACGGTAGGGGTCGCTGCTCTCCTTGAGCTGTCCGGCCGCGGCCTCCAACAGCGGATCGGCACCGGGTCTCGGCACCGCGTGCAGGACCACCGTGCCCCGCTTGCCCGGGGTCAGCGTCACCGAAGACAACGCCGCGTACGGTATGCGGCGTTCGCGCAGGCTCTGGAAGAGCCTCGGTGTGCGGATTCCCCGTTCGAAGCGGATGAGCACGGAGTCGGTGTCGAACTCCCAGGTGGCATGAATTCCGGCCAGCACATCACCCATGTGCCTCATCGTATGTGGCACAGGCCCGGACGTCCCCCTTCGGTACTGGCGAAATCGGGCAGGCCGTTCGCCGCTCTCTACGCGCGTCAGACGTATTTCTACGCGCGTCAGGTCTCCGACTCGCCGGAAATCTCCCGGTGGCACGCATCGTCGGTGCTCGCGCAGCTGACCGAGTCATAGGCACCCACACCGATCGCGGCGAAGTTGCTGAGGCTCTCCGTACCCGGCTCGAAATAGCCGCTGTGCCCGCTCGCACCGCTCGCCGACACGATCCGCGCGCCGAAGGACGGGTCGACCGGATCGGCGCCGTGCCCGAGCCCGCCGACCTCCATGTTCGGCACGTCCTCGATCCAGTCGTCACCGTCCCGCATCGCCCACACCCTGGCCCGCGTCCTCAGCCCTTCGGCGCTGTCCGCCCGCATCCCGGGACTGCCCGCGACCGCGATGTCGGACACCCTGGACGGCAGCTCGTGTGCGGCCACACCGCACAGCACGGAGCCGTAGCTGTGGCAGAACAGCGAGACGTCCGAGGTGCCGGGCAGCGCCTCGACGAGGGCGTTCAGCCGCAGCGCGCCTTCCGTCGCGAGCCCGCCCAGCGCGGCGTCCATGCCGATGCCGGCGGGTGCCGTGTAGTCGGCCCACGCGACGACCGCCGTACGCGAAGCGGGACGGGCCGAGCGCTCCGCGCCGTACAGCGACTGCGCCATGCCGACGGGCGCGGCGTTCTTCTTGGTGCCCGTGCGCTCCAGCGTCAGAAGACTCGTGTCGACGCCGGGCACGACGACGGAGACCCGCTCGGCCCCGTCGAGGTCGCCGAACACCTCGGCGGCCCGGCCGCGCCCCGAAGGGTCGAAGGTGAGGATCTGCCGGTCACCGGCGAGCAGGGAACGGAAGCGGTCCAGTCGGAGCACAGCCTGATGGCGTCCGTCCGGCGAGAGCTTCGTGTCCTGAGCCCGCTGTTCCTCGGCCAGTTCCGCCTGCTCCAGGGCGTGACGGTTCGCCCGGTAGCGCAGGGTGACCGGTGCGCCGTTCAGATTTCCCACCACCAGCGGGTACTTGTCGGTCAGAGCGACCTGCTGGCCCGCCGTGAGCGTCGAGAAGAAGTGAGCCAGCCGGTTCGCGGGCGCGCTGACGTCAGGAAGGGCGTGACCAGCTATCCGGTCCTTCGCCCAGGAAGAGAGCGCGGTCTCGCGCGGCGCGGCTGCGTGCTGATGACGCACGGCGGTCCACCCGGTGGTCGCCAGCATCACGAACACGACCGCGATGGCGAGCAGAGCGCGCCATACGGTGAGCGTGGGTGAGGAGTCGAAGGAAGTCACTGCGCCCCACCCTAGGAGACGTGCGCACGGCGCCGTCGCAGGGGTGACGCGGATCACTCGACCGCGGGGAATTGACCGCCCGTCTCCTACTCTCCGTGTGCGCCGGATTCACACTGCGGTGCGCCGGAGGCCCGCCGGTCACTCGAAATGGCCCGGGGAGCGGGGGCATTGTGAGTTCGGCCATGCGGAGCCGGTGAGGGGTGCGGCACAGTCGTCCGGTTCGTGTAAAGGTGCGCCCGCGTAATGCCTCGGCTCCCCGGAAGCGCAGGTCCGGGCCGCTTCAGGTGGAGTTCGGCCGACTCCCGCCGTGCGTCCGCTCCCGGGTTCTTCCGTCGGCCCCTCGGCCGGTCGTGCCGCCCCCGGGCGACGCGGCTACGGCCGTCCGGGGGCGCGGACTCGCCTCGGTGCGCCCTTCACGCTCCGCGACCGGCGGAGCGGCACGCCGCTACGGGTCGATGCGTGCCGCCGCGTAGGGAGGCGTGTGCCGGGGGGCGATTCGGCCATCCGGTGGCCCCGCATCCGGAGTTAGTCGTTATGTTCCTTTTATGCCTCTGCGTGGGAGTGGCTCAGGTGCGCGTGAAGGCTCGACGCATTACCTCGAAAGGGGCGCCTTCGATGGGACGTTGACGCATCCCCGTGAGGGAGCGGGGGCACCCCGCCGGAGAGCGGAGCGACGATCACGGGTGTCGCCCATGACACGTTCGTGTCGCGCGCGAGCCCGGCTTCCTCGGCCGCCGGTACCGGCACGGCGGTCGCCGCCCGGTCCGCATGCGTGCCGAGCGCGGGGCCAACACCCGGGCGGGGACGGGTGCACGTCTCAGGCGAGCCCGCCGGCGACATCCGGACCGCCCCCGGGCGGCCCCGAGCCCCCGCGTCAACACAGCGCATCAAAAAGCCCCGTCGGACGTCCCGGCGGGGCTGTCGCCTATCAGGGTGGTCCGCTGCCCGGCCCCTTCCCGGCCCGCGCTTCCGCAGGTCAGAGTGCGGACATGGCGAGCCGCCCGGCTCGCTCGACCACGGGGGTTGATCCACCATGCGCACCACCGTCCTCGCCGCCACCCTGGCGGCCACCGCACTCGTCCCGGCCACCGCCCTGTCCTCGGGCGCCGCCGCACCGGCCGCCCACCGCGCGGCCACCACGCAGGAAAGCGCCCGCAGCGCACCGCGGGCCGCACCTGCCGGTCTCGCGCCGTGCGGCGCCGGGCAGCTCTGCCTGTGGGCGAAGCCCGACTTCTCGGGAGCCAGGCAGGCCCACGAGTTGTCCACCGTCGACATCGAGAGCTGCGTCCCGCTCCCGGCCGGCCGCAGCGCCCAGGCGCTCGTCAACCGCACCGGGCGCCCGGTCACGACCTTCCAGTCGGCCGAGTGCGCGGAGACCGGCGAGTTCGAGACGTACCCGGGTGGCGGCACCTGGGTGCCCCGGTCGCCGTACACGGTCAGGGCCTTCAAGATCTGGGAGAGCTGAGGGCCTGACGAGGGATCCGGGGACGCCGAAGGGCGGCGGCCCCTCGGGCCCGCCGCCCTTCTTCCGGAACTGTGTGTTCCCTACGCGTCACCGCCGGCCGGGCCGGGGCCGGCTGCGGCCACGTCCAGCAGCTCGTAGCGGTCGAGCGCGGTCTTCAGCGCCGAACGGTCGATCTTGCCTTCCTTCGCCAGCTCGGTCAGCACCGCGAGCACGATCGACTGCGCGTCGATGTGGAAGAAGCGGCGGGCCGCACCCCGGGTGTCCGCGAAACCGAAGCCGTCCGCACCCAGCGACTGGTACGCGCCGGGCACCCAGCGCGCGATCTGGTCGGGCACGGAACGCATCCAGTCCGACACCGCCACGAACGGGCCCTCGGAGCCGGAGAGCTTCTCCGTCACGTACGGGACGCGCTGCTCCTCCTCGGGGTGGAGCAGGTTGTGGCGCTCCACCTCCACTGCCTCACGGCGCAGCTCGTTCCAGGAGGTCGCCGACCACACGTCCGCCTTCACGTTCCACTCGTCGGCGAGGATCTGCTGGGCCTCGACCGCCCACGGGACCGCCACACCGGACGCCAGGATCTGGGCCGGGATCTGGCCCTTCTCGCCGCTGCGGTAGCGGTGCACGCCCTTGAGGATGCCCTCGACGTCCACGTCGGCGGGCTCGGCCGGGTGCTGGATCGGCTCGTTGTAGACGGTGAGGTAGTAGAAGACGTCCTCGGAGTCCTCGCCGTACATCCGGCGCAGGCCGTCCTTCATGATGTGCGCGATCTCGTACCCGAACGCCGGGTCGTAGGAGACGCAGGCCGGGTTCGTCGAGGCGAGCAGCTGCGAGTGGCCGTCCGCGTGCTGGAGGCCCTCACCGGTCAGCGTAGTGCGGCCGGCCGTCGCGCCCAGCACGAAGCCGCGCGACAGCTGGTCGGCCATCTGCCAGAACTGGTCGCCGGTCCGCTGGAAACCGAACATGGAGTAGAAGACGTACACCGGGATGAGCGGCTCACCGTGCGTGGCGTACGCCGAACCCGCGGCGATCAGCGAGGCGGTGCAGCCCGCCTCCGAGATGCCGTCGTGCAGCATCTGGCCGGTCGGCGACTCCTTGTACGCGAGCAGGAGCTCACGGTCGACCGACTCGTACTGCTGACCCAGCGGGTTGTAGATCTTCGCACTCGGGAAGAACGCGTCCATGCCGAACGTGCGGTACTCATCGGGGGCGATCAGCACGAAACGCTTGCCGATCTCCTTGTCCCGCATGAGGTCCTTCAGCACACGGACGAACGCCATCGTCGTGGCGATCGACTGCTGGCCCGAGCCCTTCTTCGCGGTCGCGTACGCCTTCTCGTCGGGAAGGGGCAGTGGCTTCGACCGCACCACACGCGTCGGGACGTAGCCGCCCAGACCCTGGCGGCGGTCGTGCATGTACTGGATCTCCTCCGAGTCGCGGCCCGGGTGGTAGTACGGCGGGTTGCCGTCCTCCAGCTGCTTGTCCGCGATAGGGATGTGCAGGCGGTCACGGAAGCGCTTGAGGTCGTCCGCCGTGAGCTTCTTCATCTGGTGGGTCGCGTTGCGGCCCTCGAAGTTCGGCCCGAGCGTCCAGCCCTTGACCGTCTGCGCCAGGATGACGGTCGGCTGACCCTTGTGGGCCTTGGCCGCCGCGTACGCCGCGTAGACCTTCCGGTGATCGTGGCCGCCGCGCCCCAGGTGCAGGATCTGCTGGTCGGACATGTCCTTGACCATGTCGCGCAGCCGCGGGTCGTCACCGAAGAAGTGATCGCGGATGTACGCGCCCGTCTCGGTGGCGTACGTCTGGAACTGGCCGTCCGGGGTGGTGTTCAGCTTGTTGACCAGGATGCCCGTGCGGTCCTGCGCGAGCAGCGGGTCCCAGCTGCGGTCCCAGACCAGCTTGATGACGTTCCAGCCGGCGCCGCGGAACTGCGACTCCAGCTCCTGGATGATCTTGCCGTTGCCGCGCACCGGGCCGTCGAGGCGCTGCAGGTTGCAGTTCACCACGAAGGTGAGGTTGTCCAGGCCCTCGCGGGCGGCGATGGACAGCTGGCCGAGCGACTCCGGCTCGTCCATCTCGCCGTCACCCAGATAGGCCCAGACGTGCGACTTGGAGGTGTCGGCGATGCCGCGCGCCTCCATGTAGCGGTTCATCCGCGCCTGGTAGATCGCGCCGAGCGGGCCGAGACCCATCGAGACGGTCGGGAACTCCCAGAAGTCCGGCATCGACCGCGGGTGCGGGTAGCTGGACAGCGCGTGCCCGGCCTTCGACTTCTCCTGGCGGAAGCCGTCGAGCTGGGCCTCGCTCAGCCGGTCGAGCAGGAAGGCGCGGGCGTAGATCCCCGGGGACGCGTGCCCCTGGAAGAAGATCTGGTCGCCGCCCAGGCCGTCGTCCTTGCCGCGGAAGAAGTGGTTGAAGCCCACGTCGTACAGCGAGGCGGAGGAAGCGAAGGTGGCGATGTGACCGCCGACACCGATCCCCGGACGCTGGGCCCGGGAGACCATCACCGCGGCGTTCCACCGCGTCGCGTTGAGGACCTTGCGCTCGATCTCCTCGTCGCCGGGGAAGAAGGGCTCGTCCTTCGTGGCGATCGTGTTGATGTAGTCGGTGCTGCGCATCTCGGGCACGGCCACGCGCTTCTCGCGCGCACGCTCGATGAGCCGGAGCATCAGATAGCGGGCCCGCTCGCGGCCGCGCTCGTCGACGGCGGCGTCGAGGGAGTCGAGCCATTCCTGGGTCTCTTCAGGATCGAAGTCCGGGACCTGGCTCGGAAGGCCGCCAATGATGATCGGGTTGCGATCGGATCCGGAAGCCACGCTGTTCCTTCGCTGTTCGGTGGTGCTCTTCGGGGCCTGGTTGCGGGAAACGTGCCCCCGGGATGGCTGCTGTACGCCGCCTCCATCGTGTACCGCGAGGACCGCAAACGTCATCTCTACTGTGGGGTAACACAAGGTTCCCGAGCGGCGTGTCCGGGAACGAGTATCAGCAGTACGAGGGCGGTCCCGCCCAAACCGCAACCATACGCCCAACCCGGCCAAGCGTTCCCAAAGCCCGTTCGAATCCGAATGGCGGATCGATACGGCATAAGCTGAGGAAGGACGTAAAGGGCCCGGACACCACTTCGGGCCCCGCAGGAGACATGCCGGTAGTTGCGGCGACGTGGCAGGGAACGTCACCGTTTAGGCGGTCTCGGACGCCGGGTACTTGCGCGATTCGCCGAGCCCGTGTGGACTACGGCCAACGCCCCGCGCACGCGCGTGGCTGAAGCATTTTCCGAAACATGATCAGGAGGCAACCCGTGAGCGCGACCGCGGACCACGCGGAGGAACGGACCAACACGGCCGCAAGGCTTGGGTTCGAACCCGGACAGGTGGTCCAGGAGATCGGCTACGACGACGACGTCGAGCAGGAGCTCCGTGAGGGCATTGAGGCCACAATCGGCCAGGAACTCGTCGACGAGGACTACGACGACGTCGCTGACGTCGTCCTGCTCTGGTTCCGCGACGAGGACGGCGACCTTACGGACGCGCTGGTGGATGCCATTGGTCTGATCGAGGACGGTGGGGCGGTCTGGCTGCTGACGCCCAAGACCGGCCGAGACGGATACGTCGAGCCGAGCGACATCAACGAGGCTGCCCAGACAGCTGGTCTCGCCCAGACCAAGAGCATCAGTGCGGGCAAGGACTGGACGGGCAGCCGTCTGGTCACCCCCAAGGGGGCCCCGGCCAAGCGCTGAGAGCTCTTCTACATCACCCGAGGCCCCCGACGGCACCCCACCGCCGGGGGCCTTTGCACGTGTGCGTACGGGCCTGCCGACGCTTCGCGGGGGACGCTGCGTAGGGTGGGTCTCACCCGGACGGCCCAGGCCGGGTAAGTGCGACGTTCGCGAAGGGACGCGTTTCACATGGCGATCGAGGTCGGCACGCAGGCTCCGGATTTCGAGCTGAAGGACAACCACGGACGAACCGTGAGGCTCTCCGACTTCCAGGGTTCCGACGGCGCCAAGAACGTGGTGCTGCTCTTCTACCCCTTCGCCTTCACCGGCGTGTGCACGGGGGAGCTGTGCGCGCTCCGCGACGAGCTGCCGAGGTTCGAGAACGCCGACACCCAGCTGCTCGCCGTCTCCAACGACTCGATCCACACGCTGCGCGTCTTCGCCGAGCAGGAGGGCCTCGAGTACCCGCTGCTCTCGGACTTCTGGCCGCACGGGCAGACCTCGCGGGCCTACGGCGTCTTCGACGAGGAGAAGGGCTGCGCGGTGCGCGGCACGTTCGTCATCGACAAGCAGGGCGTCGTCCGCTGGACCGTCGTCAACGGCCTGCCGGACGCGCGGGACCTGAACGACTACATCAAGGCACTCGACTCGATCTGATCCGAGGCGGCCGGGGGACCGGCCGCGTCCGTTCTCCCGGGCGCCCCCGGCCGCCCCGCGCGTGATGCGGGGTCCGGGATGCGCGGATCCGGGGTTTGCGGCCCGCCGTATCAGGGGATCTCCTGGCGGCGACCGGCCAAAAGCCTGTTTTCGCCGGGAACCGGTCACTAGGATCCAATCGTTGATCCGATGCCAACGCACGACGGGGGTGCTGGTGTCTGCCGGCCCTCTCAAAACTTTTGGAGGACTCGTGGGAGTCAGCCTCAGCAAGGGCGGCAACGTCTCGCTGACCAAGGCCGCGCCGAACCTGACGGCGGTCATCGTCGGTCTGGGCTGGGATGCCCGGACCACCACCGGCGGTGACTTCGACCTCGACGCCAGCGCGCTGCTGACGAACGCCGAGGGCAAGGTCGGAAGCGACGGGAATTTCGTCTTCTTCAACAACCTCAAGAGCCCCGACGGCTCGGTCGAGCACACCGGTGACAACACCACCGGTGAGGGCGAGGGCGACGACGAGGTCATCAAGGTCAACCTCGCCGGTGTCCCGGCCGATGTCGACAAGATCGTCTTCCCGGTCTCGATCTACGAGGCCGAGAGCCGGCAGCAGAGCTTCGGCCAGGTGCGCAACGCGTACATCCGCGTGGTGAACCAGGCGGACAACAGCGAGCTCGCCCGCTACGACCTCAGCGAGGACGCCTCGACGGAGACCGCCATGGTCTTCGGCGAGCTCTACCGCAACGGCGCGGAGTGGAAGTTCCGCGCCATCGGCCAGGGGTACGCCTCGGGTCTGCGCGGTATCGCGCAGGACTTCGGCGTCAACGTCTGAGCAGGTCCGGAGGATCCTCCGGACACATCAGGACCCATCACGTCCGGCGCCGCACCCCGTGCGGCGCCGGACGTCTCGGCAGGGCACCCCGCGTCCGTCAGGCGTCCGTGCCGAGCCGGAAGACCGTCCAACGACTCGGGGAGGACACACCATGGGCGTCACGCTCGCCAAGGGAGGCAACGTCTCCCTCTCCAAGGCCGCACCCAATCTCACTCAGGTGATGGTCGGGCTCGGCTGGGACGCACGATCCACGACGGGAGCCGACTTCGACCTCGACGCCAGCGCACTGCTGTGCCAGTCGGGCCGGGTCCTCGGCGACGAGTGGTTCGTCTTCTACAACAACCTCACCAGCCCCGACGGCTCCGTCGAGCACACCGGTGACAACCTCACGGGTGAGGGCGAGGGCGACGACGAGTCGGTCATAGTGAACCTCGCTCAGGTCCCGGCGCACTGCGACAAGATCCTTTTCCCGGTCTCGATCCATGACGCCGACAATCGCGGGCAGAGCTTCGGTCAGGTGAGCAACGCCTTCATCCGCGTGGTGAACCAGGCGGACGGCCAGGAACTGGCGCGGTACGACCTCAGCGAGGACGCGTCCTCGGAGACCGCGATGATCTTCGGTGAGCTCTACCGGTACGGCGGGGAGTGGAAATTCCGTGCAGTCGGACAGGGGTACGCGTCGGGGCTCCGGGGCATCGCTCTAGACTTCGGGGTCAACGTTTCGTAAAGCCGCGCACTGCGCGGTGGAGCCCCGTACTCACCGGGGGAGACCCGTACACACATGATGGGGTAGCCAGTGGTTCTGAAAACCTTCGGCTGGTCGTTCGCGGTTACCGCGCTCGGTCTGGTCGCAGCGGTGTTCTACGGGGGGTGGCAGGCATTCGGCATCGTCGCGATCCTGTCGATCCTGGAGATCTCGCTGTCCTTCGACAACGCGGTGATCAACGCCGGAATCCTGAAGAAGATGAGTGCCTTCTGGCAGAAGATCTTCCTCACCGTCGGTGTGCTCATCGCGGTCTTCGGTATGCGGCTGGTCTTCCCCGTCGTGATCGTGGCCATCAGTGCCCAGCTCGGTCCCATCGAGGCCATCGACCTCTCGTTCAACGACCCTGACCGGTACAAGGAACTGGTGACGGACGCCCACCCGTCCATCGCTGCGTTCGGCGGCATGTTCCTGCTCATGATCTTCCTCGACTTCATCTTCGAGGACCGTGACATCAAGTGGCTCGGCTGGCTCGAGCGCCCGCTCGCCAAGCTCGGCAAGGTCGACATGCTGTCGGTCTGCGTCGCGCTGATCATCCTGATGATCACGGCGATGACCTTCGCGACCCAGGCCCACCAGCACGGTGGCGGCCACGCGAACAAGGCGGAGACCGTCATGCTCTCGGGCATCGCCGGTCTGATCACCTACCTCGTCGTCGGCGGTCTCTCCGGATTCTTCGAGAACAAGCTCGAGGAGGAGGAGGAGCGCGAACACGAGGCGGAGGAAGAAGCCAGGAAGGCGGGCAAGTCCCCCTCCGCGGTGGTCCTCGCCGGCAAGGCGGCGTTCTTCATGTTCCTCTACCTCGAGGTCCTGGACGCGTCCTTCTCGTTCGACGGCGTCATCGGCGCCTTCGCCATCACCAACGAGATCGTGCTGATGGCCCTCGGCCTCGGTATCGGCGCCATGTACGTCCGTTCGCTCACCGTGTACCTGGTCCGCCAGGGCACCCTGGACGACTACGTCTACCTGGAGCACGGCGCGCACTACGCGATCGGCGCACTGTCGGTCATCCTCCTCGTCACCATCCAGCACGAGATCAACGAGATCATCACCGGTCTCGTCGGCGTCGTGCTGATCGGCTGGTCCTTCTGGTCCTCGGTCCGGCGCAACAAGCGGCTTGCGGCGGCCGGCGGCGACGGCGGCGACGGCACCGATTCCAAGGCGGAAGTCTCCTCCGGGGTGTGACCCGGTAGGGATTGAGGAACGCTCTCTCTGCGGGGCGGCCCACGGCGGCGGTTCTCCGGGAACACCCGGACCCGGCCCGGTGGCCGCCCCGCAGTGGTGTGGGCCGTACAGCAGGGGCGGGCGGTACTTACCGATACATGTGGGGGTTGGGATGGCCTTCTGGGACGGCCTGTTTCCGCGGCGGGCGTCGCAGTTCGAGTCGGGTAACTCCGCGACGAACGCGATCGTGCTCTCCAAGCGGAACGCCACGGTCTCTCTGAACAAACAGGGCGCGCTGTCGGGCAATCTGCGCGTCAACCTGTCCTGGCGGATGCGTACGTCGGACATCGGCGGCAGGTCGCGGCAGAGCGGCCGGCTGCTGCGTCCGCTGAAGCTCTTCCAGCCCGACGTCGTCCAGGCGCACACCCAGGGCATGGTCAACGTAGACCTCGACCTGGGCTGCATGTACGAACTGGCGGACGGGACCAAGGGCGTCGTGCAGCCCCTGGGCAACCTCATCGGCGACCTGAACACAGCGCCGTACATCAGGCTCAGCGGCGACGACCGTTTCGGGGCTCCGTCGGGCGAGACCGTTTATGTGAACCTCGACAAGCGCGACGAGATCAAGCGGCTGCTGTTCTTCGTGTACATCTACGACCAGACCCCGGCGTTCGACCGTACGCACGCCAAGGTGACGCTCTACCCGGGCAACGGCCCGCGCATCGAGATCGAGCTGGACGAACGGGCCCCGCAGGCCCGCTCCTGCGCGGTCTTCACGGTGGAGAACGTCAAGGGCGAGCTGATCGTGCGCCGCGAGGTGAAGTTCGTGTACGGCTTCCAGTCCGAACTGGACCGGATGTACGGCTTCGGCATGCAGTGGGGACGCGGCTACAAGACGCGGGCCTGAGTGCCCGCCGGGAAGGGCGGCCGCGCCTCCGGTTCACGACCGGAGGAACTGCGGGCCCTGCGGGGGGAGCACGAAATTCGGGTCGGCGGCGTGTGCCGCTGCCGCCGCGGGCTGCGGGTAGCCGTACGCCGGCTGGGCCGCGGGCTGGGGATAGCCGTAGGCGGGCTGGGGGGCCGCCGTGGGCGGCTGCGGGTACCCGTAGGCGGGCTGGGGCGCCACGGGCGGCTGTGGATAGCCGTAGGCGGGCTGCTGGTGCTGGACCGTGGCCTGCGAGTCCGGTGCGGGGGTGTCCGGTGCCGGAGGGAAGGGCTCGGACGGGTCGGGAGCGCCGGGCACCGCCGCCGGGCCCGGCTCCGAGGCCGCCTCGGCCTCGTCCACCGAGATGCCGAAGGCGGTCGCCAGTCCGACGAGGCCCGTCGGGTATCCCTGCCCCACCGCCCGGAACTTCCAGCCGTCACCGCGCCGGTACAGCTCGCCGCAGATGACGGCGGTCTCCTCGCCGGTCTCGGCCCGTACGTCGAAGACCGCGAGCGGCTCACCGTCGGCGGACGCAGCGTCGTACAGCGATATCCGCAGGTCCGTGACCCGCTCGAACGCCGCCTCGTCGCAGGACGCGGCGATGACCACCTGGGCCACGGAGGGGTCGAGCGAGGAGAGGTCAGCCTCGATCGTGTCCGTGAGACCCTCGGGACCGCTGCGCTTGGGCAGACGCCGCACGAGGCCCGAAGGGTGCCGCGGCTGGTTGTAGAAGACGAAGTCCTCGTCGGAACGCACCCGGCCGGAGGGATCGATCAACAGGGCGGAGGCGTCCACGTCGGGGACTCCGGCGCCAGGGGTCCAGCGCAGCACGGCCCGTACGGCCATGGCGTCGAGAGGGACGTTCGAGCCCTTCAGCATCGCGTGCGTCATGGCGGTCATCCTGCCTGCTGGAGGGGCGTCCGGACAACGCGGGGGTACGGAACAGTAGGCCGGTCATGGTTCGAGGGGAGCACGCAGGCGCGCCGTGCGGAGTGTGAGATACGCCGGGGACACCCGAAGTTCACATGGCCGGGGAACCGGCGACACCCGCCCGAACGTACTATTACCGGCCATACGTTTATCCGTCTCTATGGCAGTACGGGGGAATCACATGCGTCATTTCGGGCACATCTCGCCGGCTGTCCGGGAGAGTCTGTTCTTCAGGGAGCCGTGCGAATTCGACGCGGGTTCCTCCTCCCACCTGCTGTCGGTGGCTCTGGGTGCCACGCTCTACAGCCCCGCGACGCGGCCCAGGCTCGCGGACGACGTGATCAAGCAGACCGGGCAGGGCGTCGTCTCCATGGTGCTCTGCCTGGAGGATTCCATCGACGACGCCGAAGTGGTCGGCGCCGAGGCCAACCTGGTCCGGCAGTTCGCCGATCTCGACGCGCGGAACGCCGATGTGCCGCTGCTCTTCGTCAGGGTCCGCGAACCGGAGCAGATCACCGACCTCGTGCGGCGGCTCGGAAGCTCCGTCCGATTGTTGTCCGGATTCGTACTACCCAAATTCACGGAGGAGCGGGGCGAGCTCTTCCTGGAAGCTCTGACCGCGGCCGAAGCGGACAGCGGGCACCGGCTCTTCGCCATGCCCGTCCTCGAGTCGCCCGAGCTGCTGCACCTGGAAACCAGGGGCGAGACACTCCAGGGAATCGCCCGCACCGTCGACAAGTACCGTCGGCGGATCCTCGCGCTGCGGCTCGGCGTCACCGACTTCTGCTCCGCCTACGGTCTGCGCCGGGCCCCCGACATGACGGCGTACGACGTCCAGATCGTCGGCGCCGTCATCGGCGACGTCGTCAACGTGCTGGGCAGGTCGGACGGCACCGGCTTCACCATCACCGGGCCCGTCTGGGAGTACTTCCGCCTCCAGGAGCGCATGTTCAAGCCCCAGCTGCGCCGCAGCCCCTTCATGGGACAGGCCGAGGAGCTGCGTACGGCACTCATCGAGCACGACCTCGACGGGCTGCTGCGCGAGATCGAGCTGGACCGGGCCAACGGGCTGCTCGGCAAGACCTGCATCCACCCGTCGCACGTCCTGCCCGTGCACGCGCTGTCCGTCGTCAGCCACGAGGAGTACACCGACGCACAGGACATCCTGCGACCCGAGCGGGGCGGCGGCGGAGTGCTGCGCTCCGCGTACACGAACAAGATGAACGAAGTGAAGCCGCACCGCGCCTGGGCCGAGCGGACCCTGCAACGGGCCGAAGTGTTCGGCGTCGCGCGTGAGGACGTCGGCTTCGTGGAACTCCTGGCCGCCGGTGTGACGAGCTGAGCGCGGACATGGACGAGCGCGGGCGGGCGAACGAGCCCCAACGGGAGGAAGAGGCAGTGGACGTGGAGTGGTCGGGTGACTGGGTCGCGGGGCGGCTCGGGGTCGAACTCGCCGGCGGCGGGGAGATCCGGGAGCTGCTGGGCCTCGCCCTGCGCCGCAACCCCAAGCGGGCTCATCTGCTCGTGTCGAACGTCCTGGGCAAGCACGTGCCGCAGCGGCCGTCCGTCGTCCACGGCGTGGGCTTCGAGCTCGGCGAGCGGGTGCGCGACCTCCTGGGCGAGGCGGAGGCCCGCCGCGCGGTCGTCCTCGGCTACGCGGAGACGGCCACCGGCCTCGGCCACGCCGTCGCGGACGGACTGGGGGTGGCCCCGTACCTCCACTCGACGCGGCGCCCCGTCACCGGGGTCGCACAGGCGGGCGGCTTCGAGGAGGCGCACTCGCACGCCACCTCCCACCTGCTGCTGCCCGAGGACCCCGACCTGCTGGCCGCCGGAGCGCAGGGCTCGCCGCTGGTCCTGGTCGACGACGAGTTCTCCACCGGCAACACCGTGCTCAACACCATCAGGGCCCTCCACGCCCGCTACCCACGGGACCGGTACGTCATCGTCGCCCTGGTGGACATGCGGTCCGAGGCCGACCGGGGACGGCTCGCCGGCTTCGCCGAGGAGATCGGAGCCCGCGTCGACCTGGTGGCCCGCGCCCGTGGCACCGTGCGTCTGCCGGACGGGGTCCTGGAGAAGGGCCGGAGCCTGGTCGCCGCGCACGAGGCCGGCGACACCGTGGGCGAACCGCCGGCGCCGCGGTCCGCCCCCGCACGCGTCACCCTCGACTGGCCCGCCGGTGTGCCCGACGGCGCGCGCCACGGCTTCACCCCCGCCCACCGGGCGGCCCTGGAAGCCGCACTCCCGGCCATGGCAGGCCGCATCGCCGACGCCCTGGGCGATGCCCGGCGGGTGCTCGTCCTCGGCTTCGAGGAGCTGATGTACGCGCCGCTGCGCCTGGCCACCGCGCTGGAGGACGCCGGCACGGCCGACGTCCGCTACTCCACCACCACCCGCTCACCCGTCCTCGCCGTCGACGACCCCGGCTACGCGATACGCAGCCGTCTCGTCTTCCCCGCCCACGACGACCCCGCGGACGGGCCGGGCGACCGGTACGCCTACAACGTGGCGGGGGCCGGCTTCGACGCCGTCGTCGCCGTCGTCGACTCCACCGCAGACACCCCGGCGCTGCACGCCCCCGACGGACTGCTGG
Source organism: Streptomyces sp. NPDC005752 (assembly GCF_040630715.1). Taxonomy (NCBI): domain Bacteria; kingdom Bacillati; phylum Actinomycetota; class Actinomycetes; order Kitasatosporales; family Streptomycetaceae; genus Streptomyces; species Streptomyces sp. NPDC005752. The sequence continues at coordinate 189,635 of NZ_JBEXYB010000002.1, read as the reverse complement.
CACGGCTGGCCGGCCACACCGACCAGGTGCTGCTCGCGGTCGTTCCGTCGTACGTTCCGACGCCGGCCGCCGACAGGGTTCCGACGCCGGACGCAGACACGGTCCGGACGCCGACCTCGCACAGGCAGGAAGATGCCATGCTGCCCGAACCCCTCCGGGGTCCCGCCTTCTCCTCCTACGCCGCGGAGGACGTCGGCTGGCTCCTCCAGGACCTCTCGGACACCCGCCTGGAGGCTCCCACCGAGGAGCGTGAGGAGGCGATCCAGAGCGGGGGCGCCCACTACGCCGAATCACTGCCCGTCGAATACCAGCCCAGCGCGCAGTACCAGGAACTGTTCAAGGCCGCTCTGGACACCTCGGCGGCCCGCATCGCGCGGGCCGTCGGCATTGTCACCGAGACGGTCCTCGCCGAGCGGGGTCCCCGCCCCGTCCTGGTCTCCCTCGCCCGGGCCGGTACCCCCGTCGGCGTCCTCATGCGCCGATGGGCCCGGCACCGGCACGGCCTCGACCTGTCGCACTACGCCGTCTCCATCGTCCGGGGCCGTGGCATCGACGCCAACGCCCTGCGCTGGCTCGCCGCGCACCACGACCCGGCGGACGTCGTCTTCGTCGACGGGTGGACCGGGAAGGGTGCCATCACCCGCGAACTCGCGGCGGCGCTGGAGGACTTCGAGGGCTTCGACCCGGAGATCGCCGTACTGGCCGACCCCGGCGGCTGCGTACGGACGTACGGGACGCGCGAGGACTTCCTCATCCCGTCCGCCTGCCTCAACTCGACCGTGTCCGGGCTGATCTCCCGAACGGTCCTGCGCGCGGACCTGGTCGGGCCGCACGACTTCCACGGCGCGAAGTTCTACCGGGAACTCGCCGGCACCGACGTCTCCGGCCTGTTCCTCGACACCGTCGCCGCCCGCTTCGACGAGGTCGCCGACGCCGTGGACGCCGAGGCCAAGGAACTGCTCGCCGCGGACCGCGCCCCCACCTGGGAAGGATGGGGGGCCGTCGAGCGGATCAGCGAGGAGTACGGCATCCACGACGTGAACCTGGTCAAGCCCGGTGTCGGCGAGACGACGCGGGTGCTGCTGCGGCGCGTCCCCTGGAAGATCCTGGCCAAGCGGGGGGCCGGTGCCGACCTCGACCACGTACGGCTGCTCGCCGAGCAGCGCGGCGTGCCCGTCGAGGAGGTCGGAGAACTCCCGTACACCTGCGTCGGGCTGATCCACCCCAAGTACACCCGCGGCGCCACCGGCGCGGACGGCACGACGGTGAAGGGGAAGTGAGCGAAACCGTGGAGACGCCCGTGAACACACCTCTGGACGGACCCGTGACCGAGCCCCTGAGCGCCGCTGCGCACGCCACCCCGGGCGGCCCCGTGACGCTGGTGGCCAGTGACCTCGACCGCACCCTCATCTACTCGGCGGGGTCCCTCCAGCTGACGATGCCGGACGAGCAGGCCCCGCGCCTGCTCTGCGTGGAGGTGTACGGCCACGCACCCCTCTGCTACATGACGGAGACGGCCGCCGCGCTGCTCGACGAACTGGCCCGCACCACGGTGTTCGTCCCGGCCACCACCCGTACCCGGGAGCAGTACGGGCGCATCCACCTGCCCGGCCCCGCCCCCCGCTACGCCATCTGCGCCAACGGCGGACACATCCTCGTCGACGGCGTCCTCGACCCCGACTGGCACGACCACGTGCTCCGCCGGATCGCCGGCGAGTGCGCCTCCCTCGCCGAGGTCCGGGCCCATCTCCAGTCCTCTGCCGACCCTGCCTGGTTGCTCAAGGACCGGGTCGCCGAGGACCTCTTCGCCTACCTCGTCGTCGACCGTGCCGCCCTTCCCGAGGGCTGGGTGAAGGAGCTGTCCGCCTGGGCGGACGCCAAGGGATGGACCGTCTCCCTCCAGGGCCGCAAGGTCTACGCCGTACCCAAGCCGCTCACCAAGAGCGCCGCGATGCAGGAGGTGGCCCGCCGGTGCGGTGCCACGCTGACGCTCGCCGCCGGTGACTCGCTCCTGGACGCCGACCTGCTGCTCGCCGCCGACCGGGCCTGGCGTCCGGGCCACGGCGAGCTCGCCGACTGCGGCTGGGGAGCACCCAACACCGAGGTGCTCCGGGAGCGGGGCGGCGCCGCGGGAGAGGAGATCCTGCGGCGTTTCCTGCGCGCGGCAGACCCCCGGCGGGCGGGTCGCTGATCGACGCAGGACGTGCTCCTCGGCAAGCTGGTGAGGGACACCGCGAACCGAGGAGACGCCGATGACCAAAGGCAACAGCACCAAGATCACCGACGAGCTGTACGCGTACACGCTGGCCCACAACCCTCCGCTGGACGCGGTGCAGCAGGAGCTGGTGGAGACGACCTACGCCGAGCTGCCGGGTGTGGCCCAAATGCAGTCGGCGCAGGAGCAGGGGCCGCTGCTCGCCTTCCTCGTCAGGCTGACCGGTGCCAGGCACATCGTCGAGGTCGGTACGTTCACCGGCTTCTCGGCGCTGTCGATGGCCCGGGCGCTGCCCGCCGACGGGGTGCTGATCGCCTGCGACATCTCCGAGGAGTGGACGGCGTACGGCCTGGAGGCCTGGAAGAAGGCGGGTGTCGCCGACCGGATCGACCTGCGGATCGCGCCCGCGCTGGACACCCTGCGCGCGATGCCGGACGAGCCGCACATCGACATGGCGTACCTGGACGCGGACAAGGGCAACTACATCGCGTACTGGGAGGAACTGGTCCCCAGGATGCGCCCCGGCGGCCTCGTCGTCACCGACAACGTCCTCTTCCACGGAGGTGTCACCGATCCGCTGGCCACCGGGGACACCGCTGCCATCAGGGGTTTCAACGACCATGTGGCCGCCGATGCCCGGATGGACAGCGTGCTGCTGACCGTGTCGGACGGGCTGACGCTCTCGCGCAGGACGTAGCGGGGGCGCCGCTCCTGCCCGCGCGAGAGGTGGCGGGGTGCCTCGGGTCAGCCGCAGCAGCCGCCACCGCAGCAACCGCCGCCGCCCGCGGGCGCGGAGGCCGGTGCGGAGGAGGCCGAGCCACCCACCGCCACGGTGGAGAGCAGTTTCACGGTGTCCTCGTGCCCGGCGGGGCAGGAGGCGGGATCGGACGACTCGGCCATGGGGCGGCTCAGTTCGAAGGTCTCGCCACAGGGGCGGCAGCGGTACTCGTAACGGGGCATGGCCCCAGGTTAGATCCTCTTGCCCTTAGTGACCTCGGGCATCGGACCGGGAGCCCGGCGCTCCTGCCGTGCGACCTCCTCGGGGTGGCGGGCCCGCCAGTAGGGATTGTCGTGCGCCAGGCCGCCGCTGACCCTCCCGTACATGCCGAACGTCATGAGCAGCAGCCCGGCGATGAAGCTGAACAGGACGTTCTGCATCTGGAAGGCCAGGAAGTTCATGCTGCTGTCCAGCAGAGCCAGATTCACGAAGCCGCTGACGATGAAGGCGATGCCCAGGACCATGTTCAGGGTCGAGGCGAAGTTTCCGCCGATGACCATGCCGACGAAGAGCAGCAGCCCGACGCAGATGGACAGGATGCTCAGCGCGCCGTTGGTGTTGAGGCCCCCCACCGTGTCGCCGCCGGTGTCGAAGAAGCCGATGCGGTCGATGAGGCCCAGGATGCCGAAGGCGAGGAGCAGCAGGCCCATCAGGCCAGCCCCCACACGGTAGAAGCGGCTGAGACTGTGATCGACGGGCAGGTGTTCGTCGAGGCGGATGGCCTTGCGGCGGACGGGCGTGCCGCGTCGGTGCGCGGGATGCAGGACGGGTGCGGCCATGACGGCCTCCTTCGGCCGAATGCGGCCATGACGCCTCGGCGGGAGCCGCTGCGTACTACCAGGATCGGCCCGCCGGCCGCGGTGGACAAATCAGCGCTTGTCGGGCTGGCCGGCGCCTGTCGACCGGGTGTCGCGTCAGGCGCCGCCCCCCAGCTCCTCGCGGATCGCGGAGACCACCCGGTTCGCCGTCTGCCGGACGGCCTCCGTCTCGGTGAGGAAGTGCCAGTAGTCGGGGTGGCGCCCGTCGAGCCCGGCGACCGCCCGGTCCAGCCGCGCCACCGCGTCGTCCAGCGGGCGGGCATGGCGCGGGTCGGGCGTGTTCCGCCCGGCCATCGCGAGGCGCTGGGCGTCGCGGATCGCGAACCGGGTGCGGTCGATCTCGGCCTGCGGATTCTTGGCCACCGCGTCGAGCCGCTGCAGCCGGTCGCCGGCGGCGGACACCGCCTCGTCGGTCGCGTTGAGCAGGGCCCGGACCGTACCCAGCCGGGACGTCGCATCGGCCCAGTGCTGCTCGGACCGTGCCCCGGCGGCCTCCGTCAGCTTCGCCTCGGCCTGCCGGACATTCACCGCCGCCTGCTCGGGAACCGGCTGCAGGTCCTGCCAGCAGGCGGCCGAGAAGCGCCGCCGGAGCTCGCTGAGCACCGGCTCGACCTGCCCGGCGCGCGTCGTCAGCGCCTGGGCCCGGGTGCGCAGCGACACCAGTCTGCGGTCGATCTCGGCGGCCCGCTCGGGAAGCCTGTCCGCCTCCGACCTGACCGCCTCCGCGTCCCGCAGCACCTGGTCGGCACGCTGCAGTGTCTCGGCCACGCCGTGCTGCCCGGCGCCCTGGTTGAGCTTGGTCAGCTCCGGGGCGAGAGCCGCGAGCCGGGCGGCCAGATCGTCCGCGCGCAGCCCGGACGCGCGTACGGCGTCCAGGGCGTTACTCGCGGCGAGCAGCGCCTGACGGGCGCGCTCCACGGCGGGAGCGAGCCGCGCGAGCTGGGTCTCCGCGCTGCTGAGCAGCGTCCCGAGTCCCTGGGCGAACCGGTCGAGCTCACCCTTCACCCGTACGAGCTCGTCCTTGGCCCGGGTCAGCTGGGTCCGCGCACCGGCCGCAGCCGAGGGTTCCAGGTCGTCCCGGTCGAGGTCGTGGGCGTCGACGGCGGTGATGTACTGATGGCTGACCTCGTCGATCCGCCGGCCCAGAGCGGCGAAGTCCTCCGCGGCCTTGCGGGCGCGGGGGGAGCTGTCCACGGCGGTGATCGTCTCGATGGAGATCCGCAGATCGCGCTGAGCGGTGTCCAGCTCGTAGAAGGCGGCTGCCGCCGCGTCCTTCGCCGCCTGTGCGTCGGCCCGCTGATTCTCCCCGCGGCCCCCGAACCAGCGCCGCGTGCCGCCGCCCGCGAAGGCGCCCGGCAGTGCCGCGAGGACCAGGGGGACCGGCAGCAGCATCAGCACCAGGACGTCCCTGACAGCGGAACCAGCACTCGCTTTCCCCTGCGGCCGCGTAGGTGTCGCCGTCACATCCCTCTCCCGTGCCGATTCGCCCTGCCCGGTTCATTCTCGCACCAGTTAGGACGAACGCACGGGCCGGTTAGTTCGCACTTCGCACAGTGACTTCGCCGTTGTCGCTGCGGGCCTTCACCACGTGCCTGCTGCTCTCGCTACGGGGCACGTCGACGGAGACCTCACCGTTGTCGGCCTCCGCGGACACCGCGTACGCCCTCTTCCCGGCCGGCAGGGCGATGGAGATGCTCCCGTTGTCACTGACGGTGTCCACGAGGTCCGGGGCCCGGGTGAGGCCGATCCTGACCGACCCGTTGTCGGAGCGAGCGATCACGGACCTGCCCGATACCCGCGCGGCCTCGATCGAGCCGTTGCCGGAGTCCAGTTCCAGCGGCCCGGAGACGTCACGTACATCGATCTCGCCGTTGTCGGCGGAGATCTTCAGCGGGACGTCGAAGCCGGCCGCGGTGACCTTCCCGTTGTCCCCCCGCACGGTCAGGGCCATCCCGCGGGGCACCTTCACCCGGTGGTACGCCTCACAGTTGCTGACGACCCCCCGGCACTTCACCTCGAGCCTCAGCTCGTCCCCCTCCAGCTTCCACACGGGGTCCGGCCCACTGCCCAGCATCACCCACCCGTCGACACGGCGGGTCACCTCGATCCGCTCCACGTCGGCGGGCACGAGATCCAGGATCGAGTTCTCGGCTTCGACGGTGAGCGTCCTACCGCCGAAGGCGAACGACTTGTGCTCCGCGGGGGCGTCCTCCGCATCCGTACCGCCGCAGCCGCTGAGCGCGGCGACGAGAAGCGCGGTCCCGGCGGTGGCGACGAGGGCGTCGGTGCGTCGTGAACGGATGGTCATGGTGTCAAGTCCCCCTGAGAGCGCTGCCGATGTGGCTTCACCGTATGTACGGACCCGCCCCGGGCACGATCCGGACGGCTACCGTCTCCGGGGTGGGGGTATCCCCACCCCGGACACCCGCGGGCCCGGGGGAGCGACGGGGGCAGGTAACCGGATTGCCGCCGGGGGGCGTGGGCCATGTAATCTGTTGGCTCATCCACGGGTGCGTAGCTCAGGGGTAGAGCGCTGCTCTTACAAAGCAGATGTCGGCGGTTCGAAACCGTCCGCGCCCACCAGCGGGAAGCATGACGAAGGCCCAGGTCACCGGTACTGAACCGGGAGCCTGGGCCTTGCTCGTCCAGCAGCCGAGGGGGCGGGGAGGAGGCGTCGTGCCAGTGACGTGCCGGATGCTTCGCCGGACTCCGCCGGCAGGGCCTTCCCGAGAGCATGATGGCCCGTGCTGACGTCCTTGGACGTCGCCGCCCGCCCCCTACCGACGAATCCGCAGATCACTTCACATCATTACCGGGAGAACCCGTGACCGTGAGCAAGAACATCAACAACCCCGTGGGCATGGGCGGCGGCCAGCGCAAGAGGCTGTCCCGCGCCGAACGGCAGAACAACGGTCCGCACCGCAACCTCGACCGCCAGGGTGCGGCCGACCAGAAGGCGGAGCTGGTGCGCAAGATGCGCGAGAAGGCAGGCGCAGCCGAGGGCGCCGGGCAGACGGGCGACGACGACCCCGCAGAGAGCTGACGCACCGCCGCCGCAGGGCGGCACCGCACGGGGCAGGGCCCGGACCGCGACGCGCGGTCCGGGCCCTGCTGCCGTACCGGGCGCCGCCGCTCCCGCTCAGGTCTTCGCCGACCGCCCGGGGCGGCGGTCGGCGAAGGTCCGGCACCGGACGCGGCCGGGGGATCGCGGACGCCCGCAGGCCTCGTGTTCTCCGTGGGTGGGCGCTGTGTATGTCCGGTGCGGCTGGGCACAAGGCAGTCGTCGGGCCGCCCGCTCGCGACTCGGCCTTCGCATGTATGTTCACTTGATCTCGATAATTTGCTTACCGAACCTACCCATCGCTGACGGGTTGAAGCTGTCCGGTGCCCTCGTGGGTGGCGCCGGACCGTCGGAGACCCTGGTGGCGCGGCATGTCCGGCTCTCGTGAATTCTGGGGGGCGGACTGGTCGCGATGCTTGATTTTCGGGCGAATTGCTCAGCTTCGTGATCGCGGTGGAGGTGTGAGGGGTGGGTTCCGCCCTGGCGCCTCATGTGCACAATGACTCGTCCGCTGATCACACTTTTGCTGTTCTGAACCCGAGCGACACGGAACGTCCTTCTAAGATTGCGAACTCTTTCTTGTCAGCACATCTGGTACGCCTGGTGATCCCCTCGCTCCGTGCGACACCCGCTGCCCCCCACGGTGTTTCCGCTCGACGCGCGAGGAGGCGCCGCCGCCTCGCGCTCTCCGGAGGCAGAGCGTGACGTCCGCCCCGCTTACGTACCGGGAGATCTCCCTGGTGCGCACGAGCCTCTCGGTGGTCGCACCGCAGGCCACGGAGATGACCGTCTACTTCTACGCGATCCTCTTCGCCCGGCACCCCGAAGTGCGGGCGCTGTTCCCGGAGAACATGGACGTCCAGCGGGACCGGCTGCTGCGCGGCCTGCTGCGGATCATCGATCTCGTCGACGACGTCGACAACCTCGTGCGGTTCTGCTCCCGGCTGGGGCGGGACCATCGTAAGTTCGGGGCGCTGGACGAGCATTACCCGGCGGTAGGTCAATGCCTGGTCTCCTCCCTGGAGCGGTTCGCGGGAACCGCGTGGAATCCCGAGGTCGCCGCGGCCTGGACCCACGCCTACACCCTCGCCGCCGAGGTGATGATCGCGGCCGCCGCCGACGACACCCGCCTGCGCCCCGCCTCCTGGGAGGCGCAGATCGTCCGGCATGAGCACCGCGGCCACGGCATCGCCGAGATCACCGTGCAGCCCGACCAGCCCTACCCGTACGTGGCCGGGCAGTACGTGAGCATGGAAACCCCCTGGTACCCGCGTACCTGGCGGCACTATTCCCCCGCGCACCCGCCGCGCGCGGACCACACGCTGACGTTCCACGTCCGGGCGGTCCGCCAGGGACAGGTCAGCAACGCGCTGGTTCACCACGCGGTTCCGGGACACATGGTGCGGCTCGGCCCGCCCCAGGGAGACATGACCCTCGCCTCGGCAGGTGACCGTGACCTGTTGCTGGTGGCCGGCGGGACCGGCCTCGCGCCGATCCGCGCGCTGATCGAGGAAGCCGCCTTCTCCGGAATGCGCCGCTACGTGAGTCTGTTCGTCGGGGCCCGTACCGCCGATGAGCTGTACGGCCTCAACGACATGCTGCGCCTGGCGCAGCGCCACCACTGGCTGTCCGTCCGTGCGGCCGTCTCCCACGAGAACATTCCCGGCCAGCAGGGCACGCTCCCGCAGGTGCTGCACGAGTTCGGCCCCTGGGACCGGCACGAAGCCTTCCTGTGCGGTCCGCCCGACATGGTCACCACCGCCGTGCGTACCCTGCTGCACCAAGGCATTCCCTACGCTCACATCCACCACGACCCGCTCGACACCCCCATCCTCACCGCGCCCCTCACGCCGCCCCGATCCGGTCAGGAGTTCGACCAGTTGTGACCAGCCACGACGCCACCCCCTCGCAGGGAGAGCGCCTGCTGCAGACCCATCTGGGCACCAGCGAACGCGCCGACGCCTTCTACGACCGGCAGGTCCACCCGCACCTCACTGAGGCCATGCGCGAATTCATCCAGCGCCAGTCGATGGTGTTCCTGTCCACCGCCGACGCCCGCGGCCACTGCGACGCCACCTTCCGCGGCGGCCCTCCCGGATTCGTCGCCGTACTCGACGACCGGACCCTGGCCTACCCGGAGTACCGCGGGAACGGTGTCCTGGCCAGCGCCGGCAACATCACCGAGAACCCGCACATCGGTCTGCTCTTCATGGACTTCACCCGCGACCACGTCGGACTGCACGTCAACGGCTCCGCCCAACTCGTGGGCGACCAGGATCTGCGGGCCGTCCACGCCTGGATACCCGTCGACCCCGCCCCCGGCCGGCACCCCGTGCTGTGGACGGTCGTCACCCTCCACGAGGCGTACATCCACTGCTCCAAGCACATACCGCACCTCGAACCCGCCCCCCGCCCCCTGGGGTTGGCCCGGGCGCGGCGCAGGGACGCCGACTACTTCGTCGAGCCGGAACCGGCGCCCGCGGAGTACGGCGCGGTGCAGGGCATGGCCCCCACAGGGCCTGGCGTTCCGCACCACACGTACGGCGATGCGAACGCGCACCCCCTGAGCGGCTCACGCGACCGCTGAGGCGACGCCGGGGGTGCCGTGGCCGCCAGAACCGCCGAGTCCTGCCGAGCCGGTGTCACCCCCGCCCCGCTGATCACGAAGGCACCGAGGACCCCGTGGTCCGCACGCTGATGGACCACGGTCCGTCGGAGCGGGCGTGGATGAGGCAGGGCCCGGACAGCGGGGCCTCACCCCGCCATGGTCCGACGTGGTTGGCCAACTCGTCGAGGAAGCCGTCCCCACCCGGTTTGAAGGTGTCGACGAGGAAGCAGCCACCGTCTTCGGACAGCGGGTCGCCCTCGTACCGGAGCGTCGCGATCCCGGGGCCGCCCTCGTAGCGCAGCACATCCGAGGCGGAACGCTGTGCGGACCCGATCCAGGTCAGCGCGCTCGACACCACGGTCGCCTCGATCATCCACGGCCCGTCCGCCTGGACCCGGAGCGCCTGGACCGGCCGGTCATCCGCGTTGACCAGGGACCGGCAGGCGAAAGGCCCTTCCGTGTACACCAGTTGGCTTCGGGAATGCAGGCCCCCGTCGAGGGCGTCCACGACGAAGTGCCCCGCTCCCTGGTGCGTGATGTCCAGGATCACCGGTTCCGCACCGGTCGTCAGGTGGGTGACCCGGTCGCCGTCGCCACCGAACCGCTGGAGTACCGGACCGCCTGCCGTGAGCAGTTGAGGTGCCCGTTCGGGCAGAGCTCCGCTCTTACCGACCCCGGTGAGCGGTGCCGCACCCGCCTGCTGTTCCGTCCGATCCCGCTGGAACCACTTCATGGACTGCCCCCTTGCCGATGTCCATGCGCCGCATTGTTCCACCCACGCGTCCGGGGCCGCCGGCCGCGACGTACCGCAGGGGTGCGAGATCGGTTCAGGGGCCCACCGGACGGGTCGGGTCCGTGGGCGGTCCGGATGCCGCGCACGTCGCCATGTGACCTTCAACACAGTGAAATCGCGCGCGGTGAAAGCAACTGCACCCTTTGGTCTCGTCTGTCTGTCCCGGCGTCGCCAAGTCGGCCGAGGTGGGTGAAGAAATGGTGACGGCAGATCGTCGTACCGGTCATACGATCTTCCCGTGTCGCATCTGCGTGCCCCATTCCGCTGCGACCCCTTCTCTTCTTTACCCGGACCTCGAAGGGCTTTTGTGAAGATTCGCCGCATTCTCGCGACCGCTGTTGCCGCCGCAGTCACCACGCCTGCCGTTCTGCTGTCGGTCACCCCCGCGTTCGCCGACAGCAAGCCGACAGCGCAGACGCAGGAGAAGCCGTCCCTTGCGGAGCTGGAGAAGGCCGCCGCCGCAGCACAGGCTGTGTACGACGACGCCGTGGCGGCCGAGAGCGCCGCCGACGCGGCTCTCGAGGCAGCCGGCTCCGACACCGATCCTCTGACCGTGGCCGCCGAGGAGGCCGCAGCCGCGGCGGCCGCCGCGGCCACCGCGAAGACCGACGCCGACCAGGCGGTCGTAGAAGCCGCGGCAGCGCTCAAGGACCTTCCGGACACGGCCACCGACGAGCAGAGGACCGCTGCGGAGACGGCCCTCGCCGAGGCCGAGGCCGCCGCCACGGCCGCCGGTGAGGTCAAGACCGCCGCCGATGCCAAGGCTGAGGAAGCCGTCGACGCGCGGGACGACGCGCGGGTCGCCGCAGCCCGGGCGGTAGGCGAAGCCAGGAAGGCCACCAAGGCGGCGCTCGACGACAAGACCGCCGCCGACGAGGCGCTCGCCAAGGCGAAGGAAGAGGCTGCCGAGGAGGGCGACGACGGTGAGGAGGACTGCGTCCCCGAGGCCAAGCTCACCACGGTCGTCACGGGTCTGCCGTCCACGGTGGTCGCAGGCACGAAGACCAACTTCACACTCCGGGTGGCCAACGGCACCGACAGGACGATGGACGAGGTGTTTCCGTTCGCCTACGTCCACGCGACCGACCGGAGTGGGCTCAAGGACCTCGGCGACCTGGTGCACCTGCAGTGGTCGCCCGCCTCGTCCTCGACGTGGAAGAACGTCGACAACGAGCACTACATGGACCCCATCAGCCGGCTCGGGGCAGGTGCCCACGCCGACCTCAAGATGCGCCTCACGGTCGACGCCTCGGCCCCGGCGGGCAACGGAGTCACCTTCGTGGCCGGTGACTACTGGAACGACAACGGCACCTGCGGCGGGAGCCCGGACCTCGAGGGCTACGAGTTCCTGATCGCCGCCGCGGGCAGCAAGCCCGGCAAGGTCGACGACGCCAAGCCGGGCACGACCAAGCCGAACACCTCGGACCTCAAGCCCCAGAGCGGCACGTCCGCCAGTCCCGTCAGTGGCAGCCTCGCCGCGACGGGCGCGTCCTCGACGTCGCAGCTCGCCCTCGCGAGCGGCGCGGCCCTGGCGATCGGTGCGGGCGCGGTGTTCGTCGTACGCCGCCGCAAGTCCGGTTCGCACGCCTGACGCGTGAGGCGGGGTGTGGGCCGGAACCCCGGCCCACACGCTGACCGCCCGACGGGCCCGACACCGCAGGCACGGTGTCGGGCCCGTCGTCGTACCCGGCCCGACAGGCAGGCGGAGTACGGGCCCGAGCGCGCCTCGGACGGGCGTTGCCGGAGGGGCGGTCACTTCTCGGCGGCGGCGAGGACCGCGCCGAGTGGGACGGTGGCGTCGAGCAGGGCACGGGAGCGCGCGGTGATGCCGGCGTCCCGGGCGGTCAGCGCGGCTTCGACGTCTTCTTGCGCGTGCCCGCGCCGCAAGCGCGGCATCAACGCCCGGAGCGGGCCGATCCGGTAGCCCGCGCTGCGCAGCTGGTGCACGATCCGGGCGTCGCGGGCCTGCGCCGGTGAGTACCGTCTCGTCCCTCGCGGGGGCAACCGGTCGGGCACGGCGATGCCTTCGGCGTCCCAGTGCCGCAGTGTCGACGGGCGTACTCCGAGCGCGGCGGCGAGTTCGGAGACGCTCATCGAGTCCGATGCGCGTACGTCCTCGACCGGCTCGGAGGCGATCGCCGCCAAGGCCTCCCTGGCGAGTGCCAGGTCCGTACGCTCCCGGTCGAGCCGGGCGTGTGCCGCGTCCAGCAAGGCGAGTGCCTCCGCGGCCGGGCGCTCGTGCACGGCACGGACGATCCGTTTTGCCTCGACCGGACCCGTGCAGTTCGCGAGCGCGCGGTAGGCCAGTGCGGACTGCAGGTGGGTCTCCCCGTAGATCCGGTAACCCGCGGCCGTGCGCGTCGCGGGCGGCAGGACACCGTCGCGTTCGAGGTTGCGGACCTGTTGGACGGAGCACCCGACGCGACGTGCCACATCGACCGTCCGCATGACCGATTTGAGGGTTGGCACCCACCACCTCGCAGGTCTCCGGTTCGAAGTCTCCACAAGCACCTTAATGAAACGCTTGAGCACATGACCATCGACGAGATCATCGACTTCGTGGAAGGGCTCGGCGGGGGCCTGGCCTTCAGGCCGGAACCCGGCGACGGCTCACCGGAGATCAGCTGGGGGGACGTCTTCTTCTACTACGCTCCCGACGGTGTCGTGCCGGAAGCGACCCAACCGTTCGCGACGATCGTGACGAAGAACTACCCGGGCGACGAGAGTTCGCGCCTGGACCGCCCCGACACCTTCCGCGTCAACGTCGCCGCGGGCAAGAAGGAGTTCATCGACCGGACGGGCCACGCACCGCGCGAGCAGGCCGTCGACGCCGACCCCGGTGTCACGGACGCCGTCATCGCCCACCCCGTCCACGGTCCCGCCGCCTGGCTCGCGGTGGTGAACCCGGGCCGGCGGACGGACGAGGCGGTTCGTGGGCTGCTCCGCGCGGCCCATCAGCGCGCCCGCGCGCGGCATGAGCGACGGACGGGACCGGGTCGGTAGCGGCCTCCGCCGGCTTTCCCGAACAGCCTTCCTCGAGGAACTCTCCGAAGCCGAGGCGGCGGAGGGCGAACCGACGTCCGGGCAGGCTCCCCGTCCTTCAGGGCGGGGAGCGGAAGTCACGTGTGTGGTGTTGTCACGGAAGCCTCGTGTACCTGACGGCCGCGGTCGCGTGAGAAGTCGACGAGCATGACGTGGCGGGGGTTCCCGACAGCTGTCAGCAGGTTCTTGTACATGGTGCACATGCGGTCCTCGATCTCGTCGAGGTTCTGGTCGACGACCTGGGTGATGAGGGTGAGACCGGCCCATGCTCCGGCCAACTGATGCGCTGTCATCGGGATGTCCACATCCGGTCCCAGCTCGCCCTGCGCCTTCGCCTCGGTCAGCTGCTGGATGCTCAGTGTGATCCAGTCGGGCCACGGGGTGCCGTAGGTGGTGGGCGCGTCGCGAGCGATGGACAGGCGCAGGGCGGCCCGCAGGCCGGGTTCCCTGGTGGTGCGGTAAATCATGAGCATGCCTGTGTCGACGATTTCCTGGAGCTTGATGCTCTGAGGGGCCAAGTCTATTTCCAGCGTGCTCTGCAGCAGTTTCTTCGCCAGGTCCTGCTTCGACGTGAAGTGGTAGTAGAAAGCGCCCTTGGTCGCTCCGGCGGCGGCGATGATGCGGTTGACCGATGCCCCGCCGTAGCCTCTGGCCTCGAATTCCTGTCCGGCCGCGTCGAGAATCTTTTGCCGGGTCAGTCCGGCGCGACCCTTGGTCGGTTGTCCAGGCCTTGCGCGGTCTGCCATTGCCGCCCCGCCCTTCGTTCGTCTGTCGCGGTGTCGTGGCACGGTCGTGCGCGATGCTCCTGCCGCTGCCCTCGTCGCGGCAGGGCCGAGGGGACGGCTGGATCAGAGCCGGAGCGCGCACTGCGCGACCCACTCAAGATCACTTCCGCATTCTTCCAGGCAGGGCGCCGGAACGCACAGTTCGCCCTCGCCGGCCCAGGGCGGCGGGCAGGACCCGACGCAGGCGGGGGCGAGCGCCCTGGGCCGGGGGCTGCCTCGTGGTCCCTCACCGGCGTACTCGACGGCCTTCGTCGTCCTGCTCCTCACGCTGCGCGCCTCCTCGGTGTCGCGGGCTGTCATGGGGCCCACGGTGCCTGTGAGTTACCTGACTTGACCGTGCGCCGAGTGACGTCGCACACTGTGGCCCGCGAGAACAGACCAGGTGGTCTCCTGGGGGGTGGCCTCTGGGGGCGATGTCGCAAGAACGTTGCGCGCAGCGGTAGTTGGGGCGTATGCGGATTACCCGCAGAGGCTGCTGGTCTGGACTCCGATGCGTAGCGGGGCTGCCGGACATGGCAACGCTTCTCGCTCGCCGATGGCCCCGGCTTGATGGACCAGGTGGGCCGCGTTCCACGTGTTCGAGCCGGTCCGGGTCCGGGGCGGTCGACGTGACGACGTGGGCCCGAGGGAGACGTGGATGGATTTTCTGATACAGGCAGGTGCCACAGGAGCGCCCCTCGCCGCAGCCCTGGCGGGCGGGAGCGCAGCGATGTACTACCGGCGCCGCGCGAGGAAGCTGGAGCACCGTGCGACCCGGCTGGCACGGGAACGGAACGCCGAAGCCGCCGACCTCGAGGCCGTCGCGGTCGCGCTCGACCGGCTGGCCTACGAGGTCGTGCCGGCCATGGTGCAGGCCGACCCGGAGGCGCGCATGCGCTTTCCCGGCCTGCTGCCGACATCGATCGAGGGCTCCGCCGTCGGCGAACGGTTGACCGCGCTCGCACAGTCACTGGGACACGCCGTCCAACAGGTTCGCGCCGAGGAGGCCACGGGGGCCGCCGACCGGCTGGCCGAGACGCAGAGGGCGGCCGAGGAGGCGACCTGGGCGGTGGTGCGTGGTGTCGCCACCTCCATGGTCGCCATCGCGTCCCGACTGAGCCGGCAGGTCAGCATGGGTGCGCGCGAACACGCCGACGACCAGGCGTACGCGTCACTGATGGCGATCGACCGGCACGGCCAGCAGCTGCTGCTCGCGGCGCAGAACTACCTGGTGCTCAGCGGCGGGAAGTTGTCGCGGAGATGGCCCGACTGCACGGTGGTCGACGTGGTGCGGGCGGCCATGGGTTACCTGGAGGGTTTCGAGCGGATCGAGCACAAGGAGTCAGGGACCCCGGGGACCGCCGTGACGGCCCGGGCCGTGGGCCCTGTCATCCACGCCTTCGCGCTGCTGCTCGACAACGCACTGCGCTACTCACCGCCCACCGCGCACGTGGAGGTCCGCCTGACCGAGGGGTACCACGGGGTGACGGTAACCATCGACGACGCGGGGATGGGCATGAGCCCCGAACAGGTCGCCGAGGCCCGGGAGGTGTTGTCGGGGGCGCTGGTGAACGACATCGCGCTGGAGGCGCAGCCCCGCGTCGGCTTCCGAGTGGTCGCGGCGCTGGGCCGGGCCTATGGGTTCCAGGCCGACGTGCAGGCACTTGCCTTCCAGGGCACCCGTGCGCTGCTGTTCCTGCCGAAGTCACTTCTGACAACGGTGGCGGAGCCCGTACCGTCGCTGCCCGCCCCGGATGTTGTGCCGCCGGTGGCATCCGCCACCACCGAGAACGGCCTGACGGTTCGCCGGCCCCGCCGCGCGGCACCGCGGCGCACGACCGCCGCGGCCGGACAGGAGGACCTCGCCTCGGCTCAGCCCGGCCGGGCGAGTGTGGCCATGGCCTGGGCGCACGGGATCGGCCGGGGACGCCAGGACTCCGTCAACGACGACTGACTGACAAGGGAAAGTGACCATGGGGATGACCTTCGCGAACACCCACGCCAACGCATTGGGCTGGCTCCTCGACGAGAGCCTGGGCAGCCTCAGCTCCGTGCGGTGCGCCGTACTGATCAGTTCCGACGGCCTGCTGCACTCCCGTACGGCGTATCTGCCGCAGGACGCGGCGGAAAAACGGGCGGCGATGGGTTCGGGACTGCTCGGTATAGCGAGGGAGTACGGCGCCGTGTCCGAGGGCGGCGGGTGCCGTCAGGTACTGATGGAGCTGGAGGAGCGCCTGTGCCTGATCGGACAGGCCGGGACGAACATGCTGCTGCTGGTGGAGACGACCGGACCTGACGCCGACATCGCTGTCATCGCGGGGCAGATGGAACTGCTCGCCCGGCGCGTCGGCCAGCACATGAGGGTCGCGGACCGGCTGCCATCCGAGCACGCCCCGCGCCAGTGACCGGTCCGCGGCCGGACCCCGACCTCGTACGTCCCTTCGTCCGCGCCGGCGGGCGGGACCGGCCGCCGGCATCGGTGCGGCTGGAAACCCTGGTGCGTGCCGCCGGCGCCGCGTGCGGCACGCTGCCGCCGGACGCCCACCGGGTGATGGACCTGGTCGGCGGGGCGCGGGGTGCGCTCGCGGTCGCCGACATAGCAGCCGCCCTGGACCTGCCCATCGCCACGGCCCGCATCCTCGTGGCCGACCTGCTCGACTGCCGCAGCCTGGCCACCCCGATCAGTACCCGCTCACATCAGCCCGACATCAGTGTTCTGCAGGAGGTGCTGCGTGGTCTCCGCGCACAGGTATGACCCCGCTCCGACCACGGCCACCCGGTCGGCGAAGATCGTGGTGGCGGGCAGCTTCGGCGTGGGCAAGACGACGTTGGTGGGCTCCGTCTCCCAGGTGGAGCCGCTGCGTATGGACGAGCCGATCACCGAGGCCAGTACAGGCGTGGACGACCTGCGCCGTACCCCGGCGAAGACCACCACCACCGTCGCGATGGACTTCGGGCGCGTCGCGATCAACGAGGACCTGGTGGTGTACGTGTTCGGCACCCCGGGCCAGACACGGTGGCGGTGGCTCTGGAAGAGCCTCGCCGAAGGCGCGCTGTGTGCACTGGTCCTGGTCGACACCCGCAGCCTGGATGAGTCCCACGAGGTACTGGATCTGGTGGAGGACCTCGGCGTGCCCTACGGAGTCGCCGTGAACACGTTCGACGGCGCGTCCCGATACCCGACGGACGAGGTCCGCCAAGCCCTCGCGCTGGCGGAGGACGTGCTGCTCACTGTCTGCGACGCCCGTGAACGGGTCTCTTCCCTGAATGCTCTGATCGACCTGATCGAGCACCTGACCGCGTCCCACCCCCTGGAGCTTCAGCCGTGACCCCTCACACGCCTGCCTCCCATGTCCCCCTGTGGGACGAGGCGTTCGCCGCGGACCCGCACGGTGCCTACAGGCAGATGCGAGCCAGGTACGGGCCCCTGGTCCCTGTCGAACTCGCCCCCGGAGTGCCCGCCACACTCGTCATCGGCTACGCCCAGGCCGTACGCATCCTGCACGACGAGCCGCGCTTCCCCGCGGACCCGCGGCAGTGGCAGACCTCGGTGCCCGACACCTGCCCGGTCAAACCGATGCTGGAGTGGCGGCCCAACGCGATCCGCTCCAGTGGCCGCGAGCACGCCCGGTACCGGGAGGCGAACAGGGCCGCCCTCCATGGCGCCGACCAGCATCGGCTGCGCGGACTGGTCGAGCAGGTCTGCGAGCAGGCCATCGGCGGGTTCCAGGGCCACGGTCAGGCCGACCTGCTGAATCAGTTCGCCTGGAAGGTCGCCTTCGATGTCCTGTCCGAACTCCTCGGCTGCCCCGACGGCATAGGGAACCGCATCGCCAACGGAATCATCGAGCTCTTCGACGGAGTGAACGCCATCCGCGGCAACGAGATCCTCGGACAGGCGGTGGCCGACCTCGTCACGCTCAAGCGGCTACGGCCCGGCAACGACGTCACCTCCCACCTGCTCGCACACCCGGCGCAGCTGACCGACACGGAGATGAGCCACCAGGTCGTCACCCTCTACGGGGCGGGGATCGAGCCCGTGGTCAACCTGATCACCAACACGCTTCTGCAGTTGCTCACCGACCCGGTGGTCTCGGGGGACGTCCACGCCGGTGGCGCCTCCGTCCGTGAGGCCCTGGACCTCGTCCTGTACCGGGACCCGCCGATGGCCAACTACTGCGCCTCCTATCCGCCCCATCCCGTGGAGATCGACGGATACCTGCTTCCCGCCCACCAGCCGGTCGTCATCTCCATGGCCGGCTGCAACAACGACCCCGCCGTGGGTGCCCCTTCTTCCGGCAGCCGTGCCCATCTCGCCTGGGGTGCTGGACCGCACGCCTGCCCCGCCCGCCCGATCGCCCACCTCATCGCCGAGACCGCCATCACCCACCTCCTGGACGCCCTGCCCACGATGGTGCTCGCCCGCCCGGCGCAGGACCTCACCTGGCGGCCCGGCCCCTTCCACCGTGCGCTCACCCACCTGCCCGTGACCTTCCCTGCCGTCACCAGCCACTGAGGACTCCATGACCCCCTTCAGCGAAGAGCCCCTCGTTCTCGACCCCGCCGGCGCCGACCGGCACGCCGAGCACAGGCAGCTCCACGCCCGCGGGCCCGCCACCCCGGTCGACATCCTCGGCGTCAAGGCCCACGCCGTCTCCGATCCGGACCTGCTCAAGGAGATGTTGACCAGCCCCGCCGTATCCAAGGACGGGCGTGCGCACTGGCCGATGTTCGCGGAGGTCGTCCAGACCTGGCCGGCCGCGCTGTGGATCGCGGTGGAGAACATGTTCACCGCCTACGGGCAGGACCACCGCAGATTGCGCCGGATGGTCGCCCCGGCCTTCTCGGCCCGCCGGATCAAGGCGCTGACCGATGTCGTGGAGGACGTGGTCGACGGCGTCCTCGACGAGCTCGACTCCACTTACGCCGCCGGCGAGACCGTCGACCTGCGCGAGCGCCTCGCCTATCCGGTCCCGATCGCCGTCATCGGTAACCTTCTCGGTATCCCCGCCGGTGACCTGGCCCGATTCCGCACCGTGATCGACGGCGTGTTCGACACCACCCTCACCACCGAAGCCGCGGCCGCGAACACCAAGGCCCTGTACGAGATCATCGGACAGCTCGTGGACACCAAGCGCGCGGAGCCGGGCGAGGACCTCACCTCCCACCTCATCGCCGTTCGGGACGGTGACGGCGACGGCAAGGGCCTGACCGAAGCCGAACTCCAGGGCACGCTCCTGCTGATGATCAGCGCCGGGTACGAGACCACCGTCAACGTCATCGACCAGGCGATCAGCCTTCTGCTGACCCACCCCGAGCAGCTCGACCACCTCCGGTCGGGCCAGGCGAACTGGTCCGACGCCGTCGAGGAGACCCTCCGTCTGGAACCGCCCGTCACCCACGTGCCCCTGCGTTACGCGGTCACCGACGTCCCCCTCGACAACGGGCGGACGATCGCCCGTGGTGAGGCAATCCTCGTCTCCATCGGCGCCGCCAACGTCCATCCCGACTGGCACGGTCCCACCGCAGGCGACTTCAATGTTCAGCGCGCGAACCACGACCATCTCGCCTTCGGCTACGGCATGCACTTCTGCCTGGGGGCCCCTCTGGCTCGCCTGGAGGTCGCCACCGTCCTGCGCCGCCTGTTCGAGCGGTTCCCCCAGATCGCCCTCGCTCCCGATCGTGGCGATCTGGCACCTCTGGGCTCCCTGATCAGCAACGGCCACACCGCCCTGCCCGTCCGGCTCCGTCTGCCCGGGACGCCGTCGGATTGAGGGAGATCCCCTCGTGTCCCAAGTGGGTGCCTCGCCGGGCGACGCGGTCCCGTCCGTGACGCGTTCGGCGAGGTCGTCCGCTCGAGGAGATGTTGCGTGACGTCACGAGCGACAGGTGCCCCCGCGTCAGCCGGCCCGCAAGTCCGTGCTCGCCAGGATCGCCGCCCACGGAAGCTCCCTGTCGGCCGGCCCCTGACGCGGTTCGTACAGGGGCCAGACATCCGCCCCGTACACCAGTGACACGCCGGCCCTGCGCAGCGTAGCGAGGTGTCCCTCCCACGCCGGGTGCCGTGCGTGTGCCGCGTTGATCCTGGGGAACACCACCACGGGTACGTCGAGGGTGCCCAGTGCTTCGCCCACCTGTGTCAGTGCCTGGTTGTCCGCGATGCCCGTCGCGAGCTTGGTGACGTAGTTCGCGCTCGCCGGTGCGACGACGTAGCGGTCGGCGACGGGGTGCGGACGGGGCTCGGCCGGCAGGCGGGGCGTGTCCCGCACCGGCAGGCCGGTCAGTGACTCGAGTCGGTCCAGTTCACCGTTCGCCCTCAGCCAACGGCCGGCAGTCGGTGTGAGGGTCACGGCCACCTGCCAGCCGAGTGCGAGGGCCGGTTCCACCAGCCCGGTGCGAAGCGTCTCGAGCCCGTCGGTCGCCGTACCCACGACGCCCAGCACTCCGCGGCTGTCCGCACCCACCGTTCCTCCCCCGTCCCGGTCCGTCACCCGGCCGGTAGTACATCAGAGACGCGGACCAGGCACCGGCGGCCGGTCGCCGCCGGTGCCTGGCGGTGACTCAGCCGGCGACACCGAGGTCCTCGCGCATGATGCGGTGCATGGCGCCGAGTTTCGGGTCCGCGGCCTTGAGGTCCAGGAGCAGCCGTACGGCTGTCTCGCCCTCGCGGGGCAGGCCGCGGTCGATGCGCTTGAGCGCGGCGTCCACCCCCGCCAGGACCACGTTGAGTTCACGGGAGGCGGCGAGGACGGCGTCGGGAACCATCATCTGGGCCTCGGCGTACCGGTCGCGGTAGTCGCGTCGGCCTTCCTCCAGCTGGGCTCGGTCGTCGTCGGTGTAGACACCGTCGCGCATGCGGTGGAGGGCGTCCTTGAGGAGCGTGTGGAAGTGACCGGTCGCGCGGTTCATCGAGGTGTACGCGGTACGCCGGTCGTCGAGCAGCCGCCGCCGCTCCTCGACCTGCCCCTCCGCCGCGCGCTGGCGCCTCGTCACCCAGCTCGTGATCACCGGTGCGAAGAGCGTGCCGAGCACTCCGACGACCGCGGTGACCATGGCGGCTATGGCTGCACTCATGCCGATGACCCTAGCCCGCGCGCCCCGGACCGTTGCGGTGGTCGAGGGACCGGTGCCGGACGGGGAGCCCGGCGGGTATCCGCGTCCGGCACGGGAAGCGTCGATGTGCGGGGCCCCGGCGCCGGTCCGCCGGTGCCCGCGACGCTCGGGGCGGCCCCCGGGATGCGAGCGGGCGAGGCGCAGGGGACCGTGGAGGCATGTCCGAGCATCCCCCCGTGATCGTGTACCCGCCCTCGTCGACCGGTGGGCGGCGGGTGACCGTGCGGGGGCAGATCGTCGGGCTGGCGCACGGGCGCGGGGAAGTCGCCTCGTTCCTGCGGCGCGCCGGGCTCGCCCGGGGGGCCGACGAGATCGATCTGGAGCAGCCGGAGTTGATCGAGTGGCGCGGCGGAGACCTCGACACCTGGAGGTGAGCCCCGTGAGATTCCGTGGAGCACACCGGCCTGACGCCTCACTCGAACCTCCCCCCGGTTACTACGGGGCGGACGACGGTGCTCCCGGTGCCACGCAGCGGGGCCTCATCCTCGACTGGGTGGTGGGCCGACGCGTCGCGGCGGGGTGGCGGGTGGAGTCCCGGTCCGCAAGCCAGGCCGTGCTGGTGCGCGGGCAGCCGGTCAATCATGTGCTGCACGCCCTTCTGACGGCCTTCTCCTGCTTCGTGTGGGGCGTGGTGTGGGCGGCCCTGACACTGACCGGCAAGGTCGAGAGGGTGGTGCTCACCGTCGACGCGCAGGGGCGGGTCATCACCGTGGGGGCGCCCTGAGCAGGGCACGGCTGTCACCCGAACGGATGCGTCCGGGTCGTGGCCCGTGAGGACGTCGCGGAGGGTCGGAGCTGCCCGTAGCGGTGGGGGCAGCTCCGACCGAGTGGAGGAATCCCATGGCCCAGTCAGCATCCGCCCCCGGCCCGTCGCGCCCCTCCGCTCCCGGCTCCGACAGCCCCTGGGCGGCGAGCGGCGTGATGTTCGCGGGGGTCGTGCTCCTCGTCGACGGTGTCCTCGCCGTCGTCAAGGGCATCGCGGGCATCGCGTCCGACGACGTGTACACGCGCATCACCAACTACACGTTCGAGTTCGGCGTCACCGCCTGGGGATGGATCCACCTGATCCTCGGGGTGGTTCTCGCGTTCGTCGGGTGGAGCGTCCTCAAGGGCGCGGCCTGGGCCTGGGGCGTCGGTATCGGGCTGGCCGCGCTGAACCTGGTCGCCAACTTCGTCTGGCTGCCGCACCAGCCGGTGTGGGCGGTCATCTCCATCGCGCTGGACACCTTCGTGATCTGGGCCCTGTGCGCCCACCGGACGAAGCCGGTCATCTGACGTGGCCCCGGGGCGAGGCGGCCTGGAGCCGGACGTGGTCACGGCGCTGGCCGCCGACGCGTACGTCTACGGTTCGCCGCTCGTCCGCCGGCTGTCGGCCGTCCAGGCCTGCCTGCGGGACGGCCGCGGAGCGCCTTCGCCCGTGGAGTTCAACGACTTCGCCCACGCGGACGGGCCCGCCACGCCCGGCGCGCACGTCCCGTTCGCCCCGGCGGACCTCGTCGACGCACTCGCCCAGCTCGACCTGTCCGGAGGACCGGTCAGGCTGCACGTCCCCGACACCGCCGGGGCGTACTTCGTCCTGCAGTTCGTGGACGCGTGGAGCAACGCCTTCGCCTACCTCGGGCCCCGGGTGACCGGCGCCGGGGAGGGGGACTGGATGATCGTGCCGCCCGGCTGGGCCGGCACCGTGCCCGACGGGGTGTCCGGGGTGATCGACGCGCCGACCTCCGTCGTCTCCGTCGTCGGCCGCCTCGCGTGCGACGGGCCCGAGGACATGCCCCGGGTCAGGTCCCTCCAGCAGGAGCTCACGCTCACTCACCTGGGTGACCGGGCCCACCGGACCAGGCTCCCCGCGACCGAGCCGGGAGTGCCGGGGGAACTGCGGTTCTTCGAGGAGCTCCGGGTGTGGATGGGCGACTTCCCGCCCTCCCGGGCCGACCGCGCCTACCAGGACCGGTTCCAGCCCCTGGGACTCCTGGAGGAAGGCATCTCGCCGTACGTCTCGGCCGGGCCCGGCCTCGTGCGCGCGCTGGGCCGGGGGCTCGCGCTGGGCAGGCTCCGGGTGGAGGAGGTCGCCCGCCGCACCGCGGTGGCCGCCGACGGCCCGCCGGGCGCCTGGCAGAAGCACCCGCACCTGCGCGACTACAACCTGGACCACTTCGGGGTCGGCACGCTCGGACCACCGGAGTGGGTGATCTCCGACCGGGAGGCGTCGTACCTGGTCAGGGCCGTCGCGGCCCGGCGGGGCCACTGGCTGCCCCACGGGTACGAGGCGGTGTACGCGCACACCTCCCGTGACTCCCGGGGCCGTCCCCTCCACGGGGCCCACCGCTATGTGCTGCGCCTCGCGCAGCCGCCGCCGGTCCGGGCGTTCTGGTCGCTGACCGCGTACGACAGCCCCGGGGGGCACCTGGTCGTGAACGCCGCCGACCGGTACGTGATCGGGGACCGGACACCCGGGCTCGTCCACGGTCCCGACGGCTCGCTGACCCTGCACCTCTCCGCGCAGCGCCCGGCGGACCCGGTCGAGGCGGCGAACTGGCTTCCGGTGCCCGCGGGCGGCTTCCTGCCGGTGATGCGGCTCCACCTTCCCGACCAGTCCGTTCTCGACGGGAGCTACGTCATCCCGCCGGTGGATCCGCTGGGGGACGGACCGGGAGCGTAGGTCCTGAGGCACGTTGTCAGTGGTACGTCGCACACTGGAGGCATGTGCCGCAGCATCAAGACGCTTCGTCCGCCGGCCATCCCCGAAGAGGCCACCGAGGAGGAGATGAGAGCCGCCGCCCTGCAGTACGTGCGCAAGGTGTCCGGCTTCCGCGCGCCCGCCGCGCACAACCAGGAGGTCTTCGACCGCGCCGTGGCAGAGATCGCCGAGGCGACCGGGCGGCTGCTCGACGGTCTGGAGATAAGGGGCGCCGCCCGGGCCTGAGTGGTGGGACCGGCCTGCCCGGGTCTCAGACTCCTGCCGGGGCTCCGCCGGCCGCAGCCGCGGGGGTGTGGGCGGGGCGACGGACGACGAGGGCCGCCAGGGTGCCCGCCAGGAACAGGGCGAGGACCGATACGGCGGTGCCCAGCCAGCCCGCGCCCAGCCACTGGCCTCCGAAGTAGCCGAGCCCCACGCTGTAGACCGCCCAGGCGACTCCGGCCACGGCCGACCAGGGCAGGAACTCCTTGATCTTGCGGTGAGCGGCGCCCGCGCCCAGGGAGACGACGGACCGGCCGGCCGGGGCGAAACGGGCGATGACGACCAGGACCCCACCGCCATGGCTGAGCGCCGCGCCGAGGCGCTCCTGCGCGGAGGTGAGCCGACGGGACCGGGCGATGGCCCGGTCGAGGCGCTCGCCGCCGCGCCAGGCCAGGCGGTAGGCGACGAGGTCGCCGATGACCGAGGCGGTGGCCGCGCAGAGGGTCAGGACCAGGAGCGAGGGGACCTGTCGG
Source organism: Streptomyces sp. NPDC005752 (assembly GCF_040630715.1). NCBI lineage: Bacteria > Bacillati > Actinomycetota > Actinomycetes > Kitasatosporales > Streptomycetaceae > Streptomyces > Streptomyces sp. NPDC005752. Next base: position 165,008 of record NZ_JBEXYB010000002.1, on the reverse strand, counting down.
GCGGCCTCCCCGGCAGCGGCGGTGACCGTGGTCGTGCTCGCGGCCGCCGCTGTGGCCGCGGTGATGACCAGGACGCCGCTGGGGAGGACGGGCAGGAAGACGTCCAGGAGTACCGAGAGGGCGACCACTGCGTAGATCCATGGGCTGCCGGTCAGCGCACCCACACTCTCGAGCACTGTCCGCTCCCCGTTCCCCGGTTTCCGTGCCGACGCTGCGTGGTCGCAGGGCGGAGAGCCACGACGCCACGACGCCGCAAGGGAAGCGGTGGGAGCGGCAGGGCCAGCTGTACAGCGTACGCCTGCCGTTCGCCCGGTTCACCTGGTATTCACCGGGCGGGCGGCCGATGTCGCGCAGCTCACGTACGACTGCGGCCCCCCGCCTCGGAGGCAGGGGGCCGGAGCGCGGGACGTGGGTCAGACCGAGACGGCCCGGGACTTCTCGCGGGCGGGCTCCCTCTCGGGCTCCGAGTCGCCGCGCGAGGAGAACAGCCGGTCCACGGCCACGGCGCCGGGGCCGGTGAAGACCAGCAGCAGGAAGGCCCAGCAGAAGACGGCTGAGGCCTCGCCGCCGTTCTGCAGGGGGAACAGCGACTCGGGCTGGTGCACCTTGAAGTACGCGTAGGCCATGGAGCCGGAGGAGACGAGCGCGGCGATCCGGGTGCCGAGGCCGAGCGCGACCAGGGTGCCGCCGACGAGCTGGATGACCGCGGCATACCAGCCCGGCCAGGTGCCGGCGGGGACGGTGCCGCCGTCCGCGGAACCGCCGAGGACCCCGAAGAGCGAGGCGGCGCCGTGGCAGGCGAAGAGGAAGCCGATGACGACACGGAAGAGGGCGAGTGCGTAGGGCTGGGCCCGGTTCAGACGTATGGACATGGGGGGTGGGGCTCCTTCGGTCTGGGGACGTGAACCGATCGGGGCCCATCAGGTTAGGGTGACCTGAATTGTGCTTGCAAGTTCAACATTCTGTCGACTGGCTGAAAATTGGTCATCCGTTCGATGTCAGCGTGCACTCCAGAACGGGCTCGAGCTGTGCTCCCGTGGGCCTGGCTCTGGCCTGAACCAATGACAGTGCGGCTTTCCGGCCGTGCATTGTGAGGGTCATGAGCTGATTGCCGAACCAGGGCCCGCCCGTCTTGCTCCAGCGCATCGGTGGGCGCCCCGTCCGCCCGTGGAGCGCCAGCGCGCGCCCGAGCCATCGGCCCGCCCGGCTCCAGCCGAAGCGGAAGCCGGCGCGTATGTAGCCGGGGACGGAGTTGTGGACGGGGGAGCAGGTCAGTTGCAGGACGCGCGCGGTGCGGGTGCCGTCCGGGGTGTCATCGGACCACTGTGGTTCGGCGATGTAGGCGTGATGCACATCACCGGAGAGCACGCACACCGTCGCGGGTGCGTCCGGCCCGCGCCCCGCTTCCCTCAAGAGCTCCGAAAGGTGGCGGAAGGACTCCGGGAACGCGGCCCAGTGCTCCAGGTCCGCCGCCCGCCGCACCTTTTCCCCGCGGCGCGCCCAGCGTTCGCCCCGCTCGCCGCGGCACAGTGCCGCGTTCCACGTCTCCGCGTCATGGACGAGGGGTGGCAGCAGCCACGGCAGTGAGGTGCCGATCAGCAGATGGTCGTAGGCGCCCGGGTCGGCGAGCATCTCGTCGCGCAGCCACCGGGCCTCCTCGTCGCGGAGCATCGACCGCTGCTGTTCCTCGAGGGTCCGGGCCGCACGGGTGTCCACCATCAACAGTCGTACTCGGCCGAAAACGCGCCGGTAGCTCCACCGGACCCGCGTGGGATCGGCGTCCGCGGCCGCGGCGTGGTCGCGCAGCGTCTCGGTGCCGTCCGGCGCTGCGCGCACGGCGGCGTAGACCGGGTCGGCCTCCAGGGCGTCGGGGGAGAGGTTGCCGAGGTGCTGATAGACCCAGTAGGACATGAGCCCGCTGACGATCCGCTCGTGCCACCACGGTGTGCGGCGCATGTCGCGGACCCAGGCTTCGCTGGTGTTCCAGTCGTCCACGACGTCGTGGTCGTCGAAGATCATGCAACTGGGGACCGTGGACAGCAGCCACCGCACGTCCGGGTCGCGCCAGGACTCGTCGTAGAGGTGGGTGTACTCCTCGTAGTCCGCGACCTCCGCGCCGGGGGCCTCGTCCAGATCGCGGCGCGCCGCGAGCCGTCGCCGGGTGGCCTGCGAGGTCTCGTCCGCGTAGACCTGGTCGCCGAGCAGCAGGAGGACGTCCGGGCGCACGGCTGCGGGGTCGGCGGCGAGGTGTGTGGCGAGCGCGTCCAGCGCGTCGGGGCCGATCGGGTCGTGCCCGTGTGCGGGCGGGGCCGCCCACCGGCAGGAACCGAAGGCGACCCGCACCGGGCCCGCCTCGTCCGGCTGCGGTACGGCGGGCGTGCTGATGGTGCTCGGCGGGAAGCGCGAGTCCTCGGGCGGCCACACGCGGCGGCCGTCGAGCAGCACCTCGTAGGGCGTGGTCGAGCCGGGTGTCAGACCCGTCACCACGACGAGGGCGTAGTGGTGCCCCTGGACGGCGAACGTGGGGGCGGCGCCGGCCGCGCCGTCCGCGCAGCGCACCTCCGCCGTGCAGGGCCTGGTCGCCTCCACCCAGACCGTCGCCCGCGAGCCGGACTCCCAGTCGACGTACCTCAGCAGTGGTCCCAGGCGTAGCCCGGCCATGTGTGCCCTCCTCGCGTCGCCGTGACCGATGGCTCCGTAGGGTACGGAACGACGGAGGAGGGCGGGTGGTTCCGCCGGCGGCGGGAGGGGTCAGCAGCCGTTGAGCACGGACTGCAGGGCGCTCTTCTCGGTGGAGTCGACGGTCATGTCGTAGTAGTGCTTCACGTGCACCCAGGCGCGGGCGTAGGTGCAGCGGTAGGCCGTGCGTGACGGGAGCCACTCGCCCGGGTCCTGGTCGCTCTTGGACTGGTTCACGTTGTCGGTGACCGCGATGAGCTGAGGGCGGGTCAGGTCGTTGGCGAAGGACTGCCGCTGGGCGGTGGTCCAGCCGCTGGCGCCGGAACGCCAGGCCTCGGCGAGCGGGACCATGTGGTCGATGTCGAGATCGGACGCGGCGGTCCAGGTGGCTCCGTCGTACTCCGAGTACCAGCTGCCGCTGGTCGCGGCACACGCGGAGTCCTGCACGACGCCGGTGCCGTCGCGCTTCAGCACCACTTCACGGGTGTTGCAGGCTCCCGACTGGGTGATCCAGTGGGGGAACTTGTCGCGGCTGTAGCCGGACGACGAGCCCTCGGCGGAGACGCTGAGCTGGCCCAGATACGTACGGGCGGTCGAGGCGCTGACCGGGGTGGGCATCGCGGCCTGGGCGGTCGGGGCCGTGAGGAGCCCCGTGGTTGCGGCGAGCGCGGCCGAGGCGGCGACGACGGCTATGCGACGCGCGTAGATACCTGACATGTGAACTCCCTTGACGTGGGGGGATGTTGCGTCGGTGACCTGCGGAGCCAGGCCATCGTGGCGGCGCCGGGTTTCGGTGGGGTGGTCGCCAGGTAACAGAGTGACGACATGCGCACGTCACATCAAGGGTTTGGACGATCGGGCTGACGTCCCGTCCGAAAGGTGTTCGAGGAGCGGTGTTGACGGGCCGACCGTTCCGGGGGAGGTCCGGGGCCGGTGTGCGGCCTCTAGGGTGGCCGGGTGCTGCTTCCGGTCAGTCCCCTGCTGGGCGTCGTGCTCGCCCTGCTCCTGGTGTCCGCCGTCGCCGTCGCCGCGTGGGCCTCGCTGGGCCGGGCCCGCGGGATCGCGTCCGCCGGGCTGCGTGCCGCGGTCCAGCTGGTGGCCGTTTCCCTGCTCATCGGCTGGGTGGTGCGCTCCCTGGGCACGCTGCTCGGCTTCCTGCTGCTGATGTTCGCCGTCGCGGTGCGCACCGCGGGCCGGCGGATCACCCGTAACCGCACCTGGTGGCGGGCCGCGCTGCCGATCGGTGCGGGCGTCGCGCCCGTCGTCCTGGTGCTGCTGCTCACCGGGCTCCTCCCGGTGCGCGGCATCGCGCTGATCCCGGTCACCGGGATCCTCATCGGGGGCGCGCTCACCGCGACCGTGCTCGGCGGGAGGCGCGCGCTGGACGAACTCGGCACGCGGCGGGGGGAGGTGGAGGCCGGCATGGCGCTCGGCCTGCTGGACCGGGACGCCCGGCTGGAGATCGCCCGCCCCGCGGCGTCGGATGCGCTGCTGCCGGGGCTGGACCAGACCCGGACCGTGGGGCTCGTCACCCTGCCCGGGGCGTTCGTGGGCATGCTGCTGGGCGGCGCCTCACCCGTGGAGGCGGGCGCCGTGCAGCTGTTCGTCCTGGTGGCCCTGCTGGCGGTGCAGGTGGTCGCGGTCGCACTGGTGCTGGAACTGGTCGCGCGGGGGCTGCTGCACCGGGAGTGAGGCGCCGCACGAGGTGTATCGGTGGGCGGTCCTGGGCCGGGGGTTCAGGATCCGGGACGGGCCGCCGGAGGAAGGGCTACGGAGCGTCGATGTGCAGGCGGATCGAACCGCCCGCGCCCGCTTCCACCCGGAGCCGCGTCAGGTCCTCCACATGGGCGTCGGGGGAGAGCGCGGCCGCACGCGGGCCGACGCCCACGACGCGCATGCCGGCGGCCCGGCCCGCCGTGATGCCCGCCTCGGAGTCCTCGAACACGATGCAGTCCGCGGGGCCGAAGCCCAGCTCGGCCGCACCCTTGAGGAAGCCCTCGGGGTCGGGCTTGCTGGCGCCCACCATCTCGGCGGTGACGCGGGTCCCGGGCATCGGCAGGGCCGCAGCCGTCATCCTGGCCCGGGCGAGCGCCTCGTCGGCCGAGGTCACGAGTGCGTGGGGGAGGCCGGCGATCGCCGCCATGAAGGCGGCCGCACCACCGATGGGCACGACGCCGTCGGTGTCGGCGGTCTCCTCGGCCAGCATGATCCGGTTCTCCGCGTAGTTCTGCTCCATGGGGCGGTCCGGAAGCAGGGCGGCCATCGTGGCGTAGCCCTGGCGGCCGTGGACCACCTTGAGCGCGGCTACGGGGTCGAGGCCCTGCGCGACCGCCCAGCGGCGCCAGCAGCGCTCCACCACCGCGTCGGAGTTCACGAGGGTGCCGTCCATGTCCAGCAGGAGGGCGCGGGCTTCGAGGACGGTGGCCGGCATCGGCATGCTCCAGAGCGCGGGGGAACAGCTCGTGGCTGCGGAGGAAGGAAAACAAGTAGCCCCGCCCGCCGGTCAGGGAGAACGAGCGGAGGCTACTTTGTTCCCACACGATACAAAAACCTGCGCAGAAACGCCAATCCGGTGGTCCGGAAGCGGCGGAGCGAATCCGGAACCCCCCTCAGGAGCGGCGTCCCCCGCCGCTCGTCCGCGCCTCCAGGGCGCGACGAGTCTCCGGTCCGTAGACCCCTGGCGGGTCGCTCCTGACCGACACCCACCGCTGGTACTCGGCGACGGCCTCCTCCACGCGCTCCGAGTAGTCGCCGTCCTCCGGCCCCCGGTAGACCCAGGCCTCCTGCAGTCGACGCTGGAGCTCGGACACCTCGGCGCCGCGGTCCCCGCGCCGCAGTGTGGTCCCGGACTCCTCCTCGGCGGGCGGCGCCGCCGCCGCGGTGGTGGGGGCCCTGGTCGCGGACACCGAGGGCGCCGGTGACTTCGACGCGGCCGCCGAGCCCGACGGTGACGGGCTCGCGGACGGGGACGCGGTCGCCGAGGTCGACGCGGAGGCGGACCTGGACGGCGTGGCCGAAGGGCTCGCGGAGGCGGACGGGGACGCGGACGCGGACACGGAGGCGGCCGGCTCCCCGCTCACCTCCGGCGCACTCGTCGCGACCTCGGGCAGTGCCGCGTCCGTGGTGTCCTCGCCGTCGAACAGCCCGCCGGCGAACGCGGCCGTGCCCACCACCGCGGCTACCGCCGCCCCCACGGCGACCACCGCGAACGGCCGGCGACGGCGGGGCTGCACGGGGTCGGGGCCACCGTCCGCATGGGCCGCGGCCGTACGCCCACGGGTCTCGTCCGCGACGACGACGCCGGGCGTCGCGCCCGGCCCCGGCACTTCGCCCGCCGTACCGTCCAGGAACACCGGCGTCGTGACGGCCGCCGCCGGGACGCCGTGGTCCTGCGTGTCGTCGCTGTGCAGGGTCACGTACGGGCGGATCCGCAGCGGGTGGAAGTCCTCGGCCGCCGCGATCTCCGCCGAGCGGGCGGCCTGCCTGTCCCACGCGGCCGCACCGGCGCCGCAGGCACACCCGGCCCCGGGTCTCGCGCTCTGTTCGCCACCGCACTCCGGGCATACCTGTCCGGTCATCGTGGGTTCCCCTCCCCTTCGAACTGCCTGCGATTATGCAGGCCGTCGCAGGGAAGCCCAACGCCCGTAGTGCCGCTCGGCAGGCCATAACGGCACACAGCGGCCAGGATGGGGGTGAAGCGGACCCGAGGAGACGTTCATGGCCCAGCAGCTGAGCCCGCCACCCCTTGCAGCGGGTGAGGGGCGGTCCCGGCGGAGCGTCCTGGTGTCCATCGGTGCGCTCCTCCTCGGCATGCTGCTCGCCGCACTCGATCAGACCATCGTGTCCACCGCTCTTCCCACCATCGTCAGCGAACTGGGCGGCCTGGACCACCTGTCGTGGGTGGTGACCGCCTACATGCTGGCGGCGACCGCGGCCACCCCGCTGTGGGGCAAGCTCGGCGACCAGTACGGACGCAAGAAGCTGTTCCAGACGGCCATCGTCATCTTCCTGGTCGGCTCCGCGCTCTGCGGCATGGCCCAGAACATGCCGCAGCTCATCGGGTTCCGCGCACTCCAGGGACTCGGCGGCGGCGGGCTGATGGTGCTGTCGATGGCGATCGTCGGCGACATCGTCACCCCGCGCGAACGGGGCAAGTACCAGGGCCTCTTCGGTGCGGTGTTCGGTATGACCAGCGTCCTGGGTCCGCTCCTCGGCGGCTTCTTCACCGAGCACCTCAGCTGGCGCTGGGTCTTCTACATCAACCTGCCCATCGGTGTCGTCGCGCTGCTCGTGATCGCCGCCGCCCTGCACATCCCGGTCCGCCGCACCAAGCACCGCATCGACTACCTGGGCACCTTCCTCATCGCCTCCGTCGCCACCTGCCTGGTCCTCGTCGCCTCGCTCGGCGGCACCACCTGGGCCTGGAGCTCCCCGCAGATCGTCGCCCTCGCGGTCCTCGCCGTGGTGCTGCTCGTGGCGTTCGTCGCGGCGGAGCGCAGGGCGGACGAACCGGTGCTGCCGCTGAAGCTGTTCCGGATGCGGACCTTCAGCCTCGTCGCCGTCATCAGCTTCGTCATCGGCTTCGCGATGTTCGGCGCCATGACCTATCTGCCGACCTTCCTCCAGGTCGTGCACGGCATCAGCCCGACCCTGTCCGGTGTGCACATGCTGCCGATGGTCTTCGGGCTGCTGCTCACCTCGACCGGGTCCGGCCAGATCGTGAGCAGGACCGGCCGCTGGAAGGTCTTCCCGATCGCCGGTACGGCCCTCACCGTGGTCGGTCTGCTGCTGCTCCACACGCTCTCCGAGACCAGCTCCACCTGGACGATGAGCCTCTGCTTCTTCGTCTTCGGGGCCGGGCTCGGCCTGGTGATGCAGGTGCTTGTACTGATCGTGCAGAATTCCGTCGGTTACGAGGACCTCGGTGTCGCCACGTCGGGGGCGACGTTCTTCCGGTCCATCGGCGCATCGTTCGGAGTGGCCGTCTTCGGCACCATCTTCACCAACGGACTGACCGGCCAGCTCGAGGACGCGCTCAGCGGCCGTTCCCTCCCACCCGGTGTCGACGCCGGGGCGCTGGCCGCCGATCCCCGGGCCATCGGCCGGCTCCCCGCGGATCTGCGTCCCTCGGTCCTCAGCGCCTACTCGACGTCGATCACCGATGTCTTCCTCTACGCGGCGCCCGTCGTCCTGGTCGCGTTCGTCTTCGCCTGGTTCCTCAAGGAGGAACCCCTGCGCGGATCCGTGACGGCGCCCGACAGCAGCGAGACCCTGGCCTCGAACCCTGTCCAGCGTTCCTCGTACGACGAGTGCGCCCGCGCCCTCTCGGTGCTCGCCACCCGCGAGGGGCGCCGGGAGATCTACGAGAAGATCACCGAGAGGGCGGGCTACGACCTGCAGCCCGCCTCCAGCTGGCTGCTGCTGCGCATCAAACGGCACGGCACCGTCGAACCCGGCCGGCTGGCCGAGGTCGCCCCGGTGCCGCTGAGGGTGATCACCTCGGCCGCCCGTCAGGTGGAGGGGCTCGGCTACGCCCGGCGCGAGGGGATGCAACTGGTCCTCACCGAGCGGGGTGCGGAGGCCGTGGTCCGGCTGTCCCAGGCACGGGAGGAGTCGCTGGCCGAGCTGCTGGGCGACTGGTGGGGTCCTGACCGGCCCACCGACCTGGTCCGCCTGGTGACGGAGCTGTCGGCCGAGGTGAGCGGATCGAGCAGGGAGCGGCCCCACATGCCCGAACCGCGGCGCGACCACTCGGCCGGCTGACCCTCCCGCCCGGGGCTCAGAGCTCCTTGGCGAGCCAGTGCTCCGCGTAGGGGCCCTGGTTGAACGCCGGGACCTGCCGGTAGCCGTGCTTCGCGTACAGCCCCCGTGCCTCGACCAGGTCGTCGCGGGTGTCGAGCCGGATGTGCCGCACCCCGTAGGCCCGCGCGGCGCCCTCGATTCCAGCGAGCAACCGGCCGCCGCCGCCCGTCGAGCGGAAACCGGGCCGGACGAACACCCGGGTCAGCTCCGCCGTCGCCGCGTCGACCAGCAGCAGGCCCGCGCAGCTCGCCGGTTCACCGTCGTACCGTCCCACCAGGAACTCCCCGGTCGGCGTGGCGAGCAGATCGACGCCGTCGTCCCTCAGGCCGTCGTCGATCTCCGCAGCGGTCGCCGGCCGGCCCCAGTAACGGCTCGCCACCTCGTCGTAGTAGTCGCGTCGCAGCAGCGTCGCCTCAGGGGTGCCGAAGTGTTCGGGGGCCACGGTCCAGGTCATTGGTTCATTCTGTCCAGGGTGTGACAGGAAGACGAACCGATAAACGTGCAGGGGGAGACGATGACGGCGGACATGGACCTCGAAGCGGCGGTCCAGCGGCTCGGAGAGCGGTGGACGCGGGAGTTGGCCCGGCCGGGCGGGAGCAGCTTCGTGTGCTCGCCCGCCGGACTGTGGCTGGCCCTGACCGCCGTCGCCGCCGGTGCCCGCACGGAGACGGCCGCGGAACTGCGGGCCCTGCTCGGCGTGGCCGGACACGAGGCCGCCGCCGTCGTGACGGAGGCCGCGCGGGACTGGGGGCGCACCGAGGCGCTGAACGCGGCGACCAGGGTGTGGAACAGCGTGCCGCTCCACGAGGAGTACGAACGCTCGCTGCCCGACGTCGGGTTCGGCCCGGTGGACGTCGCGGAGGCCGACGCGTGGGTGCGCGAGCGGACCGGTGACCTGATCGAGCGGCTGCCGCTGTCCCTCGGTGGCGACGTCGCGCTCGCCCTGGTCAACGTCCTGGCCCTGGAGGCGCTCTGGCAGGTGCAGTTCGACACGGCCCGAACCCGTGACGTCCCCTTCACCGACGCGGCGGGTACGACCCTGCCGGTGGTGACGATGCACGCATCGGTCCGGCCGCGGGACGCGTGGACGGTGTCCGGCGCGCAGGTCGTGGAGCTGCGCTGCCGTGCGGAGCCGGGCGGGCCGGCACCGGCGCGGGTCAGGTTCGTCCTGGGTGAGGCGGGCGGGGGCGCCGCCCAGGTCCTGCCCCTGGCGTGGGCCCCCGAGGAGGAACGGGACGCCCTGGACGCCGACGGGGTGACCTTGTCGCTGCCGCGCTTCACCCTGCGGACAAAGATCCGCATCACGGACCAGCTGCCGGCGCTCGGTGTGCGGCGTGCCACGGACCCCGCCGTGGCGGACTTCTCCGGCCTCTCGCCCGTACGCCTCCACATTTCGGAGGCGGTCCAGGAGGCGGTGGTGAGGATCGGCGAGAAGGGCGTGGAAGCCGCCGCGGTCACGGTGGTGGCGACGAGGGCCGCAGCCCCGAGGCCGCGCGCGGTCAGGCACATCGCCTTCGACCGGCCCTTCGGCGTCGTCGTCCTGGACGGCTCGACGGACGTCCCTCTCTTCGCGGGCTGGCAGGCGGACGCCCCCGGGTACGAGGGCTGACCCGGCGCCCCGGAGGACCGCGCCACGGACGACACCCGAGGGCCCGCCCGCCGGGAGCGGGCATTGTTTCGGCACATCGGTGGTGACAGTCAGGCGAAGAGGGGGTTGATTGTGTCTACCTCATAGGGCAATGCGAGGCTTCATCCGCACATACCCGGGCCGAGGGGCAGTGCATGAAAACGGGAGGTTCGGCGCAGCGTGACTGATGTGGAGCGCAGTGTGCGGGGGGACGCGGCGGCGGAACCGGGGAGTGGGGTGCTCGCGCCGGACCGGACCGGGTCAGGTGCGATCCGCTCGAAGGACCCACGGGCCGCGGCCGCCGGAGCCGTCCTCTGGCTGCTCGTCGGCTTCCTGGCGGTACGACAGGTGGCCGTCGTGCTGCGCCGGCCGCCCGGCGAACGCCTCGCCGATCTGGAGACCTGGACGGGCGCGACCGGGGTCCTGCACATCGCGGGATCCCTGTACGACCCGGGCAGGTTCACCGGGACACCGTTCGCCGGGCTGGTGCTGAAGCCGTTGACGGTCTCGGCGGAACAGGCCCTCGGCGTCGCATGGACGTTCGGCTCGTTGCTGCTCGTCGTCCTGCTCGGTCATGTCGTCGTGCGCGCCCTGCCCGCACCGGTGAGCCGGCGCACCGCGTTCCTGGCCGCGCCCGTCGCGATCACCCTGCTGATGGTGTCGCTGCCCGTCCGCAACACCCTGCATCTGGGCCAGACCAGCATCCTGCCGGTCCTGCTGGTGCTCCTCGCCTGTTTCGCGGTACGCGGTGAGCGCCTCCCGGGCGTGCTCACCGGTGTCGCCGCCGCCCTCCAGCCCGCCGTACTGCTGTTCGCCGTCCTGTTCTGGCTCACCGGGAGGCGGCGGGCCGCCGTGGGCGGCGGCGTCACGTTCGCCGTGTGCACCGCGCTGGCCTGGGTGCTGATGCCGCGTGACTCCTGGGCGTACTGGGTGCACCATCTCGCGGGCGCGGGACTCGGCGAGCGCCCGGACGGTCTGGCCAACCAGTCCCTGCACGGCGCGCTGCTGCGTTTCGGGCTCCAGGGGCCGGCCGAGATCGCCGTGTTCCTGGCCCTAGCCGCCGTCGTCGTCGTTCTCGGGCTGCGCCGCGCGGCCCGCTACGCCCGGGACGGGCAGATGCTCCTGGCCGTTGCGGTCACGGGCTGCGTCGCCGTCGCCGTGTCGCCCACCGCCTGGCAGCACCAGCTGCTCTGGGTGCTGCTCGCCGTCGTCGGCCGGGTCGGGACCCGGGCCTCGGACCGGCTGGTCTGGCCCGCGGTCGTGGTGCTCGTCCTCACCCTGCCCGGGAAGGTGCTGCTGCCGAACATCGGTGTGATCCTTCCCGTACGCGACAACGGGCTGCTCATCGCCGCGCTCGGCGCCGCATGCGCGGTGCCCTTCCTGTCCCGCACCTCGCCCCACTGGCACGAGCCGGTCCCCACGGACCATGCGAAGCCGGTGCGGGCTCGCTACGCGTGGGTGCCGCTCCTGCCGTTCTGGCGCAGGGTGCTCAGCCGTCCCAACCTGCTGCTGGAGCTCCTGCTCACCCGGGTCGTCTACTCCGCCTACGCGGAGGTCCGGCTGGCGGCGACCGCCGGGCGTTCCACCGCGGAGGAGCACGGCCTGCAGATCCACTCGGCCGAGCAGTGGCTGCACATCGACATCGAGCACTGGGTCAACCACACCGTCGTCGGCATCCCCTGGCTGCGTGGCTTCTTCGACTACTACTACTCGACGTTCCACTTCATCGTGCCGCTGGTGATCCTCGGAGTGCTGTACGTGCGCCGGCCCTCCGACTACCGCTGGGCCCGCAGCACCCTCGGCTTCGCCACGGTCCTCGCCCTGGCCGGGTTCTGGTTCTACCCGCTGGCGCCCCCGCGCCTCATGCCGGGACTCGGCTTCATCGACACGGTCCACGGGGTGCAGGACCTCGACAGCCCCGACTTCGGGGCGCTGACCGCCGTCACCAACCAGTACGCGGCGATGCCGTCCCTGCACTTCGGCTGGTCGCTGTGGTGCGGTGTCGTGATCGTGCTGCTCGCACCGAAGGCCTGGATGAAGGTACTGGGGCTGCTGCACCCCCTGTTCACCGTCTCCGCCATCGTCGCCACGGGCAATCACTGGGTGCTGGACGCGGTCGGCGGGGCGGCGGTGGTGACCGCCGGCTTCGGACTGGCGTACGTCCTGGCCGGACCGCGCAGACTCCAGGTGGCCACCGGGACCGGCCCGAGTGCGGGAAGCGGCACCGGCACCGGCGCGGCCGGACAGCCGGACCGGGAGGGCGGGGACGCCGTGGACACGAAGGCACCGGAAGCCGCCGGCAGCAAGGCGTAGGGACACCCGGACCGCATCCGCGGAGGGGCCCGAGGGGTGCGGGGGCGCTTACACGAGCCGCCCCCGCACCCCTTCGGCATCGCCCCCTCACGTCCCCCGGGGGACGTGGGCGTCAGGCGTCGGCCTCCGCGGGCACCCCGGGGTGCCGCTCCCCGAGCCGGTCCGTCGGCACGTGGGCAGTCTCGCGTGCGGAGAACGCGGCGATGACCGGCGGGACGCAGAGCAGGGCGGCGAACAGGGCGACCCCGGCCCAGTTGTCGCCGTCGGGGCCGGCGATCTGCGAGGCGAAGGCAACGGCGAAGCCCGCGATGGCGAAGCCGGTCTGGGTGCCGATCGCCATGCCCGAGAGCCTGACCCGGGTGGGGAACATCTCGGCGTAGAAGGCGGGCCAGATCCCGTTGGCCGCGCTGTAGACGACGCCGAAGGCCAGCACTCCGAGGATCAGCGTCAGCGGATAGCTGCCGGTGGAGATCGCCCACAGGTACAGAGGCATCGCCACTGCGCTGCCGACCGCTCCGACGAGGAAGACCGGCCGCCTTCCGACGCGGTCGGAGAGCCGGGCCCACAGCGGGATGGTGAACAGGGCGACCACGTTGGCGAGCGCGCCCACCCACAGCATGCCGGTACGGCTCATGCCGACGGCGTCGCCGGTCGCGTACGACAGGGCCCAGACGGTGAAGATCGTGCTGACCGTCGCGATCACGGCGGCGGCGACGACCCGCAGGACGTCGGCCCAGTGGTCGCGAAGCAGTACGGCCAGCGGCATCTTCGCCACACCCCCGGTCGCCGCCTGCTCGGTGAAGACCGGGGTCTCCTCCAGGGTGCGGCGGATGACGTAACCCGTGACGGCGACGGCGACGCTCAGCCAGAACGGGATGCGCCAGCCCCAGGAGAGGAGTTGTTCCTCGGGAAGGGCGGCGACCGGGATGAAGGCCAGGGTCGCGATCAGCTGACCGGCCTGGGTCCCGTTGATGGTGAAGCTGGTGAAGTAGCCGCGCCGGTGCTGGGGCGCGTGTTCCAGGCTCATCGAGTTGGCGCTGGCCTGCTCGCCCGCCGCGGATATCCCCTGCAGGATCCGCAGGACGACGAGCAGAACCGGCGCGGCCCCGCCGATCTGGTCGCGGGTCGGCAGGCAGCCGATGAGGAAGGTCGAGATGCCCATCAGCATCAGCGTGAAGACCATGATCTTCTTGCGGCCGAGCCGGTCCCCGACGTGGCCGAGGAAGAGTGCGCCCACCGGACGGGCCGCGTAGGCGACACCGAAGGTGGCCAGCGACAGCAGGGTCGCGTTGGCCGGGTCGGACTCGTCGAAGAAGACCTTGGGGAAGATCAGCGCCGCCGCACTGCCGTAGATGAAGAAGTCGTAGTACTCCAGCGCGCTGCCGATCCAGGCGGCGAGCGCGGCCTTACGGGGCTGGGCCCGAGGCCCGGAGGGTGGACCGGCGGAAGGGTCGTGAGCTGTCACGTCGGGCTCCTTCGGGGGACGTTCCGTGCGGGGGAGAGGCGAGCGGACCCGGCTAATTAACGCACCAGTTAGTTAGTTGTGGATGGCTACGGATGGTGCGAGCAGTTGACGTCCCTGTCAAGAGTTCGCACAGGATCGACCCCGGTCCCCTTCGGGTGTCCGTGCCCCCGTGCCCCCGTGCCCCCGTGGAGTCCCGGCCGCCCGGCTCTGCGCCGCACGGCCGGTCCCTTCGGCCCTACGCCGCCCGGTCGGCCGTGAGATACGCGATGATCATGTCGCCCAGCATGGCCCGGTAGTGCTCCCGGCGCCCCGCCTCCACCAGGTCGCGCCCGAAGAGCGCGCCGAAGGTGTGCCTGTTCGCGATGCGGAAGAAGCAGAACGAACTGATCATCGCGTGCAGGTCCACGGCGTCGACGTCCGCCGTGAACAGCCCCGACGCGCGCCCCGTGTCGAGGATGCGCCGCAGGACCTCGATCGCGGGGGAGCCGATGCGGCTCAACTCGGCCGACGCTGCGATGTGTTCGGCCTCGTGGATGTTCTCGATACTCACCAGGCGGATGAAGTCGGGGTGGTCCTCGTGGTGGTCGAAGGTCAGCTCGGCCAGCCGGCGGACCGCCGCGACGGGGTCCAGGTGCTCGACGTCCAGCAGTTGTTCGGCCTCCCGGATCCTGCTGTACGCCCGTTCCAGGACCGCGGTGAACAACTGCTCCTTGCCGCCGAAGTAGTAATAGATCATCCGCTTCGTGGTGCGGGTGCTGGCGGCGATCTCGTCGACCCGGGCGCCCGCATAGCCGATGCGCGCGAACTCCCGCGTCGCCACGGTGAGGATCTCGTCCTTGGTGCGCGCCGCGTCGCGGGTCCGTGCGGCGGGCTGGGCGGGTCCTTCGGTGCTGGTCATCCGGATCCTTCGCGGCAGGCGGTGCGTGCTCGCGATTCTAGAGGCGGTGGGCCCGGCGGCCGATTCGGCCCGAGGGCTTCCCAGGGCGGCCGTCTTTGGGTATTACTAACTAACCAGTCCGTACATTAAGTCGCCATGTCCACGGGAAGTGAACGATGCCGAAGCCACCGGTCCCGCCCCCCGGCGTTCCCGTCCTCGTGCTGAACGGACCCAACCTCGGTCTGCTGGGCCTGCGCGAGCCCGAGGTCCACGGGAAGGACACCCTGGCCGACGTCGACGAGCTCTGCCGGAGCACCGCGGCGGCTCACGGGCTGCGCGCCGACTGCCGGCAGAGCAACCACGAGGGTGTGCTCATCGACGCGATCCACGAGGCCCGCACCGTGCACCGGGGCATCGTGATCAATCCCGCCGGCCACGGCCACACCTCGGTCGCCGTCCGTGACGCGCTCGCCGCCGTGGAGCTGCCCGTCGTGGGGGTCCACCTGTCGAACATCCACCGGCGTGAGCCCTTCCGTCACCACAGCCACGTCTCGGCCGTCGCCGACACCGTCATCTGCGGGGCGGGCGCACACGGATACACCCTGGCGCTCACCCACCTCGCCCACCTCCTGGAGGAGAACCGGTGAGCCCGGACTCGTATCTCGTCGGCCTCGTCGGCTCCGGCATCGGCCCCTCCCTCAGCCCCGCGCTCCACGAGCGCGAGGCGGACCGGCAGGGGCTGCGCTACCTCTACCGCCTCATCGACATCGGCGCCCTCGGAGTCCCGCCGGAGAGGACGGGCGAACTCGTGCGCTCCGCACGTGAGATGGGCTACGACGGCCTCAACGTCACGCACCCCTGCAAGCAGCAGGTCCTCGCCCACCTCGACGCACTCTCCCCGCAGGCCGAGGCGCTCGGCGCGGTCAACACCGTGGTCTTCGAGGGCGATCGCGCGATCGGTCACAACACCGACGCGACGGGCTTCGCCGCGTCCTTCGCACGCGGGCTCCCCGACGCGAGGCTGGAGCGGGTCGTGCAGCTGGGAGCGGGCGGCGCCGGCGCCGCCGTCGCCCACGCCCTCCTCACCCTCGGCGCCGGCCGGCTGACCGTGCTGGACGCCCTGCCCGACCGGGCGGCGGCCCTCGCGGCCTCCCTGAACCACCACTTCGGACCCGGCCGGGCCGCCGCCGCGGACCTCCTGGACATCGCGGCCCGGACGGCGGGCGCCGACGGCCTGGTCAACGCCACGCCCATCGGTATGGCGGCCCACCCCGGACTCCCGCTCCCCGCGGAGCTGCTGCACCCTGGGCTGTGGGTCGCCGAGGTCGTCTACCGGCCGCTGGAGACCGCACTCGTGCGCACCGCCCGTGCCCTCGGCTGTCCCACCCTCGACGGTGGAGGCATGGCCGCCTACCAGGCCGCCGACTCCTTCCGGCTCTTCACCGGCCGTGAACCCGACACCGCCCGGATGCTCGACGACATCGCCGACCTCACGTCCGCGCGCTGAAGCCCGCAGGAGGACCGACATGCGCACGTCCATCGCCACCGTCTCGCTCAGCGGAACGCTCACCGAGAAACTCACCGCGGCCGCGCGCGCGGGCTTCGACGGCGTCGAGATCTTCGAGAACGACCTGATCGGCAGCCCGCTCGGCCCGGAGGAGATCAGGGAACGGACGGCCGATCTGGGTCTGACGATCGACCTCTTCCAGCCGATGCGCGACATCGAGGCCGTCCCCGCAGGCGAGTTCGCCCGCAACCTGCGGCGCGCCGAGCACAAGTTCCGGCTGATGCGGAGCCTGGGCGCCGACACCGTCCTGGTCTGCTCCAGCGTGTCGCCGTACGCCGTCGACGACGACGGCCTCGCCGCCGAGCAGTTGCACCGGCTGGCGGACCTCGCGCAGGAGTCCGGTGTCCGGGTCGCGTACGAGGCGCTGGCGTGGGGCCGCCATGTCAGTACGTACGAGCACGCGTGGCGCATCGTCGAGGCCGCCGACCACCCCGCCCTCGGGATCTGCCTGGACAGCTTCCACATCCTGGCCAGGGGATCCGACGTCACGGGGATCGAGGCCGTCCCCGGCGACAAGATCTTCTTCCTGCAGCTCGCCGACGCCCCGCGGATGGCCCTGGACGTGCTGCAGTGGAGCCGCCACCACCGCTGCTTCCCGGGCCAGGGCGACCTCGACGTGGCTGGTCCGGTACGCGCCGCCGTCCGCGCCGGATACGACGGACCGCTCTCGCTGGAGGTGTTCAACGACGTCTTCCGCCAGGCCGACGCCGGCCGCACCGCGGTGGACGCCCGGCGCTCGCTGACGCTGCTCCAGGAGTCGGCGGGGCTCACCGCGCCTCCGGCGCCGGTCGTTCCCACCGGATTCGCCTTCGTCGAGATCGCCACGGCCGACACGGCGAGGATCGCGCCCCTGCTGACCGCGCTGGGCTTCTCCCGTACGGCCAGGCACTCCGGGAAGCCCGTGGACCTCTGGGAACAGGGCGAGGCCCGCATCCTGCTCAACACCGACACCGGCAGCCACCGGCCCGACCCCTCGCTCACCGCGGTGGGCCTGGAGAGTCCCGACCCCGCCGGGGCCTCCGCGCGGGCCGAGTCGCTGCTCGCCCCCGTCCTGCCCCGGCGCCGTGCCCCGGGCGACGCCCCGCTGGACGCGGTGGCCGCGCCCGACGGCACCGAGTTCTTCTTCTGCGTCACCGCGCGGCCCGCGGGTACCGGGCGGCCCGCGGGTACCGGGCGGCCCGGGGACACCGAGCGGCCCGGAGGTGTCGGAGACGGCGCGAGCCCCGGCTGGACCGGCGACTTCACGCCCGCCCCGCACACCCCCGCCCCCATCGGGATCAGGCGGATCGACCATGTCGCGCTGACCCAGCCCTGGCACCACTTCGACGAGGCGACCCTCTTCCACCGCGGCGTGCTGGGCCTCCGCCCGCACGCGAGCGTCGACCTCGCCGACCCGTACGGACTGCTCCGCAGCCGCGCCGTCAGCAACGAGGACGGCACGGTGCGCATCGCCCTCGGCGTCGGGGCGTCGCCCACCGAGGACCCGGCCCGGGGCGGGCGCCCCCAGCACGTCGCACTGATCACCGACGACCTCGTCACCACCGTCCGCCTCGCCCGCGCGGCCGGCGCCCGGCTGCTGCCGGTGCCCGCCAACTACTACGACGACCTGGCCGCGCACCACGAGTTCGCCCCCGGGGAGCTGGAGACCTACCGCGAGCTGGGGATCCTCTACGACCGCGACGAGAAGGGGGAGTTCCGGCACTGCTACACCGTGACGACCGGCCGCGTCTTCTTCGAGCTCGTCGAGCGCGTCGGCGGCTACGACGGCTACGGTGCCCGGAACGCCCCGGTACGGCTGGCCGCGCAGCACGCCCAGGCCGAGTGAGTCAGTCCGCGCGGACCTCGAACTCGGCGCGTGCGTCGAAAGCGGCGCGCCGGGTGGCCCGGCGCAGAGCTCTCAGCAGCGTGGGACCGGCGGCCAGGGTCAGGACCACGGTGAGGGCGGCTCGGCCCAGGTCCCAGCCGAGCGAGGTGGCGGCGCAGTACGCGAGGAAGCGGACCAGGTTCTCGTGGAGCGGGTCTCCCGCGACGAAGGAGACGCCGGAGCCGAGACCGGGAACGATCGTCCAGCCGTACAGATTCATCACCGTGCCGTACGCGAACGCCGCCACGAACCCGTACCCCGCCAGCATCAGCAGCTCGCCCCGGCCGCGCAGCCCGTCCGGCCGCGGCAGCAGGCCCGCGCCCATGGTGAACCAGCCCATCGACAGCATCTGGAACGGCATCCACGGCCCGACCCCGCCCGTGAGCAGCGCCGAGGCGAACATCGTCACCGAGCCGAGCACGAATCCGAAGCCGGGACCCAGCACCCGGCCGCTCAGCACCATCAGGAAGAACATCGGCTCCAGGCCGGCGGTGCCCGCGCCCAGCGGACGCAGCGCCGCCCCGACCGCGGCGAGTACCCCCAGCATCGCCACCGCCTTCGCGTCCAGGCCCGAGTCCGCGATCGTGGCGAGCACCACCCCCACGAGCAGCACGAGCAGGACGGCGAACAGCCACGGCGCGTCCTGCGCGTGGGCGAGACCGGAATCCGCTCCCGCCAGCAGCGGCCAGCCGAACGCGACCAGCCCGACCGCGCTGATCAGGACGAGTGCGGCGACGGCGTGCGGACCGAGCCGCACCGGCCGGGCCGACCCGGCCGTCATATGAGGTCCTCCAGAGCCTTGCGTACCTGCGACACGGTGAGCCACTCGCGCGGCGCCAGGATCTTCGCGGTCTGCGGGGCGAACGCGGGGGAGGAGACCACGACCTGCCGGGCCGGGCCGTCGGCGACGACCTCACCGTCGGCCAGGATCACCACCCGGTGCGCCAGCTCCGCTGCCAGCTCCACGTCGTGCGTCGCCAGGACGATCGCGTGGCCCGCACCGGCCAGCCGCCGCAGTACGCCGACGAGCCGTGCCTTCGCCGCGTAGTCCAGGCCGCGCGTCGGCTCGTCCAGGAGGAGGAGCGGGGGCCGGGCGGTGAGCACCAGGGCGAGGGCCAGCGCGAGCCGCTGGCCCTCCGAGAGATCGCGGGGGTGGATGTCGTCGGGTACGCCCGGCAGCAGTTCGGAGACCAGCGCACGGCAACTGCCCACGGGCGCCTCCGCGTCGGAGTCGGCCGCCGCGCACTCGGCGGCGACCGTGTCCGCGTACAGCAGGTCGCGCGGTTCCTGCGGGACGAGCCCGACCCGGCGCACCATGTCGTCCGGCGAGGTGCGGGACGGGTGCAGACCGCCGACGAGGACGGACCCCGTGGAGGGCGCGGTCATCCCGACGAGTGCCGACAGCAGGGTCGACTTGCCCGCGCCGTTGCGGCCCATCAGGGCCACGGTCTCGCCCGGCGTGACGGTGAGCGTCACCCCGCGCAGCGCCTGGACCCGCCCGTGCCGCACCCCGAGCCCTTCGACCCGGGTGACGGTGTCCTGGACCGGGGCCGGCTGTTCGGCCGCCCCCGGACGACGGCCGAACAGCCGTCCCAGGAGACCGGGGCGGGCCGCGGCCCGGGCGGGGAGCGGCGCCACCACCGTGTCCGCCGGGTCCTCACGCGCCGGCGGTTCCACCCCGGCCAGCCGCTCCCGCAGGTCCACCGCCCGGCGCCGGGCGTCACGCACCGAGAGCGGCAGCGGGTCCCAGCCCACCAGCCGGCCCAGGGCCACCACCGGCGGCCGGACGGGCGAGAGCGCCATGATGTCCGCGGGTGCCCCCATCACCGGTGCGGCGCCGGGCGCGGGCAGCAGGAGGACCTGGTCCGCGTACTGCACCACACGCTCCAGCCGGTGCTCGGCCATCAGCACCGTCGTGCCCAGGTCGTGCACCAGCCGCTGGAGGACTGCCAGTACGTCCTCGGCCGCCGCCGGGTCCAGCGCGGACGTCGGCTCGTCGAGGACCAGGACCCGTGGGTGCGGGGTGAGGACCGAGCCGATCGCGACCCGTTGCCGCTGGCCCCCGGAGAGCGTGGCGATGGGCCGGTCGCGCAGCTCGGCGAGACCCAGCAGATCCAGCGTCTCCTCGACCCGCCGCCGCATGACGTCCGGTGCCAGGCCCAGCGACTCCATGCCGTACGCCAGCTCGTCCTCGACGGTGTCGGTGACGAAGTGGGCGAGCGGGTCCTGGCCCACCGTGCCGACCAGATCGGCGAGTTCGCGCGGCTTGTGGGTCCGGGTGTCACGGCCGCCGACCGTGACCCGGCCGGTCAGCACGCCGCCGGTGAAGTGCGGCACGAGACCGGACACGGCACCCAGCAAAGTCGACTTGCCGACACCGGACGGGCCGACGGCCAGCACCAGTTCGCCCTCGGGAATCGTGAGGTCGATGCCCGACAGGGTGGGGCGTTCGGCGCCCTCGTACCGTACCGAGACCTGCTCGAACCGGATCACGTGCGCTCCTTGGAGTCCGAGGATGAAGGGGGAAGCGGGGCCACAGCCGCGGGCAGCAGCCCGATCAGCACGGCGGCGGCCGGCCACAGCGGGAGTACGGGGGCCGAGAGCGGGACGACGCCGGGGCGCAGCGCGTCCGGGGCGACGGCGCCCGCCCGGATCATCGCCGCCGCGACGGCGGCGCCCGAGGCCGCGACGAGCCAGGCGCGTACGCCCCAGCGGTCCGGCCGGTAGCGGGTGCGGACCGAACGGCGCCCGCCGAGCCTGAGTCCGGCCATCGCCGCGGCCAGTCCGGCCAGCAGCAACGGCAGCCCGTGCACGGCGCCCTGCGCGGCGAGCAGCCCGTACGTCCCCGCGCACACGCCCAGCAGCCCGCCGAGCGTGAGCACGTGCGTGGTGCGGCGCACGGCGGGCGGGACCTGCGCGGTGCGCCCGTATCCGCGCGCGTCCATGGAGGCGGCCACGGCCACCGAACGCTCCAGCGCGCCCTCCAGCACCGGCAGCCCGATCTGGAGCACCGCCCTGATCCCGCCGGTCGGACGGCCGCGCAGCCGACGGGCCGTCCGCAGCCGTGCGACGTCCGCGACCATGTTCGGCGCGAACGTCATCGCGACGACGACGGCGACACCCACCTCGTACAGGGCGCCGGGCAGGGACTTCAGCAGGCGGGCCGGGTTGGCCAGCGAGTTCGCCGCGCCGATGCAGATCAGCAGGGTGGCCAGCTTCGCGCCCTCGTACAGCGCGAAGACCACCTGCTCCGCCGTCACCCGGCCGCCGATCCTGACCCCCTGGGCCCAGTCGGGCAACGGAACCTCGGGCAGGGTGAACAGGGTGTGCGCGCCGGGGACGGACGAGCCGAGGAAGACGGAGAAGACCAGCCGCACGGCCACGACGACCAGTCCGAGCTTGATGAACGCCCCGTACGAACGGGCCCACGGCGCGTCCGTGCGGCGGGCCGCCACCACATAACCGGCCACTCCCACCAGCAGTCCGAGCAGCAGGGGGTTCGTCGTACGGGAAGCGGCGGTCGCCAGCCCGAGTGCCCAGAGCCACCAGGCCCCGGCCGGCAGCGCGTTGCCGCGTGTCGCTCCGGGAGCGCGCAGGGCAGGGGGGAGCCGGGCCGGGCCGGTGGCGCGGGTCATCGGCGGCGGCGGGCCTGCAGCACGGCGGCTACGCCGAGGACGAGCACCGCGCCGACGCCGGCGAGCACACCCACGGACGGGCCCACGCCGTCGGAGGCGGAGCCCTCGTCCGGGGTGGCGCCGTCGTCGGCGGAAGGCGTCCCGGCCGGGACGGTGGCCTCCCGGGGCCCGCTGTCCCCGGTCTGCTCACCACAGCCGGACCGCGGGTATCCGGAGATCGCGCAGAGCATCGCCGAACTGTCGTACCGCAGGGGCTTCGCCACCTCGGCGAGGGCCTCCGCCGTACTCGCCCCCGGGGCGACCTGGGCGCAGGCGGTACGCGGCGCGGGCGGCTCCTCACCGGCCGGCGCGTCCGCCGCCGTGCCCGGGTCGAGGACCAGCGCGATCCGCTTGAGGCCGTCCTTCGCCGGGGTGTCCGCGCAGACGGCCCCGAAGTCCGGTGCGCGGCGCGGCTGCGCCGAGTCCTGGGAGTCCTCGCTCACCGAGAAGCGGAAACCCTGCACCGCGCCGTCGTCCGGCCGGACGACGGAGGGGCCCTGGGTGGCGTACGTCCAGCCCTTCCCGCCGTCGCTCTCCCAAAACGACCAGTAGCGGTAACCGGCTGCCTGCGCGCTGCCCGCGCCCAGCACGGCCAGGACGGCGCCGACGAGGAGAAGCAGCGCCGCTGTGACCGGCGGGCGCCTCACAGCTGCTGGTTCTTCCGGCGTCCGCTGAGCAGGAAGCCGATGCCCGCGCCGAAGGCCAGGCCGATGCCGATGATCCACCAGAGGCCGAGCCCCTCGTCGTCGCTGCTCGTGTCCGCCGGCTTCTCGGGGGCCGTCGCGGTCGGCGAGGGCACGGCGGTCGCGGCGGGCGCCGGGCCCGTGGCGTTCAGCTGCCGGACGAGGTCGACGCCGCCGAAGTCTCGGGCGTCGGTGCCGGTCGCGTGGGCGGCGAGCACCAGCTGGGCGGTGGCGGCGGGGCCGCCCTCCTTGGCCCAGCCCTGAGCGTGCTTCTCCAGATACGCGACCGCCGAGGCCGCCTTGTCCTTGTGGCCGGCCGCCGCCAGCGCCACGACCGCGTCCGCCGTGTTGCCGAAGTCGGGCTGCGGCGCGGAGTCCTCGGCGCCCGGCATCGGCGGCAGGTTCAGATGTCCTGACCCGGCGAGAGCCTTCGCCAGGTAGGACGCGCCGTTCTGCGCGGACTGCTCCGCGGTGAGGCCGGTGCCCTTGTGGCAGACGGGAGCCTTCGCCGCGTTGTAGTTCCCCGCGGCCATCCCCTTGCCCATCGATCCCAAGACCGCGGCCGCCGTGGCGTCCGCGTTGGCGGTGAGCTCGCCGTCCTTGCCCGGCTGATAGGCGAACGCCCCGCCGTCCTCGCCGCCGCAGGGCAGCGCGAAGGTCCGGAGCGCCGTGTACGGCGTCTTCCCGCCCGCCTTGGTGACCTCGACGAGCGGCACACCCGCCCGTGCCAGCGCCCCGGTCACCACGGCTGTGGAGTTGGCGTCGCTCGCGCTGCCGGGGTTGTAGCCCCAGCCGCCGTCCTTGTTCTGTACGGACTTCAGCCAGGCGACCCCGTTGTCCACGGTCTCCCGGTGCACGCCGAGCTCGACCAGGGCCTGGACCGCGGCCGCCGAGGCGTTGGTGTCCGCGACCGTCCTGGAGTCGCAGGGCGCGGAGGCGTCGCGGTACGAGGCGAAGGCCCCGCTGTCGCACTGCTGGGCGACGAGCCAGTTCACCGACTGCGTGGCGGGCGTCACCAGCTCGATCTTCTGCGCGAGGAAGGCCAGCGACTGCCGCCACACCCCGTCGTACGTCGGGTCCTTGGTGCCGTACAGCCCCGCCGGGAGGCCGGGAGCGGAGGGGGACGGACTCGGCGCGGCGATCGCCGTCGGGGCGGCCGCTCCACAGAGCACGACGGTGAACGCGAGCGCTGCCGCGCGACGGCGTACGGACATGAAGGGCTGGGCCTCTCGAATGGGTTTCCCCTGCTCGAGCTGAGCCGAGCGCGTAGGGGTTGGGTCGGTGCCGGATTCGCACCGGCTTCCCCCTGTACGGGCAAGATGACGACCCGCCCACTCTACCGGGGCACTTCCGGACCCCTCCGGGCGGACAGCCTCACCGTGCGTGCCGGAGGCCTTCCCAGCAGGTCAGAGCCATGGGAAACTCCGGCGGGGGTCACACGGGCGTGTGCCCGTGGGGGAGGAACGACCGGAGCGGGAAGCATCCAGTGCGCACAACCAGAAGAGGCGCGGCGGCCGTCGCCGTCGTGGCTGCCGGATTCATGACGGTGACGGCGGGCTGCGGCCTCACGGATGAGAGCGAAGGCGCCCCCGCCCCGTCCCCGGAGCCCACACCGGCGTTCACCACACAGACGGTCGCCGACGAGATAGCCGGCCTCGCCCTGGCCGGCGGGCTCCCGGAGGGCGACACCTCCACGGCCGGACTGCCGCAGGGCGCCTGGCGCACCTGCGTCGCACCGTGGACCGGCGACGCGCCGGCGGCCGGGGCGGCCGGCGCCTTCGAGGCGACGGTGATGCGGCTGCGGCAGCACGACTGGGAGATCGTCTCCAGCCACGCCGAGCAGGAGATCACCTACCGCACCCTCGCCAAACGCGGCTGGAAGCTGTACGCCCGGCACTACACCGGGGAGGGCTCCGGCGCCGGGCAGACCGTGGCCCTCACGGCCGTCGAGGACGGCTGCCGGCTGCCGAAGACGATCAGGGGCGACTACGAGGACCCGGCCTGACAGCCGGAGTCCGCGATCACGAAGTGTCCCGCCGGGGACTCCCGGAGGGTGTGGGTGACGAACACGTTGTACAGCCCCATGTCCTGCCCCGACCCGTTCGCGTAGGCATGGCCGCCCGAGGTGTGGGCGCGGCCGGCCGTCACGTGCGCGTAGTTCGTCGCCGTGAAGCACCGGGCCGGGGCCGTGCCGCCCGAGGTGGTCGCGGTCACGGCCGACGAGCCCGCCCCGGCGGACCCCGAGGAGCCGACGGCGGCCACGGTGTAGCGGTAGGAGGTGCCGGCGGTCAGCCCGGTGTCGGTGAAGGACGAGGAGGTCGTGGTGGTCACCTTCGCGCCGTCGCGGTACACCGCGTAGGAGGCCGCGCCGGTGACCGCGTTCCAGGTCAGTGAGGCGCTGCTGTCCGTGACCCCGGTGACCTTCAGGCCGGCGGGCGCGGGCAGCCCGTCCCCGCCGCCCGACGCGCCCTTGTCCAGTCCCCAGAACACGCCGGTGTGGTACGCGGAGCAGATGGTGTTCAGGAAGTACGCGGCCGTCGACCCGCACTGCTCGGTGCCCGAGCCGGGGCTCACCGGCAGACCGTGCCCCATGCCGGACACCAGGAACGTCTCCACCGCGGGCCGGCCGGACGCGTCCTCGTAGACGCTACGGGTGGTGTTGCCGGGCAGGCTCTGTGTGCTGGACGGGGTCTGGCCGATGCCCCAGACGTCGGTCCACTGGTCGCGCAGGGCCGTGGCGTTCGCCGGGTAGACCGTGTAGTCGGAGGTGCCCTGCCAGATGGCGACCCGGGGCCAGGGACCGGTCCAGCCCGGGTGGGAGCCGCGCACCTTGTCGCCCCACTGGGCGGGCGTCAGCGCCGGCGGGCCCGTCTGGCAGCCGGACGCGGCGGCCTGGCTGGTGGCGCACTGCGCGGGCAGTCCGGAGGCCACGGACCCGCCCGCGAAGACGTCCGGATAGGCGGCCAGCAGATCGGCGGTCATCCCGCCGCCCGCCGACAGCCCGGTGACGTAGACGCGGCGGCCGTCGGAGCCGTACGTCTGTTTCGCGTACTCGACCATCTGCACGACGGACGCCGCCTCGCCCCGGCCCCGCGTGCTCTCGGCCTGGTCGAACCAGCCGAAGCACGACAGCGCGTTGTTCGCCGAGGTGGTCTGCGGGAAGACGACGTCGAAGCCCCACAGGTCGGCGTACTTGGACCAGCCGGAGTGGGTGTAGTACGCGTCGGCCGACTGGGTGCAGCCGTGCAGGGCGACCACCAGGGGCGCACCCGCCGCCACGCTGTCGGGGGTGTACGCGAACATCTGGAGACCGCCGGGGTTCGAGCCGAAGCCGGTGACCTGCTGGAGCCCTGCGGCGGCCGGGGCCGCCGGTGCGGCGACGGCGGACACCGGATGCGCGGCGAACAGGGCGAGCAGGCCGCAGACGGTTGTGGAGGCGACGCGGCGGAGCAGGCGTCGCAGGATCGGTGGGCGCACGGTGGGGACTCCTCGTTCGGACGTGCGGGCATGCGGACTGCTGCCGGAACCTATGAGCCGGGGCCGCAGTCGCCCATGTGGGCGGCTGACACCCGGTGCCCACCGCTGTGTGCGGCGCTCCTCTTGCGCCCGCCGCGGCCGGGCGGGCACGCGGAGGGCCCGCCCGGCCGCACCATGTCGGCCACCACCATGGGGACGCGCCGGGGTGTGTGCACCGACCCCGTGTGATGCGGGCGGTGACGTCCTTACGGTGACGCTCATGGAGACTTCCCGGACCCCCCAGCACGACCCCCACACGCTCGCCGGACGCACCGCCCTGGTCACCGGGGCCGCGAGCGGCATCGGACTGGCCTGCGCGGAGGCCCTCGCCGCCGCGGGGGCCCATGTCCACGTGGTGGACAAGGCGGGCGACGCCGCCGAGAGCCTGGCCGAACGGATCGGCGGAACGGCCTGGGTGGCGGACCTCTCCGTGGCCGAGGCGGTGGACGCGCTGCCCGCCGACGCGGACATCGTGGTCAACAACGCGGGGCTGCAGCACGTGGCGCCCGTGCACGAGTTCCCGCCGGACCGCTTCGCGCTGATCCACCGTGTCATGGTGGAAGCACCGTTCCGCATCTTGCGCCGGACCCTCCCCGGCATGTACGAACGCGGCTGGGGCCGCGTGGTCAACATCTCGTCCGTGCACGGGCTCCGCGCAAGTCCCTACAAGTCCGCCTACGTATCGGCGAAGCACGCGCTGGAGGGGCTCAGTAAAGTGGTCGCACTCGAAGCGGCGCCGCACGGCGTGACGAGCAACTGCGTCAGCCCCGGCTACGTCCGCACCCCCCTGGTCGAGGACCAGATCGCGGACCAGGCCCGCAGCCACGGCATCTCCGAGCAGGAGGTGGTGGGCCGGGTGCTGCTGGAGCGCAGCGCCCTCAAGTCGCTGATCGAGCCCGCCGACGTCGCGGGTGCCGTGCTGTGGCTGTGCGGGCCCGGTACGGGGCACATGACCGGCAGCTCCCTCACGATGGACGGCGGCTGGACCGCCAACTGACCACCGACCCCCACCCCCGACACGCCGGAAGAACGATGGCCGCCCATGTCTGAACCGTCCCCCTCCGCCACGCCCCTCCTGGCCCGCCTCCTCGACCTGCTGGCCGACGACGCCCCCGCCGAGGACCTGGGCGCCGTCACCTCGGAGGCCAGGGCCGCCGGTGTGCCCGCGGCCGAGCTGGCCGAGGTGGAGAGGGCGGCCGCGACCGCCCTGCGGATCAGGGGAGCCCTGCGCCAGCACCGGCGCAGGGAACTCCAGCTCACCGCCCTGTTCGACACGGCGGGGGACCTGGCGGCCTCCCGGGACCTGGACGACGTGCTGAAGGCGATCGTGCGGCGGGCCAGGATGCTGCTGGGTACCGACACCGCCTATCTCACGCTCCCCGACGAGGAGGCCGGGGACACCTACATGCGGGTGACGGACGGGTCGGTGTCCGTGCTGTTCCAGCGGCTCCGGCTCGAGCTGGGCGAAGGCCTCGGCGGACTGGTGGCGCAGACCGCGAGCCCGTACGCCACACCCGACTACCGCACCGACGAACGCTTCCGCCACACCCGCAACATCAACGCGGGTGTGCTGGACGAAGGACTGGTGGCGATCCTCGGCGTGCCCCTGCTGCTCGGCTCCAGCCGGGGCGGCACGGGCAAGGTCATCGGTGTCCTCTTCGCGGCCGACCGGGCCGCACGGGTCTTCAGCCCCGACGAGGTGGCTCTGCTCTGCTCGCTCGCCGCGCACGCCGCCATCGCCATCGACACGGCCCGGGCGCTGGACGACACCAGGGCCGCCCTCGCGGAACTCGCCGGGGCCAACGCGGAACTCGCCGAGGCCAACGCCGCCGTACGAGCGCACTCCGCCGCCATGCGGCGCGCCGAGGAGGCCCACGACCGGCTCACCGACCTGGTGCTGCGCGGCGGCGACGTGAAGGACGTCGCCGTGTCCGTCGCGGGCCTGCTCGACAGCCCCCTGACCATCCACGACCCCGGCGGCCGCCCCATGGCCGCCGTACGGCCCGACGGCACGGGATTCGCCGTCGACAGCATGGACGCCGGGTGGCTCGCCGGCACCGCCGAGGAGTCCCGCCACGGGGCGCGGGCCGTGCACCGCGATGGGCGGTGGATCTGCGCGGTGCTCGCCGGCCAGGAGCTCCTCGCCAGCCTGGTGCTGCACCGGCCGGACCGGCTCGACGACTCCGACCGCCGGCTCTTCGAACGCGCCGCCGTCGTCACGGGCCTGCTCCTGCTGCTGCGCCGCACGGTCGCCGAGACCGAGAACCGGATACGGGGCGAGCTGATCAGCGACCTGCTCGGCGACCCGGACCGCGACCCGGCCGGCCTGGCCGAGCGGGGCCGGCGCCTGGGCATCGATCTGGACCGGCCCCACGTCCTGCTCGTGGCGGAGGCGGCGGCCAGGGAGAGGCTCGGCGGCGCCGCGATGCGGTACCTGTTCGGCGGGGACATCCACGGGGTGAGCGCCGAACACGCGGGCACCGTCGTGCTGCTGATCGACTGCGACGACGACGGCACATCCGCGGCCGGTGCCGCACGCGCGGCGGCCGCACAGCTCGGCCACCTCGTCCAGGCACCCGTCACGGTCGCCGGTACGGGACCCGCCCGGGGCGCCCGCGAACTCGCCGCCGCCTACGCCGAGGCCGCGCGCTGCCTGGGCGCCATGCGGGTGCTGGGCCGGGAGGGCGAAGGCGCCTGCGTCGGCGAACTCGGCTTCCTGGGTGTCGTCCTGGGCAACGCGAAGGACGTGGACGGTTTCGTCGCCGCGGTGCTGGGACCGCTGCTGCGTTACGACGAGCGGCGCGGCACCCACCTCGTACGGACGCTGCGGGCGTACTTCGGCGCGGGCGGCAGCCTGATCCGGGCCAAGGACGAACTGCACGTCCACGTCAACACGGTGGTGCAGCGCCTCGACCGGATCCAGGTGCTGCTGGGCCGCGACTGGAACGAGCCGGACCGCGCGCTGGAGCTGCAACTCGCCCTGCGACTCCATCTGTTGTCGGGCAGCCGGGGCCGCTGAGCCCCGGCCGGCCCGCCCGGCCTCAGCGCGGGACGGACGCCGCCCGCAGCAGGGCGCCGGCGACCTCACCGGCCCCCTTGTCGCCCGTCAGCACCGTGTAGTGGTTGACGTCCTCGACGCGCACCGCTTCGACGTTCGTGCCCGGCTGACCCGCCGCCGCGAGCCGGGACTCGTCGTACAGCCCCTGCTCCTCGTTCATCAGCCCCCGCTGCGCCCACAACAGCGTCGCGGGCTGAGCGAGTTCACGTGTGGCTGCGAGCACCTCGTCCTGGAAGAGGCCCATCCCGTCCGTGCGGACCGCCTCCAGCCGGCAGCCCGAGCGCATCGCGGGTTCCTCGCCCGCCAGGTCGCGCTGGATGTACGCGTCGACCTCGGGCGACCAGGCGTCGCCCCCGAAAGCGGGGTGGGCCCGCCAGAACGACCGGTAGGCGTCCCGGTCGGGGAACGTCATCGACAGCCGGTCCATGGCCGGCCCGATCACGGCCGTGATCAGTTCGTCCGCCGACAGGTGCGTGGGTGCGGGGAAGCCGAACCCGCCGTCGACCAGAACCAGTTCACCGAACCGTCCGGGATGGCGGACGGCCGCGAGCGCCGCCACGAAGGCCCCCATCGAATGGCCCGCCAGCACCACCCGGTCCGGGCCGAGCGCGCCGGCCAGGGCGGCCGTGTCGTCGGCGTGGGCGGGGATGCCGTACGGGCCGGGCAGCCCGGCACTGCCGGCCCGGCCACGCAGGTCCGGGGCGACCAGCGTGACCCGGCGGTCGAGCAGCCGGGCCACCGTGCCCCAGGACAGCGCGTTGGCGGTGATGCCGTGCAGGGCCACGACGACCGGTGCGCCGGGATCGCGGGCGGGCCAGCGCAGCGCGGCCAGTTCACCGCCGGTGACGGGGACGCGGATCTCCTCGTACGAGGTCACTGGTTCTCCTTGCGGGGTCGGCGCAGACGGGACGGCAGCCGGGCCAGGCCACCGGGCAGCAGGTGTACCACGGCCACGAACAGCACCCCGAGCAGGAACAGCGGCTGGGAGAGCGGCACGCGCAGGACGGCGGGCAGATCGGCGACCGCGCCCGATCCGGCGAGGTCACCGAGCCGGTGGTCGGCCCAGGTGTAGAGGATGCCGCCGGCCATCGGTCCCCAGCGGGTGCCCGTTCCGCCCAGCACCACCATCACGAGCAGGGAGAGGGTGAAGTCCGACGTCGTCGTCTGGGGCGTGGAGCCGCCCGTCAGCAGCAGGTGTACGAGCCCGCCCACCGCCGCCAGCGCGCCGGCCAGGACGAAGGCCGTCAGCTTGAAGCCGTACGGCTTCAGGCCCAGTACCTCCACCCGGCGTTCGTTCTCCTTGATGCCCTCCCAGACCCGGCCGGTGGGGGAGCGCACCGCCCAGTGGACGACGCCGAGGGTGAGGACGAGGTAGGCCAGCGTGATCCAGTACAGGTTGGCGGTGTGGTCGATGCCGACGAGCCACGAGGGCAACAATTCCGCCGGGGCCGCCCGGCCCTCCTCGCCGCCGGTGAGGCCTCCCGGGTTACGGGAGACGAGGATCGAGCCGGCCTGCGCGAAGGCGAGCGTCACCATGGAGAAGCCGATGCCGGTGACCCGCAGGCTCACCGAGCCCAGCACCAGGGCGAGCGCGGCGCCGGAGCACAGGCCGAGAGCGGCGGCGGCGGCGAACGGCAGACCCGCCTCCAGCAGGAACATGTTGGTGGCGTAGCTGCCCGCCGCGAAGTACAGGGCGTGCCCGAAGGACAGCAGCCCCGTACGCCCCAGCAGCAGGTCGTAGCCGGTGGCGAGGGCGCCGAACAGCAGGCAGGTAGCGAGGAGTTGCAGGCTCCCCGGGCTCCCGACCGGACCGTCCAGCAAGCCGGGGAGGGGCAGTGCGCTGAAGGGCGCGACGATCAGGAGCACGAGGACGGCGGCGGGCCACCATCGCAGCGCCCGGGCCCTGTCGCGCCCGGGCGCCGGGGGTACGGCGGTGGGTGTGGGTGCGGGTGTGGTGGCGGTGCTCACGCGAGCCTCCCGGTCAGTCCGCGCGGCCGGACGAGCAGCAGCGCGGCGAGCAGGACGACGACCGCCAGGTCGCCGAGGCCCGCTGCGGTGTAGTAGTTGGCGAACTGCTGGACCAGGCCGATGACCACGGCCGCCACGGCCGCGCCGGTCACCGACCCCATGCCGCCCGTGACCACGACGACGAAGGCGAAGATCAGCAGCGAGGTGCCCTGCCGGGGGTCGACCGAGCCGAAGTACAGCCCGCCGAGCGCGCCGCCCAGCGCGGCGGCGCAGCCGCCGATCGCGAAGACCAGCGTGAACGCCTTGCGGACGTCGATGCCCAGAGCCGTCACCATCGCCCTGTCCTCGACCCCGGCACGTACGACCAGGCCGTGCCGGGTCCGGCCGAGGAACACCCGCAGGGCGACCAGTACGACGAGCGCCGCCGCGACGAGGACCAGCCGGTTGACCGGCACGTCCGCGCCCAGCAGCCCGAAGGTGCCGGACAGCGCCTGCGGGCCCGGGAAGGTCCGGGCGTCCGAACCCCAGATGCCCGACAGCAGCGCGGGCACGGCCAGCCCCACCCCGACCGTCGCCAGCACCTGCTCGCGCGGCCGGGTGTACAGGGGGCGTACGACGGCCAGTTCCAGCACCACGGCGGCCAGCGTGCCCACCGCCGTGCCGAACAGGACCGCCAGCGCGAAGCCCCAGCCGCCCGGGCCGGCGCCGGGCAGGTGGCCGGACGCCGCCCACCAGGTGCCGTACGCGCCGATCGAGAGCAGCGCCCCGTGGGCGAAGTTGAGCACGTCCATCAGGCCGAAGATCAGCGAGAGCCCCGACGCGATGAGGAAGTACAGCGCTCCCAGACCGAGTCCGGTCATGGTGAGCAGCACGATGGTGGACATCAGGAATCCGCCTCCGCGGTGAGTGGGGCGAGAGGGCCCTGGCCGACGCCGAGCAGCCGGCGGGTGGCCTCCGCGTCGCCCAGCAGTCCGGCCGCCGGGCCCTGGTGGGCCGTTCGTCCGTCGGCGAGCACCACACAGTGCTCGGCGAGACGGCGGACGACGGCGAGGTTCTGTTCGACGAGCAGGACGGGCACCGCCTCCGCGGCGCGCTCCAGGACCTGGGCGACCTCGGTGACGACCTTGGGGGCCAGGCCCTTGGTGGGCTCGTCGGCGATGATCAGCCGGTTGCCGTTGAGCAGGGTGCGGCCGATGGCCACCATCTGCTGCTGGCCGCCGGACAGGGTCCCCGCCAACTGCGCCCGCCGGAGCTTGAGTTCGGGGAAGAGCTCATGGACCAGGCCGTAGGCGGGCCCGTCCGCGCCCCGGCGCTCGGCCAGGCGCAGGTTCTCCGCGACGGTGAGGCCGGCGAAGATCCCCCGGTCCTCGGGGGCGTACCCGATGCCCCTGCGGACCAGGGTGTGCGTGGGCAGGCCCACGGTCTCCTTTCCGTCGAGGAGCACGCTGCCGCCCCGCGGCACCAGCCCCAGGATGCCGCGTACGGTCGTCGTCTTGCCTGCCCCGTTGCGCCCGAGCAGAGCGGTCACGCCGTGGCGTGCCACGTCCAGGTCGACGCCGTGCAGGATGTGCCGGCCGCCTATGAGGACGCGCAGGCCGCGTACGGCGAGCAGGGGCGCGGAGGGTGTGTCCGCGGGGGGAGTGCTCACAGCCCCTCCCCGAGGTAGGCCTGCTGCACGACCGGGTCGGCGGTCACGGCGCCCGGGGTGTCCAGGGCGAGGAGACGGCCGTGGTGCATCACGGCCAGCCGGTCCGCCAGACCCAGCAGGACGTCCATGTGGTGTTCGACCATGAGTACGGTGCGGCCCTCCTCGCGGTGCAGTGTGCGGATCAGCTCGGTGAGGGCCGGGACCTCCTCGGCGCTCACCCCGGCCATCGGCTCGTCGAGCAGCATGAGCCGGGGCTCGCCCACCAGCAGCACGGCGAGTTCGAGCTTGCGTTTCTCTCCGTGGGAGAGCTCCGCCGCCGTGGCCCCGGCGCGGTGGCCGAGGCCCGTGCGCTCCAGTACGCCGTCCACCTCGGCGGTGTACGGGGACGCGCGCCGCCAGAGCCGGTGCGAACCGCCGCTCCTGGCCTGCGCGGCCAGGCGGACGTGCTCGGCCACGGTCATCTGCGGCCAGAGGCTGGAGGTCTGGAAGGTACGTCCGATCCCGCGGCGCGCACGGGTGTGCACCGGCAGGCCGGTCAGGTCGGCGCCGTCCAGCGCGAGGGCGCCCGCGGTGGGCAGGGCGATACCGCTGATCAGGTTGAACAAGGAGGTCTTGCCTGCCCCGTTGGGGCCGATGAAGGCGAGGAACTCGCCCTCCCGGACATCGAGGGTGATGTCCTCGACGATGGTCGCCCCGCCGACGCGCCAGCCGAGGCCGTCCAGCCTCAGCACCGGGGTGTCCACCCGCGTGGTGGCGGTGCCGGATACCGTCACGGGTCAGCCCGCCGAGGGCTTCGCGGGCGGTGCCACCGCATCCATCGGCTGCGTGCTCACCAGCTCGGGCTCCGCGGCCGCACCCGTGCCGTTGAGCTTGGCCACGAACATCGGCTGCACGAGCGCGTGGTCGTCGGCACGGATCTGCTGCCGGCCCTTCACCCCGTCGAAGCTCCAGCCCTCCAGGGCCTTCACCATGGCGGCGGTGTCGGTGGCACCGCCCTCCTCGACGGCCCGCACGATCATCTGCGCCGCGGTGAAACCGTCGGTGCTGAACAGGTCGGGGGTGCCGCCCGCCTTCTCCACCCCGGCGATCATGGCCTTCTCCACGGCGTTGCCGCCGCCCGCACCGGGGAAGTAGTGCGCGAGGAAGGAGACCTTCGCGCCGGCCGCTCCGAAGACCGGGTACGAGGCCGTCCCGGCCAGCCCGGTGACGACCTTGCCGGCGTTCAGCACGCCCTGCTGGTCCAGCGCTGTCCACAGCGCCGGAGCGGTCGCGCCGGCCCATGCGACGAAGACCAGATCGGGACCGCCCGCCTTGACCTGCCGGGCGAAGGGCGTCAGGTCGGTCGCGCTGGGCGGAGCCAGCACCGAGCCCACCGTCGCGCCCCGGGCACCCAGGACCGCCTTGACGGCGGCGACGTTGGCCTGGCCGAAGGTGGAGTCCTGAGCGAGGACGGTGACCTTCTTGCCCTTGGGGTCCCCGAGGATGGTGCCCGCGGTGAGGATGTCCTGGTAGGACTGCCGTCCTGACCGGAAGGTGTAGTCGTTGATCCCGGTCACTGCGTCCGTGGCGGCCGGGCCGTTGACGTAGAGCACCTTGTTCTGGGCGGCCAGCGGGGCCATCTGGAGCGCGACGCCGGAGTCGGTGGTGCCGGCCAGCACCTTGTAGCCCTTGCCGATCAGGTTCTTCGCGGCGGAGACCGCCTTGCCGGGGTCACCCGCGTCGTCCTGTTCGGTGACCTCGATCGGATGGCCGCCCGCCTTGCCGGTGCCCTTCGTCGCGTGGTCGAGGCCCGCCATGAACCCGTCGCGGTACTGCTTCCCGTACGCGGCGAGCAGTCCCGTACGGGAGTAGACGAGCCCCACCTTCACGGCCTCGTCCCCGCCCTTGCCCGAACCGGAGCCCTCGCCCGCCTGCCCGGCGGCGGTGCATCCGACCAGGAGCAGGCCGGCGGCGCCGAGCGTGAGGGCGGTCAGGGAATTTCTCTGGGCGGTGCCTACGGCTCTGCGACGCATGGTGACCGGCTCCTCGGGAGGGTTCGGGTGATGTCGGCCGAACCGTACGAACACCGTGGCGCCGTCGACATGGTGCAGGGAACCTCACCTGGGCAAGTGCCGGTGTGCGCACGGCACATGGGTGCGTCGCGGCGGGTGCGGGCGCGAGACGGTGTCAGCGCGTGCGGGGCGGGAGGTCGATCAGCCCGCAGACCGTCTCGATGTCCCGTTTCACCTGCGCGATCGACTCCCGCCCCGACAGCCAGGTGATCAGCGCCGAGAGCCAGGTGTGCTCGATGACGCGGACCACGGACAGCTGCTCCTGCGTGGGGTCCTTCAGACCCATCGCGTCCAGGACGATCGCCGTCGTCAGCCGGGACACGGCGTCCACCTCGGGACTCACCCCGCGGTCCGCGAAGGTCAGTGCCCGCACCATCGCGTCCGCCAGATGCGGATCGCGCTGGAGCGCCCGGAACGCCCGCATCAGGGTTTCGGCGACCCGCCGGGCGGCGTCGTCCCCGGCGGGCGGCTGCCTGCGGAGCGTGACGTGCAGGTGCTGGAGCTGGTCCTGCATGATCGCGACCAGCAGATGGACCTTCGACGGGAAGTAGCGGTACAGCGTGCCCAGGGCGACTCCGGCGGCGTCCGCCACCTCGCGCATCTGAACGGCCTCGAAGCCGCCCCGCCCGGCGAGCTGGGCGCCGGCCCGCAGAATGCTGCGGCGGCGGGCCTCCTGGCGTTCCGTCAGGGGAGGCGCTGCCGGCCTGGCTTCCGCTGTCATCTGTCCCCATCCCCGTCTGTCCCCGTCGCAGAGTGAGAACCGGTTCCCTGTCCGGTCGGGCGCCGGCATCCGGGCGCGCACAGCATGCCAGGGCGTCCGTCGTGGCGCGAATCACCTGATCCGGCCGTCACGCCGACGCTACCTGCCGGTAGATTCGGTGCGGGTTGAACGAACGAGTCTGAAACTTGTTCTAGATTAGCGCGACCGGTTACGCTCCGGCGAAAACGCAGTGATGAAGGGGGCCGAGTGTGACCGCTGAGGCCATAGAGTCGGGCCCCCTCGCGGGCGGTGGCGCGTCGGACACCGACGGTGACCGGCCGTTGCGCATCGCACTCCTGACGTACAAGGGCAACCCCTTCTGCGGAGGCCAGGGCGTCTACGTCCGCCACCTCGGACGCGAGCTGGCCCGCCTCGGCCACAGCGTCGAAGTGATCGGCGCCCAGCCCTACCCGGTACTCGACGAGGGCGTCCCGCTCACCGAGCTGCCGAGCCTCGACCTCTACCGTCACCCCGACCCGTTCCGCACCCCGGGGCGCGGGGAGTACCGCGACTGGATCGACCTCGCCGAGGTCGCCACCATGTGGACCGGCGGCTTCCCCGAGCCGCTCACGTTCAGCCTGCGGGCGCGGCGTCATCTCCTCGCCAGGCGCGGTGACTTCGACGTCGTGCACGACAATCAGACGCTCGGCTACGGCCTGCTCGGAGACCTGGGCGCGCCCCTGGTCACCACGATCCACCATCCCATCACCGTCGACCGCCGACTGGACCTGGACGCCGCGGAGTCGATGCGCCGCAGGCTCTCGGTGCGCCGCTGGTACGGCTTCACCCGGATGCAGAAGCGCGTCGCCCGCCGTCTGCCCTCCGTCCTCACCGTCTCCGGCTCGTCGCAGCAGGAGATCACCGAGCACCTCGGGGTGCGGCGCGACCGGATCCAGGTCGTGCACATCGGCGCCGACACCGACCTCTGGTCGCCCGACCCCTCGGTCGCCGAGATCCCCGGCCGGATCGTCACCACCTCGAGCGCGGACGTCCCGCTCAAGGGCCTCGTCCACCTCGTGGAGGCCCTCGCCAAGCTCCGTACCGAGAACCCGGCGGCGCACCTCGTGGTCGTCGGCAAGCGGGCCGAGGACGGTCCCGTCGCCCAGGCCATCGAGCGCTACGGACTCCAGGACGCCGTCGAGTTCGTCAAGGGGATCAGCGACGCCGAGCTCGTCGACCTGGTCCGCAGCGCCCAGGTCTCCTGCGTCCCCTCGCTGTACGAGGGCTTCTCGCTGCCCGCCGCCGAGGCCATGGCCACCGGGACCCCGCTGGTGGCGACCACCGGCGGCGCCATCCCCGAGGTCACCGGGCCCGACGGGGAGACCTGCCTGGCCGTGCCGCCCGGCGACGCGGGGGCCCTGGCCGCCGCGCTCGGCCGGCTCCTCGGCGACCGTCGACTGCGTGCCCGCCTCGGCGAGGCGGGCCGAGCCCGGGTGCTGGCCAACTTCACCTGGGCCAGGGCCGCCCTCGGCACCGTCGAGCTGTACCGTCAGTCGATCGCAGCCCGGGGAGCCCGCAGGTGAGCGCCCCCGCGACTCCCGGAATCCGTACCTCCGACCTCGAAGGCAGGCCCCCGTGCTGACCGTCGACTTCACCCGCTTCCCGCTCGCCGCAGGCGACCGGGTGCTCGATCTGGGCTGCGGCGCCGGCCGGCACGCCTTCGAGTGTTACCGGCGCGGCGCCCAGGTGGTGGCCCTCGACCAGAACGCCGAGGAGATCCGCGAGGTCGCGAAGTGGTTCGCCGCGATGAAGGAGGCCGGAGAGGCACCCGCGGGCGCGACCGCCACCGCGATGGAGGGCGACGCCCTCAACCTGCCGTTCCCCGACGCGTCCTTCGACGTCGTGATCATCTCCGAGGTGATGGAGCACATCCCCGACGACAAGGGCGTGCTCGCCGAGATGGTCCGCGTGCTGAAGCCCGGCGGCAGGATCGCGATCACCGTGCCCCGCTACGGGCCCGAGAAGGTCTGCTGGACGCTCTCCGACGCATACCACGAGGTCGAGGGCGGCCACATCCGCATCTACAAGGCGGACGAACTGCTCGGCAGGATCCGTGAGGCCGGTCTCAAGCCCTACGGCACCCACCACGCGCACGCACTGCACAGTCCCTACTGGTGGCTGAAGTGCGCGTTCGGCGTGGACAACGAGAAGGCGCTGCCGGTGCGCGCCTACCACAAGCTGCTGGTCTGGGACATCATGAAGAAGCCCCTGGCCACCCGGGTCGCCGAGCAGCTGCTCAACCCGGTCGTCGGCAAGAGCTTCGTGGCGTACGCGACGAAGCCGCACCTGCCGAAGGCCGAGGCGTGAGCACGCCGGAGCAGACCGAACACCTCGTCCTGCCGGGTGTCCTGACGGCCGAACAGGCCGCCGAGACCGTGGCCGCGCTGCTCGCGGTGCAGCGCGAGGACGGGGCGCTGCCCTGGTTCCGCGGCCACCACCTCGACCCCTGGGACCACACCGAGACCGCGATGGCGCTGGACGCGGCCGGTGAGCACGAGGCCGCCGCCCGTGCCTACGCGTGGCTGGCCCGCCATCAGAACGAGGACGGCTCCTGGTACGCCGCCTACCATGACGGCGACCCCGACCGGCCGACCGACCTCGGTCGCGAGACCAACTTCTGCGCCTACGTGGCCGTCGGCGTCTGGCACCACTACCTCGCCACCGGCGACGACGCGTTCGCCGACCGGATGTGGCCGACGGTCTACGCGGCTGTCGAGTTCGTGCTGCGGCTCCAGCAGCCGGGCGGCGAGATCGGCTGGAAGCGCGAGCCCGACGGCACCCCCGTCACCGACGCCCTGCTGACCGGCTCCTCCTCCATCCACCAGGCGCTGCGCTGCGCGCTGGCGCTGGCCGAGGGACGCGAGGAACCGCAGCCGGACTGGGAGTTGGCGGCCGGTGCGCTCGGCCACGCGATCCGCAGTCACCCGGAGCGCTTCCTGGACAAGAGCCGCTACTCGATGGACTGGTACTACCCGGTCCTCGGCGGCGCGGTGACCGGCACGGCCGCGACGCGGCGGATCGCGGAGGGCTGGGACAGCTTCGTGGTCCCGGGTCTCGGCGTGCGCTGCGTGCTCCCCAACCCCTGGGTGACGGGCGGCGAGAGCTGCGAACTGGCCCTGGCGCTCTGGGTCACGGGGGAGTCGGACCGCGCTCTGGAGATCCTCCAGTCCATCCAGCACCTGCGGGCCGAGGG
Organism: Streptomyces sp. NPDC005752; assembly: GCF_040630715.1. Taxonomy (NCBI): domain Bacteria; kingdom Bacillati; phylum Actinomycetota; class Actinomycetes; order Kitasatosporales; family Streptomycetaceae; genus Streptomyces; species Streptomyces sp. NPDC005752. The sequence continues at coordinate 126,263 of NZ_JBEXYB010000002.1, read as the reverse complement.
CGGCCTCTACTGGACGGGATACGTCTTCGAGGGCGACCGCGCCGTATGGCCGGAGGAACTCACCACCTGGACCGCCGGATCACTGCTCCTCGCGGTGGCCGCGCTCGGGGGGGACGAGGCGACCACCGCGGTCTTCGGCGGCGAACGGCTGCCGGCGGGACTGGAACCGGACTGCTGCCGTGAGGAGCCCGTCGGCTAGGAGCGGCGGAGGCGTCCCGCCACGGCGTGTCCGATGAACAGGTAGACGACGGCGGCCAGACCGTAACCGGTGACGACGCGTGCCCACGCCTCGTCGAAGGTGAACAGGTCGTAGGACCAGCCGGCCAGCCAGTGGGCCGACTCCTGGACGAACTGCACCAGGTCGTTGCCCCGGTTGGCGTCGAGCAGGTACATCAGGATCCAGAGGATGATGATGAAGGCCATGATGTCCGCGACGACGGCTATGACGCGTGCGGCGGTACTGCTTCCTGTGCCAGTTCTTGGAGACATGCTCTCCGGATTGCCGCTTAACCGAAAGTGAAACCCTGCGGATGGCGCCGGGTTGCGTACCGCTCCTCCCCGGGTGAACCCGGCCCCGCTGAAGCACCCCTGCGCGTCACGCGGAGAGGAACGGCTCCGTCAGATGAGGCGTCGCCAGGTGCAGCGTCATGGCGGTTCCGCGGCCGAGCATGCGCTCCCTCATGTCATGTTTTCCATGCGGGTGGATGAACAGCGAGAAGGCCTCGGGTAGTTGGTGCCCGTCGCACCCGGTGGGCGCACAGGCGGCGGCCCCAACGCCAAAAGCATCCTGTGCGCGGGTCCCTGCCGTATCCGGGTCATGCCCCGAAAACCGGCTGAACAGATCGTCGGACGCCGCATAGGGTGCGACGATGACTCTCCTTGCGCACGAGCGCTACTGCGACGAGATCCTCGTCCAGACCGACCTGCTGGCCGCGCTGGTCAAGGACACCGACCTGACGCGCCGGGTCCCGAGCTGTCCCGACTGGAACCTGCGCGAACTCGTCGTCCACGTCGGCGGTGCGCACCGCTGGGTCGGTGAGATGGTCCGCAGCAGGGCCGCCGAGGAGCTCCCGGAGGGCCAGGTCGCCGACGCCGCGGGCCCGGCGGGCGCTGACGCGGCCGCCCTGGCGGGATGGCTGACCGCGGGTGCCGCCGCGGCCGTGGACGCTCTCCGCGAGGCGGGCCCGGACACCGAGGTGTGGACCTGGGGATGGGAACGCCGGACCGCCTTCTGGGCCCGGCGCATGGCACATGAGACCGTCGTCCACCGGGCGGACGCCACCCTCGCCACGGGGGCGGCGTTCGAGGTCGCACCCGACCTGGCCGCCGACACGATCACCGAATGGCTGGAGATCGTCGCCTTCGTCCAGTCGAAGGGCGACCCGGAGGCCGCCGAACTGCGCGGCGGCGGAAGGACCTTGCACCTGCACGCCACGGATGTCCCGGCGGCGGAGTGGCTGATCGAATTCGGCGAGGACGCCTTCACCTGGCGCCATTCCCACGAGAAGGCGACCGTCGCCCTCCGGGGGCCGCTGACCGAACTGATGCTGGCCTTCAACCGCAGGCAGAAGCCTGACGCGGGCCGACTCGAGATCCTGGGGGACCGGGAGCTGCTGGACTTCTGGCTGGACAGGTCGTCCTTCGGCTGACAGAGCCGGTACGAACGCGGCACACGGCCGGGTACGCCAGTGGCCCCCGCCCTTCCGGGCGGGGGCCACTGCCGAGCGACGGCTCAGCCGCGCTGGATGCCGGAGGTGTCCTGGAGGACACCACGGCGGCCGTCCTGCGTCTGGGCGATGAGCCCGGAGCCACGCTGCTCGACCGCGAGGTACCACGTGCCGGGTGCGAGTTCGGCGATCGGGTTGGGGGCGCCGTCCTCGCCGTGCAGCGGGCGGGCCACCGGTACCGCGAACCAGAAGGGCGTGAAGTCACCGGCCGGCGCTCCACCGCTCTGCGGAGCCGCCGCCGCCTGCTGCTGGGGCTGGCCGGGCTGACCCTGCTGGGTGCCGTACGGCTGCTGCTGGCCCGGCTGGGCGCCGAACGTCTGCTGGCCACCGGGGTAGCCGTAGCCCTGGCCGGGGTGCTGGCCGTAGGCCGGCTGTACGGCCTGCGCCGGGCGCGGTGCACCCATCAGCGGGGCCTTGAGTGCCGGAACCAGCGGAGTGGCCACGGCACCGCCGGCCAGCACCAGGGTTGCCAGCAGGCCGAGGATCAGACCGGCGCCCGCGTCACCGGCGTCGATGATTGTCCAGAACATGGTCCACAGGGAGAACACGGTGAACGCGGCGCCGAACTGGCCGAGTTCGAAGCCGACCACCTTGCGGCCCGGCATCACGCGGCTGACGATCAGCAACGCTGCACCGATGATGCCGGCCAGGTAGATGCCCATCAGGACGGAAAGGGAGTCCCAGGCGTTCGCGCTGTAGCCCGAGCAGTCCACGTCCGAGGGGCAGTCGTAGCCGGAGAGGTCGAGGAAAGAGGCGATGAACAGCACGACCGCTGCTCCGATCACCACGCCGTCGCCTCGGGAGAGGGAGCGGATATTCACGTGAAGGTCCTTAGTCGGTCGTCTCGTCGGGGCGGTCGTCGATGCCGCCTGAACGGCGGGTACGGCGCGAAGCTCGGGGGCGGCTCCCCATCGTAGGGATTGAATCTATCGTCTGCCCGGGCGGGTTGTGATGCTGCCCGGACCTCGGAACGGCTTTCCGCCCGATGTCATCACCGTTCGCGCAGAACTACTTCTTCAGATAGCCGCTGATGCCCCCGGCGATGCCGAGAGCCGCCTTCTGGCGCCAGCCCGCGCTGGTGAGCAGGGCGGCGTCCTGCGGATCACGCATATTGCCGCATTCGACGAACACCTTGGGCACGGTCGACAGATTCAGGCCGCCCAGATCGTCACGGGTGTCCAGCCCGGTGCCACCGCCGATGTAATTGGAAGGGGCGCTTCCGCTGACGCGTACGAAATTTCCGGCGATCCGTTCTCCCAGTTCACGCGAAGGGGCCACGATCTTCGCGGTGTCCGCACCGCCTCCGTCCACCGCGGCGGGGAGAATGACGTGGAACCCCCGGTTCCCGGTCGCGGAACCGTCCGCGTGGACCGAGACGACCGCGTCGGCCCGCTCCTTGTTGCCGATCCGCGCCCGCTCGTCGACGCACGGGCCGAAGGGGCGGTCGCCGTCCTGGGTGAGGACGACCTCGGCGCCCTGTTCCTCCAGCAGCGTGCGCAGCCGCCGGGAGACGTCGAGGGTGAAGCGGGCTTCGGCGTAACCGGAGTCGGTGGCCGTTCCCGTGGTGTCGCACTCCTTGCGCCCGGTGCCGATGTCCACCTGGCTGTTGATCTCCCGGGTGTGATCGCGGTTGCCCGGATTGTGCCCGGGGTCGATCACCACGGTGCGGCCCGTGAGCGGACCCCGGGGCAGGGGCTCGGCGGACGGGCTCGTGGCCGGAGCCTGCGGAGTCGCGGACGAGGGGGAGGAGGACGGCGAGGGCGATCCGGTCCGGGTCGCCGTCCCCGGTCCGGCGGCGGGGCCCTGCCCGCCGTCGCCCGCGCACCCCGCGGCGGTCAGGCAGGCACAGGCCAGGGCCGCGACCACGGACATGGGCCTCCGGCGCGTGTCCGGGCGCGGTGTGGGGGGAACGAAGTCTGCGTTACGCACGTCGCGATGCTACTCGTGACGTTCAGACGCCCGTCCCCGTGCGCCGCAGTACGCGCAGTGAGTCCGTCACCGAGATCTCGGTGAACGCACCTGATTTGAGGGCGCGTTGATGGACGCGGAACGGGGCCTGGCCGCCGTCCGCCGGGTCGGGGAACACGTCGTGGATGACCAGCAGACCGCCGTCGGCGACCTTCGGGGCCCAGCCCTCGTAGTCACCGTTCGCGTGCTCGTCGGTGTGCCCGCCGTCGATGAAGACGAGGCCGAGCGACCCGCCCCAGACGGCCGCCACCTGCGGGGACCGTCCGACGAGCGCCACCACGTGCTCCTCCAGGCCCGCCCGGTGCAGGGTGCGCCGGAAGGTGGGCAGCGTGTCCATCAGGCCGGTCTCCGGGTCCACCACCGACGGGTCGTGGTACTCCCAGCCCGGCTGCTGCTCCTCGCTGCCCCGGTGGTGGTCGACGGTCAGGGCCGTCAGCCCGGCCGCCCGGGCGGCGTCCGCCAGCAGGATCGCGGACCGACCGCAGTAGGTGCCGACCTCCAGGAGCGGCAGCCCCAGTGCCGCTGCCTCCGCGGCGGCGGCGTACAGGGCGAGCCCTTCGTGGACCGGCATGAAGCCCTTCGCGGCCTCGAAGGCGGCGAGGACCTCCGGCTCGGGACGGGCGGCGGACTCGGCGGCCACGGGGTTCCTCCTGGTGGGGCGGTGGATCGGACGGCGTCCCATGGTGCCGTACGCCCCCGTTGTACGGATCGGCGGGGCGTACGGGAAGCGGCCGGGTCAGCGCCGCACGGGTGCCTCGACGGTGACCGGGGCCCGCTCCGCCGCGGCGAGCGCGTCGCCCGCGCTGCTGGCCAGCAGCACCGGACGGGGCGGCCGCTGGGCCGGCAGGAACGCGGCCAGCACGAGGCCGATCAGCACCGCCCCCGTGGCGATCACGAACGAGGTCCGGAAGCCCTCCATGGTGGGGACCTCGACCGACCCCATCCGCACCGAGGTGTTCGCCAGCACCATGCCGATCACCGCACTCGACATCGAGGTGCCGATCGACCGCATCAGCGTATTCAGGCCGTTGGCCGCGCCGGTCTCGGACGCGTCGACCGCCCCGATGATCAGGGCGGGCAGCGAGGAGTACGCGAGCCCGATCCCCGCCCCGAGCACGACCGCGATCACCACCGTCTGCCAGGCGGCGCTCATCAGGCCGAGCCCCGCGCCGTAACCGACGGCGATGACGAGCATGCCCAGTATCAGGGTCACCTTCGGGCCGCGGCGGGCGGAGAGCCGGGCGTACAGCGGCGCGACGAACATCATCGTCAGACCCAGCGGCGCCACGCAGAGCCCCGCCGTCACCATGGACTGCCCCAGGCCGTAGCCCGTCGACTCGGGCAGCTGGAGCAGTTGCGGCAGGACCAGTGACACGGCGTAGAAGGCGACCCCGACCATGATCGAGACGAGGTTGGTGAGCAGCACCTCACGGCGGGCGCTGGTCCGCAGATCGACCAGCGGCGCCGGTGAGCGCAGCTCGAACACGCCCCACAGCACGAGGATCAGCAGGGACGCGGCGATCAGTCCGAGGGTCAGAGGAGAGGTCCAGCCCCAGTCGCCGCCCTTGGTGACGGGCAGCAGCAGGCAGACCAGGCCGAGGGAGAGCCCCAGCGCACCGACGAGGTCGAAGCGTCCGGGCGCGCGCAGCGGAGGCTCCGGCACGACGAGGACGGTCAGGGTCATGGCCAGGACCCCCAGCACGGCCGAACCGAGGAAGAGCGCGTGCCAGTCGGCGTGCTGGGCGATGACCGCGGCGGCGGGCAGTGCGAGTCCGCCGCCGACGCCTATGGAGGAACTCATCAGGGCCATGGCCGAGCCGAGCTTCTCGCGCGGCAGTACGTCGCGCATGATGCCGATCCCCAGCGGGATGGCCCCCATGGCGAAGCCCTGGAGCGCCCGCCCGACGATCATGATCACGAGATTGTCGGTGGAGGCGCAGACCAGCGAACCGACGACCATCACGGCGAGGCTGGCCAGCAGCATCCGCCGTTTGCCGTACAGATCGCCGAGCCGCCCCATGATCGGCGTCGCGACGGCCCCGGCGAGGAGGGTGGCGGTCATCACCCAGGTCGCGTTCGCGGGGTCGGTGCCGAGGAGGGACGGCAGGTCCTTGATGACGGGGACGAGCAGGGTCTGCATCACCGCGACGGTGATCCCCGCGAACGCGAGCACCGGAACGACCCCGCCGCCCTTGGTCCTGGGCGGATCGGAGAGCTCTCCCGTGTGCTGTCCGTTCGTCGTCCGTTGCATACGTGTGGCCTCCGGGGCGGGGGGAGAAGCGGGAGTTCGAGCGGGGTCGTGCGTGTGCGGCGGCATGCCTGCGGGCAGCGCCGACCGCCAAGTGTGTGCATGCTGAACGCTTCCGTACGCCCGCGTTATTCCGGTGAACGCGGCGTAAAAGAGGAAAGTCGGCGAAGGTCCTACGACCAGGGGCGGCGGGCCGAGGGGGGTGGGAGGGGGACCCGAAACCGATGTACGGGGCACGGGTGGCCTGCGAGTATGACACCCATGGTTGACGTCTCCCCGCCCACGCCGCTGCCCGCCCGGTCCAGGACCCGTACGTGGGCCGTGGTCGCCGCGGCCTGCACCGGCCAGTTCCTGGTCGTCCTCGACGTGTCCGTCGTCAATGTGGCGCTGCCGTCCATGCGCACCGACCTGGGCCTGAGCGCACCCGGACTGCAGTGGGTCGTCAACGCCTACTCGATCGCCTTCGCCGGCTTCATGCTGCTCGGCGGCCGGGCCGCGGACATATACGGCCGGAAGAGGATGTTCCTGACCGGACTCGGCCTCTTCACCGCGGCCTCACTGGCCGGCGGATTCGCCCAGGAGGGCTGGCAGCTCCTCGCGGCCCGCGCCGGGCAGGGACTCGGCGCCGCCGTGCTGTCCCCGGCGACGCTCACGATCCTCACCGCCGCCGTCCCCGAGGGCCCCGCGCGGACCAGGGCGATCGGCACCTGGATGGCGGTCGGCGCGGGAGGCGGCGCGGCCGGCGGGCTGATCGGCGGGGTACTCACCGACGCCCTCTCCTGGCGGTGGGTCCTGCTCATCAACGTACCGGTCGGCGTCCTGGTCCTCGCCGGAGCGGCGGTGTGGCTGGCCGAGGGCCGGGCGGGCGACCGGCGCCGCGTGGACCTGCTGGGCGCGCTGCTCGTCACGGCGGGCCTGGCGACCACCGCGTACGGCATAGTGCAGACCGAGGCCTCGGGCTGGACAGCCGCCGCCACCCTGGTGCCCCTGCTGGGCGGACTGGCCCTGCTCGGTGTGTTCGTCCTCGTCGAGGCGAGGGTGGCGGCGCCGCTGATGCCGCTGCGGGTCCTCGGCGTTCGCGCCGTCTCGGCGGCGAACGTGTCGATGCTGCTGCTGGGTTCCGCGACCTTCTGCATGTGGTACTTCATGACCGTCTACGCCCAGAACGTGCTGGGCTACACGCCGTTGCAGGCCGGGTTCGCACTCGTCCCCAGCTCCGCCGCCGTCTTCGTCGGAGCGAAGGCCGCCCCCGTCATCATGGCGCGGACCGGAGCCAAACCCCTGGCCGTCGCCGGTGCCCTGGTCGCCGCCGCCGGCTTCGGCTGGCAGTCCACCATGGGAGAGCACGGCTCCTACCTCATCTCGGTCTGCCTCCCCGGTGTCCTCATGATGGCCGGGGCCGGACTGGCCTCCACCCCGCTGGCCACGCTCGCCACCTCCGGGGCGGCACCCGGCGACGCCGGACTCGTCTCCGGGCTGGTCAACACCTCCCGCACGATGGGTGGCGCGCTGGGCCTCGCCATCCTCTCCACGGTCGCCGCGGCTCGTACGGCGGGCTCCGAAGGGGCCGCCGAGATCACGGCCGGATACGCGCTGGCCTTCCGCGCCTCCGCCGTGGTGCTGGTGGCCGGAGCCGTGATGATGCTGCTCTGGCTGCCTGGACGACGCGTGGGGAAGAAGACCGGCGGACGGCCGGACGTGCCGGCCGGCGGCCGGGCGGCACGCCCCGGGAGCGAACCCGCACCGGCGCTGTACTCGCCGGAGGCGTAGGGCCTTCCTCCCGATGCGAGGGGCACGGCGGCCGCGACAGGCCCACGGGCGTCAGAGCCAGCCCTGCTGACGTGCCGCGCGCATCGCCTCCATGCGGTTGCGGGTACCCGTCTTGCCGATGGCCGAGGAAAGGTAGTTGCGGACCGTGGACTCCGACAGGCTCAGCCGCGCGGCGATGTCGGCGACCGTCGCACCGTCCACGGACGCGTTCAGCGCGTCCCGCTCCCGTGGCGTCAGCGGGCTCGGGCCCGCGCCCAGCGCGGCCGCGGCCAGCGCCGGATCGATCACCGTCTCGCCGCCCAGCACCTGCCGGATCGCCTTCGCCAGTTCCCCGACCGGACCGTCCTTGACCAGGAAGGCCGAAGCCCCGGCCTCCATGGCACGCCGGAGATAACCCGGCCGGCCGAAGGTCGTCAGGATCATCACCCGGCAGTCCGGCGCCTCCGTGCGCAGATCGGCGGCCGCGTCCAGGCCGCTGCGCCCCGGAAGTTCGATGTCCAGCAGTGCCACGTCCGGGCGGGACAGCAGTGCCTCGTCAACGATCCGGTCCCCGGTGGCCACCTGGGAGACCACCTCGAAGTCCGGCTCCATCCCGAGCAGCAGGGCGAGCGCGCTGCGCATCATGCCCTGGTCCTCGGCGAGCAGGATGCGTACCGAAGCCGTGGGGCGGTGGTCCTGCGGCATCTCGTTCACGAGCAACAGGGTATTGCCGTCGGCCTGTTGCGGCGGCGCGACGCGGCGGGGCGCGTGCGGGCGCCCAGCGGGCTCCGTCCGTCCCTCCCGGTTCCGGCTCGGCCTCTGTGACGGGCACCGGCTGACGGCGGTGCACCGTGCTATTTTGAGCGCGTTCAAATATGGGGGGCGGGCTGCCCGGGGTCACGGGGAGGGGACGGCGTGAGCCGACAGTTGTGGCACTCGGTCGTATGCACAGGGGTGGCGGTGGCGCTGACGGCGTCCTGCGGCTGGGCCGCGGCGATCTATGGCGCGGAGGTGTCGGCGGAGCAGGTCGAGGGCCGATGGGACAACGACGCGGGCACCTCCCTGACCTTCCGTGAGGACCACACCTTCACTGCCGGGCACTTCGGTGCACTGCCCGTCGCGTCCGAGTGCTGGAACCCCTCGTCCGGCCGCTGGGCCTTCTACTCCTCGGTCCAGGCCGACGAGGCCGCCACGCACGGCAGCATGATGTCGCTGACGTTCTCCGGCGACGACTGCGAAGTGGTCGCCTACTTCTTCGGTGACGAGGACGACCTCGTGATGTGCCCGACCGAGGACCCGGACGCCGGATGTCTTGACGGCAGCTCATTCCGCCGAAGCCGGAGCGTGGCTTCCGGCTCCTGAGGTCGAAGCGCAGGCCTCGCGGGCCCGTCCGACCTCAGCCGCAGTCCCGCTTCCCAGGGGCACGCCCCGCCCAGTCCCCCCTCCGAGGGGCACGCCCCGCCCCGGCCTCCGCAGAGGCGCCCCACGCCCCGGCCGGCAGTTCCGCCGCCACCACGAAGCCACCGCCCGCGCCGGGGCCCGACTCCAGCGAGCCGCCCTCGGCGGCCAGCCGCTCGGCCAGGCCCTTCAGCCCCGTACCGCCGACCCGTCCCGCCGGCTGTCCGGGCCCGGTGCCGGAACCGTCGTCCGTCACGGTCAGCCTGATCCGTTCGGGTGTGCAGTCCAGCGCGAACACGCAGCGCGTCGCGCCACTGTGGCGTACGACGTTGGTGACGGCCTCACGCGCCACCCAGCCCAGCAGCGCGTCAGCCCGCGGGGCGGGCGGCGGGCCCGAGCGGTGGACGACCGTCTCCATCCCGGCGGCGGTCAGCACCGGGCGTGCCCGGTCCAGCTCGGTGGCCAGGCTCCCCTCCCGGTAGCCGGTCACCGCCTCACGGATCTCCGTGAGGGCCTGGCGGCCCACGGACTCGATGTCGGAGACCTGCGCGACCGCCGCGTCGATGTCGTGCGGAGCGAGCCGGCGCGCCGCCTCCGACTTGACGACCACGACCGACAGGGTGTGGCCGAGCAGATCGTGCAGATCACGCGAGAAGCGCAGCCGTTCCTGCTCGACCGCGCTGCGGGCCAGTTCCTCCCGGGTCGCCCGCAACTCCGTCACCGTCTCGGACAGGGTCAGGATCGCGGCCGTCACGCCCCCGGAGATGAACGTTCCGTAGCCGATCGTCCAGGGCTCCGACACGTGATCGCCGCGCCACACCGCCACCGCGCACGCGCACGCGGCCAGGACGAACAGGCCGACGACCAGCCGCCGGCCGCGCAGGATCGTGCCGCAGGCCAGTGAGAACAGGGGGAAGAACAGCAGCCAGTTGCCGCCGTAGCCGATCGCGAGACCGAAGGTGATGGCACCCATCGCGGCCAGCAGCGCGTAGGACGTGGCGGTCTCCCGTGCCCGCCTGTCGAAACCCCGGAACATCACCGAGATGTAGAGGGAGTTGAAGGCCAGCAGTCCCAGTGCGCCGACCCAGGGGTTCGGTGTCTCGCCCTGCCAGAGGTTGGAGAACGCGCCGAGGCCCAACAGCAGTGTGGGCAGCAGGGTGTACGGTCCGGGCCGTCTGATCCTCGCCGTCCTCCGGGGCATCGCCACTCCGCTCACACCGTCCTCGCCGACCGACGGTGGGACAGCACGGCGTAGCCGCCTGACAACAGCAGCCACACACCCAGCACGGCAAGGGAGCCGGCCGGCGGGGCGTGCCCGGCGATCGTCGACCAGCCCAGGTCGGCGAACCCGTACGCCGGGGTGAACTCGCCGACGGCGCGCAGCCATCCGGGGAACATGCCGAGCGGGAACCACAGTCCGCCGACGACCGCGAAGCCCATCAGACAGGCCACGTTGACCACGCCCGTGCCCTGAGGGGTCAGCCGGTAACCGTTGCCGATGCCGAGCAGGGTGAAGGGCAGCGCGCCGATCCACAGCAGCACCACCAGCGCCCCCCACTGCCAGAGCGCCAGCCGCACCCCGTTGACCAGTGCCCCGGCCAGCAGGACCGTCAGGACGGTCGGCAGGACCGTCACCGAACCGCTGATCGCCCGGCCCGCCACCGCGCGTCGGGGGTCCAGCGGGGTGATCCTCAACTGCCGTAGCCAGCCGAGGGACTTGTCCGACGCGATGCCCGTACCGATCGCCATGGAGGAGCCGAGCGCCCCGTACGCCGCCATACCGACCATCGATGCCGCCTTCCAGTCGTCGTACGTGCCGCCCCCTCCCAGATTCGTGAACAGCAGATACATCATGACCGGCATGCCCGTCCCGAAGACCAGGAACGTCGGATCGCGCAGGGTCCGCCGGATCTCGAGGGCGATGTACGGGAACATCACGCGGCCTCCTTCCGGGGAACGGCCCTTGCGGGGACGGCCGGTGACGCCGCGGCGGTCGCCGGCCCGGGCGCGGTCAGGGAGAGGAAGGCGTCCTCCAGGGTGGCCCTGCCCACTTGGAGGCCGCGCACGGCACCGATCCGGGCCAGTGCGACGACGGTCGCGTCCGAGTCGTGCGTACGCAGAAGGACACGGCCCCCACGCACCTCGGCACCCACGACTCCGGGGAGCGACTCGAGCTCCGCGGCGGGCCGGCCGGCCGGGTCGATGGAGACCACACCGCCACCCGCCGCGCGCTTGATCACCTCGCCGCTGCCGTCCGCGGCGATCCGGCCGCCGTCCAGGACGACGATCCGGCCGGCGTTCCCGTCGGCCTCCTCCAGGTGATGGGTGGAGAACAGGACGGTGGCGCCGCGTTCGGCGAAGGACCGGATCGAGCCCCAGAGGGCGTGCCTCGCCTCCACGTCCAGCGCGGCCGTCGGCTCGTCCAGCACGATCAGTTCGGGATTCCCGGCCAGTGCCACGGCGAAGCGGACGCGCTGCATCTGGCCGCCGGACAGCTTGTCGACGCGGCGGCCCGCGTACTCCGTCATCCCGGCGAGGGCGAGTGCCTCGGTCACGGGCAGCGGACGCGGGTGGAGGGCCGCGACGAAGCGGACCAGTTCGCCCACCGTCACCCGGGGGATCGGACGGCCGTCCTGGAGCATGGCGCCGACCAGCCCGGCGCGGACGGCCCGGCCGGGGGCGCGGCCCAGCAGGCGCACCGTGCCGGAGTCCGGTTCGTCCAGCCCAAGCAGGAGGCTGATGGCCGTGGACTTGCCCGCGCCGTTGCGGCCGAGCAGGGCGACGGTCTCGCCCCGCGCGACGGTGAGATCGATGCCGTCGAGTGCCCGGACGGTGCGTCCCGCCCTCCCGAACGTCTTGACCGCCGCGGTGAATTCCACCGCAGGGCCGGTCATCGTGGTCCCCGTTGTCCGTGTCATGACGACGACGCTACGGAACGGGCGCCCGTCGTGGCAGGGGCGTGTGTACGGACTCCGCGAGGACAAATGTCATGGGTGCGTGGGCTCTCGGGAGCGGGCTGCGGCTGCCGTACGACGCGTGGGCCGTCACAGCCGGACGGCTGTTGACGGCCCACGCGTCGCGGAGTGGTTCAGGCCGCCGCGCCGGCACCCCCTTGGGAGGGACGGCGGTGGCGGCCGTGCGGCTGCGCGGGCACGCTCTCGGCCGACGCGCCTCCACGGTGCTTTCCGTAGCCGGCGTCGGCACCTTCCGTGTCCGCCTCGGGCGGACGCGTCTGGGTCGTGTCGGTTCGGGCCTCAGGCATGTGGGAAGTCTCCCCGTTGCAATCGCTTACGTGTGTGTCGCGGCCCGCGGTCGTCCGGCACGCTCACCCTCGGCGCCCGCGCGGAACGGCTGCGGAGCCCGGAGCAGAGTTTATCCAGGTGCGGTGCGTCCGGTGAGAGGCGCCTGCCCCAGTGGAACGGGCTTACACACACCGAAGGCCGGCGTGGCCGTGGACGCGTCCGTCCCCTTCGTGACGGCCGGGCGGGGCTCGTCCACCGGAGCCTCCAGCAAGGCCACCGCGCAGGCGGCGCCCTCCTGCGAGTACGGCAGGTGCAACACCCCTTCCCGGGTCCAGAAACCGGATCCCGCCAGCCACCCGCCGGGTGCCGCGAACTGGTGCAGCCGCCGTCCCGCAGGACGCCACAGCCCCACCCAGCTGCCCGCCGCGCCATCGATCCGCAGTGCCACCGCGCAGCTCTCGGGCATCAGCATCTGGCCCGGCTGCACCGCGAACGGCGTCAACGTCTCGTCCTGTGCGCGCAGGCACTCCGGGAACCGCACCGGCAGACAGCTGCCGAGCACGCCCCAGCCGAGCCGGTCCCGGCCGGGCGCGTCCGACCGGACCAGCAGCAGGCCGCTGTCGGCGTCGGCCAGCAGCAGCCGGTCGTCGCTCTCCGGCGCGATCTGCAGGAGCGGGGTCACCTCGCCCCCGCGCCCCAGGTCCACGACGACCGTCTTCACGGGGCCGCCGCCCGGCATCCGCCGGTCCAGGGCGAGCAGCCGGCCCTCCCGGTCGAGCCAGGCACCGCCCGAACAGCGTCCGGGAACGTCCGCGACGTGCTCGGGGCCGAACGCGCCGCCCGCCACCAGCCAGATGCCGGTGGAGCGTGCACCGGGGAGCAGGGCGAAGACGCTCATGCCGTCCGGGGACGGGGGGAGGAGCGCGAGTTCCGGGCAGTCGAGGGAGCCCAGGAAGAGTTCGCCCGTGCCCGGCCCGGTCGGATAGAGCAGCGAGAACGTGTGCCGGTCCGCGGCCACCCGTCGCCGGATCAGGACCCGTCCGTCCGAGAGCGGCAGCACGTCCGAGTCGGCCTCCTCCGGCTGGTCGAGGGGGAGGGGCACGGCGTAGGGCTCGGGGCCGTCCAGCGTCCAGCGCTCGGGGTACCACGCCGGTCCTGCCGTCTCCCCGGACGTCGTGAGCCGTGCGGCGTACGCGTGGTCGGCGGCGATGGTGAGCACGGGCGGCCCGGGACGTGAGGAGGCGCGGGGGAGGACCGCCGGGGCGCTCCGTGGCTGCGGTGGGGTTGGTGCGGCTGGTGAAGCCGGTGCGGCCGTCACGGGTGGTGTGAGCAGGGCAGCCGGTGCGGCCGTCACCGGTGGTGCGGGTGGTGCGGGTGGTGTCTGCGGTACGGACGGGAGGGAAAGCCGGATGGAGAAGGTGGGCGGCATGGACGGGATCGGTGGCATGGAGGGGACGGGCGATGCGGTCCCGGCCGGGCCGTAGCGACCGACGGTCACGTCGGGGCTTCCGGGGGCGGCGCGCCTCGCGGATCCGCCGGGCGACGGCTCGGAGACGACCTGTCCGCGGGGGGCGAGGGCCGCCCGGGCCGCACCGGGATCGTCCGGATCGGCCCGCACCCCCGCGTCGCGCTGTCCGCCGTCCCGGTCGGGTGCGCCCGCTCTGACCGGATCCGCGCCCTCGTCCGAAGCGCCCGCGGCGCGGGGTTTCACGGGCTCGGCCGGCCCGTCCGGTTCCGCCGGGCCGGGCGCGGGCTCGGCCGTCGCGGCAGCCCCTGCGGCTCCGGCGGTCTTGTTCTCGATGGCACAGGCAGTCATGGTCCGGTCACCTCCGGCAACAGAAGCTAGGTTTCGGACACCCTGCCGGACAACATGAGCCATGCCACTTCACACATAAGGATGCCGATGTCCTGATTCGCCTGCGGAGGCGGGAGCGACTGTGCTGCCGTCTCCGCTCACCCCGGGGTTTCGGCGCCGCCCACGGGAACGCGGCCCTCTGAGGGGCTCCGCGCCGCCCGCGCCACGTAACGATTCGTACCGGCCGCCGGTCCTGCTCCACGGGCCCGGGCGGTCAGGGGCGGCGGGGTACGGCGGCCAGGTAGCCTTTCCCCCGTGCCCCGTCTGTCTGAAGTCATCGCCGAACTCGACGCCCTCTGGCCCCCCGAGCGGGCCGAGGGATGGGACGCCGTCGGTACGGTCTGCGGCGATCCGGAAGCAGTGGTCGACCGGGTCCTCTTCGCCGTCGACCCCGTCCAGCAGATCGCCGACGAGGCACGCTCCCTCGGCGCCCAGCTGATCGTCACCCACCACCCCCTCTATCTGCGGGGTACGACGACGGTCGCGGCCTCCACCTTCAAGGGCCGGGTCGTGCACGGGCTGATCAAGCACGACATCGCCCTGCACGTCGCGCACACCAACGCCGACTCCGCCGACCCCGGAGTCTCCGACGCCCTCGCCGGCGCCCTGGACCTGCGGGTCACCGGCCCCCTCGTGCCCGATCCCACCGACTCCGCCGGCCGCCGCGGGCTCGGCCGGGTCTGCGAGCTCGACAGCCCTCTGACCCTCCGCGACTTCGCCGCCCGCGCCGCCGCCCGGCTGCCCGCCACCGCACAGGGCGTCCGGCTGGCCGGCGACCCGGACGCGGTCGTCCGCCGGGTCGCGGTCAGCGGCGGCTCCGGGGACAGCCTCTTCGACGCGGTACGCGCCGCCGGTGTGGACGCCTTCCTCACCGCGGACCTGCGTCACCACCCGGCCTCCGAGGCCGTGCAGCACTCGCCGCTCGGTCTCGTCGATGCCGCACACTGGGCCACCGAATGGCCCTGGTGCGAGCAGGCCGCCGCGCAGCTCGACGCACTTTCCGACCGCCACGGATGGGACCTGCGGGTCCACGTCTCGAAGCAGGTCACCGACCCCTGGACCACCCACCACTCTTCTGGAGCCCCCAACTGAACGCCGCGCCCGCCGACCAGATCCGACTCCTCGAAGTCCAGGCACTCGACGTACGCCTGTCGCAGCTCTCCCACAAGCGCACGTCGCTGCCCGAGCACGCCGAGCTCGACTCGCTCAACAGCGATCTCGCGCAGCTGCGCGACCTGCTGGTCGCCTCGCAGACCGAGGAGAGCGACACCACCCGCGAGCAGAGCAAGGCGGAGCAGGACGTCGACCAGGTGCGCCAGCGCGCCGTCCGCGACCAGCAGCGGCTCGACTCCGGCGCGGTCTCCTCCCCGAAGGACCTGGAGAGCCTGCAGCGCGAGATCACCTCGCTGGCCAAGCGCCAGGGTGATCTCGAGGACGTCGTCCTCGAGATCATGGAGCGGCGCGAGTCCGCCCAGGAGCGCGTCGCCGAACTGACCGAGCGCGTCGGCGCGGTGCAGGCCAAGGCCGATGACGCGACCGCCCGCCGGGACGCCGCCAGCCGGGAGCTCGACGCCGAGGCCGCCACCGTGGCCAAGGACCGGGAGGTCGTCGCGGGTGCTGTCCCCGCCGACCTGCTCAAGCTGTACGACAAGCTGCGCGCCCAGCAGGGCGGCGTCGGTGCGGCACGGCTCTACCAGCGACGCTGCGAGGGTTGCCGTCTGGAGCTGAACATCACCGAGGTCAACGACGTGAAGGCGGCGTCCCCCGACACCGTGCTGCGCTGCGAGAACTGCCACCGCATCCTGGTCCGCACCGCGGACTCCGGCCTGTAGTGTCCGTCCCCCGCAAGCTGGTCGTCGAGGCCGACGGCGGGTCCCGGGGCAACCCGGGGCCCGCCGGATACGGCGCGGTCGTCCTCGACGCGGCCGATGACGCGACGCTCGCCGAGGCGGCGGAGTACATCGGCGTCGCCACGAACAACGTCGCGGAGTACAGGGGCCTGATCGCCGGCCTGAAGGCGGTGAAGGAGCTGTTCCCGGACACGCCCGTACAGGTGCGTGTGCGGATGGACTCCAAGCTGGTGGTCGAGCAGATGTCGGGGCGCTGGAAGATCAAGCACCCCGACATGAAGCCGCTCGCCGCGGAGGCCGCGAGTCTGCTCCCCGCGTCCTGCGTCACGTACGAGTGGATTCCGCGCGAGCAGAACAAGCACGCCGACCGGCTCGCCAACGAGGCGATGGACGCGGGCAGGCGGGGTGAGCAGTGGACCCCGGAGACCTCGTCGGCCGACCTGGAGACGACGCGTCCCCCCGCCCTGGCGGAGCAACTGCCCCCGTCCGGGCCGCCCGGCGACGCAGCCGCGGGTGCGGCGAAGGTCCGCGCCGCGATGGCCGCCGCCCGCCCGGCGCGGGCAGTCCCGGACACCCAGGCGGACACCACGGCATCTCCGCAGGTGGGCTGGGGGAGCGCGCCCGACCTCGGTACGCCCGCGACCTTCGTCCTGCTCCGTCACGGCGAGACGGCCCTCACCCCCGAGAAGCGCTTCTCGGGGAGTGGCGGCAGCGACCCCGAGCTCTCGGAGACCGGCCGGCACCAGGCCGCCTGCGCGGCCGAGGCGTTCGCCGCCCGCGGCGCGGTCCAGGACATCGTGAGCTCCCCACTGCGCCGCTGCCGCCAGACGGCGGAGGCCGTCGCGCTCCGGCTGGGCCTGGAGGTCCGCATCGAGGACGGCCTGCGCGAGACGGACTTCGGCGCCTGGGAGGGGCTCACCTTCGCCGAGGTACGCGAACGCCACGGCCCGGACCTCACCACCTGGCTGGCGTCCCCCGACGCCGCCCCCACCGGCGGTGGCGAGAGCTTCGCCGAGGTGGCGGAGCGGGTCTCGGCGACGCGCGACCGGCTGATCGCCCGGTACGCGGGCCGCACGGTGCTGCTGGTCACGCACGTCACGCCGATCAAGACACTGGTCCGGCTCGCGCTGGGTGCCCCGCCGGAGTCCCTGTTCCGTATGGAGCTCTCGCCCGCCTCCGTCTCGACGGTGGCGTACTACGCGGACGGGAACCCCTCGCTGAGGCTCCTCAACGACACCTCGCACCTGAGGTAGCGCCGCCGGGGCGCCCGCCGCGCGCTCGTGGCGCTCAGCTGCGGCCCAGCGCCGACGCCTCGGCGGCCAGCCGCTCCACCCGCGCCCAGTCCTTCGCCGCCACGGCGTCACCGGGGACCATCCAACTGCCGCCCACACAGCCGACGTTCGAAAGCGCCAGATAGGACGGCGCCGACGCGAGCGAGATGCCGCCCGTCGGGCAGAACCGGGCCTGGGGAAGCGGCGAGGACAGCGCCTTCAGATAGGCGGTGCCGCCAGCGGCCTCGGCCGGGAAGAACTTCATCTCCGTGATTCCGCGCTCCAGCAGCGCTACCACTTCGGAGGTCGTCGAGACGCCCGGAAGGAACGGGACCCCCGACGCCTTCATCGCGTCCAGCAGTGTGTCCGTCCAGCCGGGGCTGACCAGGAAGCGGGCTCCGGCCGCGACGGTCTCGGTCACGTGCGCCGGGGAGATCACCGTGCCCGCGCCGACCACGGCGTCGGGTACCTCCGCGGCGATCGCCCGTATCGCGTCGAGTGCGGCGGCCGTCCGCAGCGTGACCTCGATCGCGGGAAGCCCACCTGCGACGAGCGCACGGGCCAGCGGCACCGCGTCGGCCGCGTCCTCCAGCACGACGACGGGGACGACGGGGGCGAGGTCCAGCACGGAGGTGGACACGGCGGCGGGCGCGGAGGAGGTCATGGAGTCATCCTGCCGCGCGGACCGCATAATGCGCAACGAGCGTTGCGCAGGACGCAACGGCTCAGTGGATCTCGGTGACCACCACGTCGAGCGCCCACGGCCGCCCGGCCCGCCCGGGAGCCTGCGCCTCCACCACGTGACCGAGGTCGCGCAGCACCTCCACCAGCTCCGCCGGCCCCTTCGGGCGTGCCCCGGCCAGCAGCAGATCGCGCACCATGCGGCCCTTGGTGGCCTTGTTGAAGTGGCTGACCACGGACCGCTTCTCGACCCCGTTCACCATCCGGGACTGGAGCACCCGCACACTCGCCGTGCGCTCCGCGACCTCACGCGAGGGCTTCCACGCCCCGGTGTACGCCGACGAGCGCAGATCCAGGACCAGCCCTTCCCCGGCCTCCTCGGGCATGACCGACGCCATCGGGGCGCGCCAGTGAGCGTTGAGCGCACCCAGACCCGGCAGCTTCACCCCCATCGAGCAGCGGTACGAGGGAATCCGGTCGCCCACCCGCACGGCGCCCCACAGCCCGGAGAAGACCAGCAGCGACTTCCCGGCCCGTCGCCTGGCCGCCGCGTCCAGGGTGGCCAGGTCCAGGGCGTCGTACAGCACGCCGGTGTAGATCTCCCCGGCGGGCCGGGTTCCGGCCGTGCGCAGCTCCGCGTTCTTCGCGATCTCGCCGCGCAGCCCCTCGCTCAGGCCGAGCACCCCGCGGGCCTTCTCCTCGTCCGCCACACACAGCTCGACCAGCTCGTCGAGGACCGCGGCCCGGGCGTCCGCGAGACCCGGCAGGGACAGTGACTCCGGCTTCAGCGGTGCCCCGCGCCCCGAGGCGGCCTTACCTTCGGAGGGCGGCAACAGCACGAGCACGGGCGTTCTCCTGATCTACGCGGAACAGGGCCCCGCGCACGAGGGAGCCCTCCGGCAAGGGTACGGGCCACCTTCCCCGGAGCCCTCCCGGAGCCCGGGACGACCCCTGCGGCGGCAAGGCTCCGGCGACCGGCTTGTCCGCATCTCGTACGATCACGTCCTCGGCTACGGACTGCGTACCGACTCCGTACCAGGGAAGGTCGTACGCGTGACTGACCTCGCCATCGCCCCCACGGCCGGCCGGCCCCGGCAGATCATCGCCGCCGCGCGCGCCCTGCTGGAGGCGGAGGGGCCCGAGGCGCTCACCATGCGCCGGCTGGCCGACCGGGTGGGCGTCAAGGCGCCGTCCCTGTACAAGCACTTCCCCGACAAGTCCTCCGTGGTGGCGGCACTGGCAGCCGAGATGCTCCGGGAGACCGCCGGGGTCCTGGAGGCCGCCGAGCGGGCGGCCCCGGGATCCTTCTCCGCACTCGCCACCGCGTACCGCACCTACGCCCTGGCCCATCCGCACCTCTACCTCCTCACCATGGGCCGCGCCCTCCCCGCCGTGGAAGCGGCGGACGCCGCAGCCGCCCCGCTGTTCCGTGCCGCCGGGGGCGACGAGGACCGGGCCCGGGCGGCCTGGGCCTTCGCCCACGGGATGGTCGTCCTGGAGCTCAACGGCCGCTTCCCCCCGGGCGCCGACCTCTCGGCGGCCTGGGAAGCGGGGATCGCGGCCTTCACCCCCGGCCCCGCCGGGTAGCATGGTCATCACGGCAGACGAGCCGGGCGGACGGCCGCGTGAGGATCCCCGGATCCTCCCGAGGAACGTCCGGGCTCCACAGGGCAGGGTGATGGCTAACGGCCACCCGGGGTGACCCGCGGGACAGTGCCACAGAAAACAGACCGCCGGGGACCTCGGTCCCCGGTAAGGGTGAAACGGTGGTGTAAGAGACCACCAGCGCCTGAGGCGACTCAGGCGGCTAGGTAAACCCCACCCGGAGCAAGGTCAAGAGGGAGCACCCCGGTGCTCCTGCGCGAACGTCCGAGGGCTGCCCGCCCGAGTTCGCGGGTAGACCGCACGAGACCGGCAGCAATGCCGGTCCTAGATGGATGGCCGTCTCCCCGGCCGCCGCGAGGCGACCGGGCGACAGAACCCGGCGTACAGCCCGACTCGTCTGCCGCCACCAGCGGTTTTGCCTCGGAAGGGCCTCCGACCTGCGTCGGAGGCCCTTACCGGTGCTCGAACGCCTGCGACCGGCGGGAGTGTGCCCACGCCATGACCGGATCAGGCCGGGCCGGGTTTCTCCTGAGTGGTGGACGGCATTGGCGTCGTCGCAGCGGAACTGCCGAAGTCGACGAATTTCCATGACGTGAGTCGTAGCGGAACCGGAGAATTCCGGCCCGTTCCGCATTCGGGTCGCGATCTCTCGTCACCTCGCCCTTCGGTATCCGTCGGTGTGCCGGTTGATGAACAGTCAAAGAGCGTTAGTCTCGGCGATTCCAGTGAAACGCATGACGTTACGGCACAGTTCTGAGCCCGTGGATGCCGACCGGAACCGGCTGTGCGCTCGAACGCGGATGCTTCCAAAGTCCGCCGGGGAGGGCCCCGGCCGGATGGATCGCGAGCGCTCCGCCGCCGCCGACGGGTCTCGGCGACCATCCCCTCGACGGTGATCGGCTTCGCTTCACGCCGGTCCGTCCGGCAGGTTCCGCCGGAGCGGTCCTAGAATCCCGCGATCGGTGCGGCGGCATGGCTGACCGGGACGGTGTGAGTGACCCACGAGGCGCCGACGAGGAGGTGGAGGAGGAAGGACGTCGGCTCCGGAAGGTAGTGGGGAACGTCCTCACGCAGGGCCAGGCCGCTCTGGAGGTGGGTGCTGGGAGCAACGGCGAGTGTGCTGCCCGCGTAAGCGGCGATGACGGGGCGGTGTACGTGGCCTGCCAGGACACGGGCCACGCCGGAGTGACGGGAGACCACCTCGGCCAGCGCGTCTCCGTCCTCGAGACGCATGTCGTCCAGGAAGGGAATGCCGACCGGCATCGGCGGATGGTGCAGGCACACGATCGCGGGCACACCGGGCCTGCGGCCGAGAAGCCCGTCGAGCCAGGCCAGTTGGGAGGACCCGAGACGGCCGCAGGCGGAGCCGGGTACGGTCGAGTCCAGGACGACCACGGTGAATGCCGGATGGTCCACGGCATAGTGCGCCTGGCGCGCACCGCCCATGAAGTCCGTGCCGCCGAACGCGTCCAGCAGCGACGCGGGGTCGTCGTGGTTGCCGGCCGCCAGATACACCGGAAGCGGGAAGCGGCCGATCACCTCACGCAGCGCTTCGTATTCGTCCGGACGCCCCCGGTCGACCAGGTCGCCGGTGACGACGACGCAGTCCGGCTGCGGGGCGAGCGCGAGGACCCGGCCGAGCGCACGGCTCAGACCTGCTGCCGGTGCGCCGGCGAGCACGCCGGTCGTCATGTGCGGATCGCTGAGATGTGCGACGGAAAGGGTCATGACCGCACGTCTCCCCCGCCACGGGTGCCGGGCAACCGATCACGCCGACGGCGAAACGCCTGACCGGGCGGTTCCGGTGGACATCAGCGCCATGAGTGGTCGTGCCCAGCCCTCCCGAACACGGGGCGGTGCCGTCGCAGGGCGGGCGCATATCGCGCAGAACGCCACCTTTCGCGATTTCATCGGCCATCCTGGCCTCAGTGCAGGACCTGCGGCGCCCACAACGGCTGTGACTTCCGCTGAACCGAGGGGACGACTGTCATGACCTCAGACCCACGGGCCTCGGCACAAGGGGAGAAGCTGATCTGGCGCCTCCGGACCCGATGAGCTCCGCTGCGGCAGGGTGAGTTGACCTGTAATGGCCCCATCTCCGGCGCGCGGCGCAGACCGAGCACTCCGCGGCACGGTCAGATGACCGGCGGGCGGCCCAGCCGAGTCATCCGCCACACCGTGCGCCAGCGCATCGGTTTGCGCTCCCCGCACTCCGTGCGCACCCCCTCGGAGAAGCCGGCCGCCCACGCGCGCAGGCCGGAGGCCGAGCGGGTGCGGGCGAGGGTGAGCAGGATCCAGGTGCCGAGGTAGGCGGGAATCAGGGGGAGGGGCAGGTTGCGGCGCGCCAGCCAGACGCGGTTACGGGCCGTCATGCGGTAGTAGACCGCGTGACGGGCCGGGGACGTCTTGGGGTGCTGGAGCAGCAGGCCGGGCTCGTAGAGGATCGTCCAGCCCGCGTCGAGTGCCCGCCAGGACAGGTCCGTCTCCTCGTGCGTGAAGAAGAACTCGGCGGGCCAGGGGCCGGTTTCGGCGAGCATCCGCATGGAAAGCGCGTGACCGCCACCGAGGAACGCGGTGACCGGGCCGGGGCGCATCGGGTCCTGGGCGCGGAGACGCGGGACGTGTCGGCGCTGGGTCTCCCCGTGTTCGTCGGCGATGCGGAAGCCGACGATGCCGAGGTGCGGGTCGGCGGCGTACAGCTCCCGGACCCGGCGGAACACGTCCTTGTCCACGAGGAGTCCGTCGTCGTCCAGTTCGATCACCACGTCCACGTCGCCGAATCCCGCGAGCGCGTCCAGGGCCTCGTTGCGGCCGCCGGGGCAGCCGAGGTTCACGTCGAGTTCGAGCATGGTCACACCGCCGGAGAGGTCCGCCAGGCCGGGGAAGGCGCCGTAGTCGGGGAGCGGCGACCCGTTGCCCACGACGATCACGCGGGCGGGCCGTACGTCCTGCATGGCCACCGACGCCAGCAGAGCCTCGACCTGCTGCGGCCGGTCTCCCATGGTCACGATGGATACGCCGATGCGTGGTTCGGACAAGGGTCGGCTCCTGCGGGTTCCGGTGGCTGCGGGCACCGCGGTACCACCGCGGTGCCCGCGATCGTAACGTCTCGTGTTCAGCTGTTCGTCGGGCCCCGGCCATCCTGCTGACGGTCCGCGTTCAACTGTGCGTAGATCAGCATGTCCCGGCGCCGGCCCCCGATCTCCCGCCAGCCGCGCAGCAGGCCCTCGCGCCGGTAGCCGGCACGCTCGGCCGTCCGTGCCGAGGCGGTGTTCCAGGGCTCGACGAGGACCTGGAGGCGGGGAATGCGCAGGTCGTGCAGGGCCCAGCGGGTGACCGTGCGCAGTGCCGCTGTCGCGACGCCCTGGCCGCGGTCCGGGCCCGCCATCCAGTAGTCGAGCGTCGCCCTGCCCTCGGCCGCATCCGTGAGCCGCAGCCCGATGGAGCCGACCGGCCGCCGGTCCCGGGTGCGCGCGATGGCGAACTGATACCCGGTCCCGGCGGCCGCCCGGCCCCACTGACGTCTGACGTAGGCCTCGGCCGCCCCGTCGGAGTAAGGAGAGGGGATCGTGGTGATCAGCGGGATGTAGTCGTCCTCCGCCGCCTCGCGGACGAGGGGCAGGTCGCTCATCTCCCAGGGGCGCAGGACGAAATCGGCTCCGGCGGTCAGGCTCGGGACGGTCAGCGGTTGTGCCATGACGGTCATCCTGCCGCGCCGTCGCCCCGTGCCCCGGACCCGACTCACCCGGCGGACGTCCGGCCGCCGGACCGGCCGAGGAACGCCCCGGCGAGCAGGGCTCCGGCCAGCACGAGGGCCGAGTTGACGAGGACCGCCGCGGAGATCCCGGACAGCACCGCGCCGGGCCCGGTGTCCGTGCCCGTCCGGGCCGTGACGATCGCGCTCATGACCGGGATGCCCAGGGTGATGCCGACCTGCTGCGTCATCGTGGCCAGGCCGGTGGCCATCCCCTGCTCCTCGTCGGGGAGCCCGGAGGTGGCCGTGACCATGAAGCCGACGATCATCAGCATGTTGCCCACGCCCCCGACGAAGGTCGCGGCCAGCAGGAGCCTAATCCAGTCGCCGGATGTGCCGAGGGCGACGAGGGAGAGGGTGGCGGCGGCCTGGACGACGCCGCCCACGACGATGGTGCGCCGGTTGCCGAACCTGCCGACCGCCCGCCCGCCGAGCATGCCGCCGATCACGGTGCCGACGCCGAGTACGCCGAAGGCGAGTCCGGTGGCGAGCGGGGAGTAGCCGAGCACCTCCTGGAGGTAGAGCGTCAGCAGGAAGACCAGGGAGGTCTCCGTGACGAAGGCGATCAGCCCGGTGGCGTTGCCCCAGATGACGCTGCGCCGTCCGAGAACGCGAACGGGGACCAGGGGCGCCGCCGCCCGCTTCTCGATGAACCAGAACCCCACGAGGAGCGCGGCGCCGACGAGCAGCGAGACGAGCGTGGTGGGTGTGCTCCAGCCGGACTCGCCCGCCTGCGTCAAGCCGTGGACGAGCAGCAGCAGGCCACCGGTGACGGCGGCGGCGCCCGGCAGGTCGAGCTTCGGCCGCTCGGCGGGCCGCGAGTCGGTGATCACGGACGGGGCGAGCGCGACGACGAGCACGGCGACGGGGACGTTGACGAAGAAGGCCCAGCGCCAGGAGAGCAGATCGGTCAGCAGCCCGCCGAGGATCGCCCCCGCCGTGAAACCCGCGGACATCAGGGCGCCGTTGAGACCGAGGGCGCGCTCGCGCAGCGGCCCCTCCTTGAACGCCGTGGTGAGCAGCGCGAGTCCGGCCGGGGTGACGGCCGCGGTGGCCAGGCCCTGGAGGACGCGCGCGGTGAGCAGGACCTCGGGGGAGCTGGCCAGCCCGCCGAGCGCGGAGGAGAGGCCGAGGAGGACCATGCCGCCGGTGAACAGGCGCTTGCGGCCGACGAGATCGGCGACGCGGCCGAACAGCAGGGTGAAACCGGCGGCGGCGAGGGCGAAGGAGGTCGCGATCCACTGGAGATGGGCGAGGGAGAATCCGAGACCCTCGCCGACGGCGGGCAGGGCGACGTTGAGGATCGAGAAGTCGACGGCGATCATGAACTGCGCGCCGAGGAGGAGGACGAGGACGAGCTTCTGCCGGCCGGTCATGCGCGGGGCCGGAACCTGGTGGGGCGCGGCGCTCGTTGCCGTGCTGGTCGTGGACATGGGTGCCCTTTCCTGGAGGCCCAAGAGCCTTAACGGATCCGTGGTTCCGATAAGGTGGAGTCACCGTAACAGGGGATGACCGACTAATGGAACTGGAGACCCGTTATGGATGCAGGGGATGGTGAGCCCGGCACGGTCCGGCCCGGTGGGCGTACGGCCCGGGTGCGGGAGTCCGTGTTGCGTGCGGCCGGCGACGCGCTGGTCGAGCAGGGCTTCGACCGGCTCGACCTCGCCGATGTCGCCCGCCGTGCCGAAGTCGGCAAGACGACGGTCTACCGGCGCTGGTCCACCACGGCGGGACTGGTCGCGGACCTGCTGACGGACATGGCCGAACAGTCCGTGCCGCGTACGGACACGGGGTCGCTGGACGAGGACCTCCGGGCGAACGCGCGGCTGGTGCTGCGGACGCTGACCGACGCGCGCCAGGGTCCCCTCTTCGCCGCCGTCGTCGCGGCGGCGACGTGCGACGCCCGGACGGCCGAGGCCCTGCACCGCTTCTACGCGGTGCGGGTCGAGGAGTGGGCCGGCTGTGTCGAGGCGGCTGTCGGACGCGGTGAGCTGCCCGCGGGCACCGATGCCCGAGAGGTGGTCAGGGCTGTGTCGGCGCCCCTGTACTACCGGCTGCTGGCCAGTGGCGACCCCCTCGACGAGGCGGTCGCCGACCGCGCGGCCGAGGCGGCGGCGGTGGCGGCGAGGGCGGGCGTGTACGTGAGCTGACGCGGACCCGCGGGGGAGAGCGGACGCTTGACTTCCTCTGCACTCCGGCTCGTGGCTTCTGCGCCACGCGGACGAAGACGGACCGGCGGCGGAGAGCGCCCGTGAGCGGCGGGACCGGCATGGGGGCGCTCGGCCTCGGGCGCGGGGCGATCGGCGGTGCGTGGCCGGCGCCCGACGGCAGCCCGCTCGGCTGGGGCAAGGCGGACGACGGCGAGTCGGTGGCCGTCGATCTCCACCAGCGGCATCTCGGCGACGTCCCGCTCGGCGAGGCGGCGGAACTCCGTTACGTGTGCGAGGAGTTCGTGGCCGAGGGGCTGATCAGGGCCTACGGACGGAGCGCCGAGGACCCGGTGGCCCCGAAGGGGCCGAAGCCGACGTGGTGCTGAAGAGGACGCGTCCGCCGGCCCCGCCCCGTCAGCCGATGCGGGTCCCCGTCCCGCTCACCCTGATCCGCGCGTCACCCGGCCTCAGTTCGACGGTGAGGGTGCCGGGACGGCCCATGTCGGCGCCCTGGTGCAGGGTGAGGACCGCGTCGTCCGGGACGAGGCCCGACTCGCGTGCGTACGCGCCGAACGCGGCCGCCGCCGCGCCCGTCGCCGGGTCCTCGACGACGCCACCGACCGGGAACGGGTCGCGGACGTGGAAGACGGTGCCGGACTCCCGCCACACCAACTGCACGGTCGTCAGGTCGAGTCGCCGCATGAGGGCTTCCAGGCGGGCGAAGTCGTACGACAGGTCCGCCAGCCGCTCCCGGCTCGCGGCGGCCAGTACCAGGTGGCGGGCGCCCGCGTACGCGATACGGGGCGGCAGTGCGGGGTCCAGTCCGGCGGCCGGCCAGTCCAGGGCGGCCAGTGCCTCCGCCACGTCCTCGGGTGCGGCGTCGGTGGTGTGCGGCTCGACGCTGGTCAGGGTGGCGCGGAGCTCGTCGCCCTCGCGGACGACGGTGACCGGGACCGTACCGGCGGGGGTGGAGAACACCAGATCGCCCGGACCGTCCCGCTCGGCGAGTGCGAGGGCGGCGGCAACCGTGGCGTGGCCGCAGAAGGGCACTTCGGCCTTCGGGCTGAAGTAGCGGACGGTGTGGCCGCCGTGCCCGTCCGGCTCGGTGAGGAACGCCGACTCGCTGTAGCCCAGGTCCGCGGCGACGGCGAGCATCGCCTTGTCGTCGAGCCCGGAGGCGTCCAGGACGACCCCGGCCGGGTTGCCCCCGGCGGGGTCCGCGGAGAACGCGGTGTAGCGGAGGATCTCGGTGCCCGGCTGTGTGCTCATGCCGCGGGTCAACCACGGTACGGGGGTGCGCATTCCCGGCGCGCCTGAAGGCTGTGGGCACCAGCGGCGCACCGCCTTCACCGATCGGCGCCGTGAGCAGTGCTCCGTCGGCGACGACCCGCGGCTTCCACCGCCGGTTCCGGGCGCCGGCCTCCGGGGCCTTCCGCTCCGGGGCCTTCCGAGGACTTCCGGCGCATTCCATGGTCTCCGGGGCGTCGCCGCTCCGCGCCCGGGTGGTCCGGGGTCCTGAAACCCCGGACCACCCCTGGCCGCTCCCGCGGCCCCCCGGCCGCGGCGGCCCATTCGGATGGTCAGTGGCAGACCTTCACGCCGGTGCCCTTCCCCCAGGAGCAGGAGTCCAGGAGGGTGCCGCTCGGCTTGATCAGACGGGCCTTGTCGCCGGTGTTGTTCCAGACGTACGAACCGCGGTTCCAGTACACGTGGGCCCCGGTGTTCCTGCCCTTGCCGGTGTGGACCCGGACCGTCTTCCCGGCGGCGACGGTGAAGCCGGGGAAGGTGTAGGTGTAGCCGGTGTTGTCCTTCAGCTTGTAGCCCTTCAGCTGCAGCTTGGACTTGCCGTTGTTGTGGATGTCGACGTACTCGGCGTTCAGGGACGTGTTCGTCCGGGTGTCCTTGCCGGGGCTGTCGTACTGGATCTTGCCGAGGTGCAGCCCGCCCTGATGGGAGGCCGCCGAGGCCGGGGCCGTGGCGAGGAGCGAGCCGGCCAGTGCGGTGGCGGCGGCCAGAGCGAGGGGTGCGGCGGTGCGTATGCGCATTCGGCGTGTTCCTTCTGTGTGCAACTGGTGAAGGTCAGTAGCATACGGTCAGCACGCGCTCTCCCGGGCTCGGTGACGGAAATATGCAAACTCCGTCATTCGGAGGTGAGTTCCGGGCGAGTGCGGAGCCGGGCGGTCAGCCCCGGCCGACATACGGCATCGCTGTGGCCATCACCGTCGCGAACTGGACATTGGCCTCCAGGGGCAGTTCCGCCATGTGCAGGACCGTCCGGGCCACGTCGTCCGCCGCCATGACCGGCTCGGCGGCCGTCTCGCCGTTCGCCTGGAGGATCCCCGTACTCATCCGCTCCGTCATGTCGGTCGCGGCGTTGCCGACGTCGATCTGCCCGCAGGCGATCCGGTACGGCCGCCCGTCCAGCGACAGGGACTTCGTCAGGCCGGTCACCGCGTGCTTCGTCGCCGTGTAGGCGATGGAGTGCGGACGCGGCGCGTGAGCGGAGACGGAGCCGTTGTTGATGATCCTGCCGCCCTGTGGGTCTTGCTCCCTCATCAGGCGGTAGGCCGCCTGCGCGCACAGGAACGTGCCGGTCAGATTGACGTCCACCACCGTCCGCCAGTCCTCGTACGCGATGTCCTCGACCGGAACCGAGCGCGGCCCGAACGTCCCCGCGTTGTTGAAGAGCAGGTCCAGCCTGCCGAAGCGGCTCTGCACGGCGGTGAACAGCGCGGCCACCCCGTCCGGATCGCTCACGTCGGTGGGCAGGCACACCGTGGCGCCCGGGCCCGCCGAGGCGGCCGTCTCCTCCAGGGCGGCGGCCCGGCGCCCGGCCAGTGCCACCGTCCAGCCGGCACTCGTGAGGGTGAGGGCCACCGCCCTGCCGATTCCCGATCCCGCACCCGTGACGACCGCGATCCTCTGCTCAGCGTTCATGGCCCGGCAGCGTACGGGAGGTTTCGCGGCGGCCGGCACCCGGTGCTCATCGCGCCGCCATACGGATGTTGTGTACGTGCCAACGGGAAGTCGTCGTCCCGCACTCCAATGCCTCTGACAGCATCCGGCAGGGGAGGGGCACATGACACCCGCACAGATCAGCAGGACGCCCGGACAGGGCGGCCATTCCGCCGAACTGCGCAGTGCCGCGCGGAGCCTCGGCTCCGGGGTGGGCCGCCGCCGCTTCCTCACCGTCACCGGCGCCGCCGCCGCGCTGGCCTTCGCCGTCAACCTGCCAGGCGCGGGCACGGCGGCCGCAGCCGAGCTCGACGCCCGGAAGATCACGGAGGACCCCTTCACCCTGGGGGTGGCCTCCGGAGACCCGCTGCCGGATTCCGTGCTGCTGTGGACGAGACTCGCGCCCCGCCCGTACGAGGCCGACGGCGGGCTGCCCGCCGAGCGGGTCGAGGTCCGCTGGGAGATCGCCCGCGACGACCGCTTCCGGCGTGTCGTCCGGCGCGGATCCACCACCGCCCACCCGGAGTTCGGACACAGCGTCCGGGTCGACGTGGACGGCCTCGACTCCGACCGGAACTTCTACTACCACTTCCGCGCCGGAAGCTGGACCAGTCCCACCGGCCGCACCCGCACCGCACCCGCCCGCGGCGCCCGCAACAGTTCCCTGACCCTGGCCGCCGTCTCCTGCCAGGCTTACCACGACGGCTACTTCACGGCCTACCGGCACCTCGCCGACGAGGACGTCGACGTGGTCTTCCACCTCGGCGACTACCTCTACGAATACGCCGTCACCGCCACCGGCGGCGCCCGCGGCTACACCGACCGCGTCCTGCCGGACCACTTCGCCCGGGAGACGCTCACGCTCGAGGACTACCGCATGCGGTACGGCCTCTACAAGTCCGACCCCGACCTGCGCGCCGCGCACGCCGCGCACCCCTTCGTCGTCACCTGGGACGACCACGAGACCGAGAACAACTACGCGGGCGACACCCCGGAGAACAGCGTCCCCCCGGAGGAGTTCCTGCTCCGCAGGGCCGCCGCCTACCGCGCCTACTGGGAGAACCAGCCGCTGCGCACGCCGCAGCGCCCCACCGGCCCCGACATGCGGCTCTACCGCCGGCTGCGCTTCGGCCGGCTCGCCCGGTTCGACATCCTCGACACCCGCCAGTACCGCAGCAACCAGGCGTACGGCGACGGCTGGAAGGTCCCCGGACCGGAGTCCGAGGACCCCTCGCGCACCATGACGGGCGCCGCCCAGGAGCGCTGGCTGCTCGACGGCTGGAAGACCTCGGACGCGCGGTGGAACGTCGTACCGCAGCAGGTCACCTTCGCCCAGCGGCGCGACGTCCCGACCGACGCCTACAAGCTGTCCATGGACTCGTGGGACGGCTACCCCGCGTCCCGGCAGCGGATCATGGACGGCGCGGAGGCCGCCGGCATCGAGAACCTCATGGTCCTGACCGGGGACGTGCACGTCGGCTACGGCTTCGACCTGAAGAAGGACTTCGACGACCCGGCGTCCCGCACCGTCGGCACGGAGATCGTGGCCACCTCGATCGCCAGCGGCAAGGACGGCTCCGACAAGCCCGCCAACTGGAACAACCTGACCCAGGCCAACCCGCACATGAAGTTCTACAACGGCCGCCGCGGCTACGCGCTCGTCACCCTCGGGACGGAGCGGGCGCGTGCCGACTTCCGCACGGTGCCGGCGGTCACCACACCCGGTGCGCCCATCAGCACGGCCGCCTCCTTCGTGACCGAGGCCGGGAACCCGGGGCTCACCCCCGCGTGACCCGGCCCCGCACGGGGTCAGGCCCGGTCGTCCGCCGGGTAGCGGACGCCGACACGGTCACGCACCGTGTCGAGCGTCCGCATCACGGCGAGCGAACCCTCCAGCGGCACCAGCGGCGACTCCTTCTCGCCCGCCAGCAGCGCGCGCGTCACCTCGGCCGCCTCGTACTGCATGCCCGAAAGCCCCTGCGGGCCAGGGCCCGTGACGATCTTCTCGGGCTCGTGGCCCTGCCGGTGCAGGACGAAGTGCTCCGGGTGGAAGAAGCCCTGCGGGAAGTCGATCCGCCCGGCCGTGCCGGTGACCGACGCGACGGTCGGCAGGTCCCCGACGATCGAACAGGTCAGCAGCGCCGTGGCCCCGGAGTCCCACCCCAGCAGCATCCCGGTGTTCAGGTCGACGCCCTCCGGGGACAGCAAGGCGTCCGCCTGCACCCGGTCCGGCTCGCCCAGCAGCAACTGCGCGAACGACACCGGGTAGACCCCGAGGTCCAGCAGCGCGCCGCCGCCCAGCTCGGGATCACGCAGCCGGTGCTCGGCCCCGAACGTGCCCGCGAAGCCGAAGTCGGCCTGCACCGTGCGGATCTCGCCGATGGCGCCGTCCCGCACCAGCTCGGTCATCCGGCGTATCAGCGGGTTGCAGTACGTCCACATGGCCTCCATCAGGAACAGGCCGCGCTCCCGGGCCAGATCCACCAGCTCCCGCGCCTCACGCTCGTTGAGCGTGAACGCCTTCTCGCACAGCACGTGCTTGCCGGCCCGCAGAGCGAGCCCGGCCGCCTCCCGGTGCGCGGAGTGCGGGGTGGCGACGTAGACGACGTCGACGGAGTCGTCGGCGACGAGCTCCGCCCAACTCCCGTACGCCCGCTGGATACCGAACCGCTCGGCGAACGCCCTCGCGGAGGCCTCGGTGCGGGACGCGACCGCCACGACCTCGGCCCCGGAGTCCTTCATCGCCAGCAGGTCCCCCGTGAAGGTCGCGGCTATGCCGCCCGTCGCCAGTACACCCCAACGCACAGTCCCACTCATGCCCGCCCGCTCCCACGCAAAAAGGTATCGACCACTACGACTGACCTGAGAGCATAGATGTGGATTCAACGAAGCGGAGACGAGGATGCCGGACAGCGGCGCGAGCCGGGCCCAGCAAGAGCACGAGCACATACCGACGAGCAACGAGTGCGCCACACGCGGCGCCCCGGCCACCGCCACCCCCACCGCGGTGGGTACGGCCGGACTCACGGCCACGAACACCGCGGCGGGCATCCCCGCCGCCTCCATCACCACCACGCCGGGTATCCCGGCCACCTCCACGACGACCGCCCGGCGCGTCGGACTGCTGGTCACCCTGGTGCTGGGCGGGCTCACCGCACTGCCGCCCCTCTCCATGGACATGTACCTCCCGGCGCTCCCGGAGGTCACCGACGCCCTGCACGCCCCGGCCGCGACGGTCCAGCTCACCCTGACGGCCTGCCTCACCGGAATGGCGCTCGGCCAGCTCGTCGTGGGCCCCATGAGCGACCGCTGGGGCCGGCGCACCCCGCTGCTCCTCGGCATGGTCGTCTACGTGATCGCCACCGCGATCTGCGCCGTCGCCCCCACCGCGGAACTCCTCATCGGCTTCCGCCTCCTGCAGGGCCTGGCGGGAGCCGCGGGCATCGTGATCTCCCGTGCCGTCGTACGTGACCTCTACGACGGCGACGAGATGGCGCGGTTCTTCTCCACCCTGATGCTGATCTCGGGCGTCGCGCCCGTCGTCGCGCCCGTGATCGGCGGTCAGGTGCTGCAGTTCACCGACTGGCGTGGCATCTTCGTCGTCCTCACCTTCATCGGGGTGCTGCTCACCCTCGTCGTCAGGAAGTGGCTCCACGAGACACTCCCCACGGAACAGCGGCACACAGGCGGTGTGGGCGACGCGCTGCGCACCATGCGAGGACTGCTCGCCGACCGGGTGTTCACCGGGTACATGATCGCGGGCAGCCTCGCTTTCGCCGCGCTCTTCGCCTACGTGAGCGCGTCCCCGTTCGTCGTCCAGGAGATCTACGGTGCCTCGCCGCAGACCTTCAGCCTGCTCTTCGGGATCAACTCCATCGGGCTGATCGCTGTCGGCCAGATCAACGGCAAGCTGCTCGTCGGAAGGGTCAGCCTGGACAAGGCGCTCGGCGTCGGCCTCGCCGTCATCTGCGCCGCGGCGATCGCGCTGCTGCTGATGACCTCCGGGGTCTTCGGCGAGGTCGGCCTGCTGCCGGTGGCCGTCGGGCTGTTCGTGCTCATGTCCGCGATGGGCCTGGCGATGCCCAACACCAACACCCAGGCCCTGATGCGCACGAGGCACGCGGCCGGCTCCGCCTCGGCGCTGCTGGGGACGACCCAGTTCCTGATCGGTGCCATCGCCTCGCCGCTGGTCGGGATCGCCGGTGAACAGACCGCCGTCCCGATGGCCGTGGTGCAGGTGGTCTGCGCACTGTCCGCGGCGGCGTGCTTCCTGCTGCTGTGCCGGCCGTGGCGGAACACGCCCTCCGTGCGGGAGCCGCTCACGAAGTGAGCGACCGGTGTGACCGGACCGGGGAGCACCGGGCTTCGGGGGGAGGGGCCCCTGCGCCTACAATGCGGCGGTGAACGACTCCCTCCCCACCGGGGAAACCCTGCGTGCGGCGCTGGCCGCCCTGCTCGACGGGCTGCCCCCGACACAGGCCGCGCAGGCCGTCGACCGGCTGATCGCCAGCTACCGCGGGACCACCCCCACCGACGCGCCCATCCTGCGGGACCGCTCCGACGTCGCCGCCTACGCGGCGTACCGGATGCCCGCGACGTTCGAGGCCGTACGGTCCTGCCTCGCCGCACTCCGCGAGGCCGCGCCCGACTGGGTGCCCGCCACCCACACCGACATCGGGGGCGGCACGGGCGCGGCGAGCTGGGCGGTCGCGGGGGCCTGGGACGGGCCGCGCACCACGGTCCTGGACTGGTCCGAACCGGCCCTCGCGCTCGGCCGTGAACTGGCAGCGGCCTCCGGCATCCCCGCGCTGCGGGCCGCCACCTGGGAACGGGCGAGGATCGGCACCTCACCGGCTCCGGCACCGACGGACCTGGTGACCGTCTCCTACGTCCTCAAGGAGCTCACCGCCGGGAACCGGGCCACGGTCGTGGACGCCGCGGCGTCGGCCGCCCAGGCCGTCGTGATCGTGGAGCCCGGCACCCCCGACGGCTACGACCGCGTCATCGAGGCCCGCGACCGGCTGATCGCCGCGGGGCTGAGCGTCGCGGCACCCTGCCCGCACGACGAGGCGTGCCCCATCGAACGGGGCACGGACTGGTGCCACTTCTCGGCACGGGTGAGCCGCTCGTCGCTGCACCGCCAGGTCAAGGGCGGTTCGCTCAGCCACGAGGACGAGAAGTTCAGCTACGTCGTGGCGACCCGGTTCGCCACGGATCCGGTCACCGCCCGGGTCACCCGCAGACCGCAGATCCGCAAGGGCCAGGTGATGCTGGAGCTCTGCACCCGGGACGAGGGCCTGGAGCGCGCCACGGTCACCAAGCGGCACGGGGCGCTCTACCGTGCCGCCCGGGACACCGCGTGGGGCGACGCCTGGCCGCCGCCCGAGGACGAATAGGCCCTCTCTCCTCTCCGCCCGGCCGGATCAGGCCCGCAGCTCCTGGGTGCAGCACTTCACGCTGCCGCCGCCCTTGAGCAGTTCACCCAGATCCATCGGGACCGGCTCGAAGCCCCGGTCCCGCAGCGGGTCGAGGAGCCCCACGGCGGCCTGGGGGAGCAGCACATGACGTCCGTCGCTGACGGCGTTGAGGCCCAGCAGGGCGGCGTCCGCCTCCTCGGCCAGCAGCGCGTCGGGGAAGAGCCGGGCCAGCACGGACCGGCTGCCCGGTGAGAAGGCCCCGGGGTAGTACATGATCTCGTCGGCCGTGTCGTCGAGGACGCAGAGTGCCGTGTCCAGGTGGTAGTAGCGCGGGTCCACCAGATCGAGGCCGATCACCGGGAGCCCGAAGAACTCCTGCGCCTCGTCGTGGGAGAGCGGACTGGACCGGAAGCCCCGCCCCGCCAGCAGATACGACGCGGTCACGGCGAAGTCGCCCTCGCCCTCGTTGACATGGGCCGGCTCGTGGATCTCGGTGAAACCGTTGGCCCGGAACCACTCCCGGTGCGCCTCGGCCTCGGCGAACCGCTCCCGGTAGGCGAACAGGGCGCCGAGCACCCGGCCGTCGATCACGGTGGCGCCGTTGGCGGCGAACACCATGTCGGGCAGGTCGGAACGGGGGGTGAGGAGCTCCACGGTGTGACCGAGAGCCCGGTAACGGTCGCGCAGATCCTCCCACTGGGTGATGGCCAGGGGCAGGTCCACGGGCTTGGACGGGTCCATCCACGGGTTGATGGAGTACGTGACCTCGAAGTGGGCCGGGGCACACATCAGGTAGCGACGAGGGGTGGCGTCACGGGTCAATGCAGGCTCCTCACGAACGGCGGCCGTGGCCGCGGAACGGTGGGATGCGCACGGGGTGTGTGCGTGCCTTCATGGTGCGCCCGCGCCGGGCCGTTGCACAGTGATCCGTTCGGGTGGTTCGCGGGCGACGGCTGTTGACCGGGCAAGACGATACGTATCGGCCCGCAGGCCCCTAGGCTGGCCCGATGTCATCCCACAAGGCACCCGACTCCAGCCGTCGCAGTGACCGCTCCCGCCGCGCGATCCACGACGCGGCGCTCGCACTCGTCGGCGAAGTGGGCTACGCGCGGACGACGATCGAGGGCATCGCCGCCCGGGCCGGGGTCGGCAAGCAGACGATCTACCGCTGGTGGCCGTCGAAGGCGGCCGTGCTCATGGAGGCGTTCCTCGCCATGGGGGCCCGGCAGGCCGCGGACGCGGACGCGGCGGGAGGAGGGGGCGAGCACGGGATCCCGGACACCGGCGACCTGGCGGCCGACCTCAAGGCGGTACTGCGGGCCACGGTCGACGAACTGAACGACCCCGCGACCGAGGCACCCACCCGGGCCCTGACCGCCGAGGCCGTCATCGATCCGGCGCTCGGGGCCCAATTCGTCGAAAATCTTCTCGAACCACAGCTCCAGTTGTATGTCACACGCCTGCGCTCGGCCCAGGAGGCCGGCGAGGTGCGCGCGGACGTCGATCCGCGTGTCGCGCTGGAGCTCCTGATCGCCCCGCTCGCCCACCGCTGGCTGCTGAGAACGCTTCCGCTGACCCACGCGTACGCGGACGCCGTCGTCGACCACACCCTGCGGGGGCTCTCGGTCAGGCCATGAGCCCGTCCCTGATTTCGTGACATTCCGTACGGGTCCGGCGACCTCTGCGCGACGGCCCGGGCACCCCGCTTGGGCACTCTGGCCACCCGAGGAGCAGGATGGTGCGACGATGGATGAGTAACCGCTGAGGTGAGGGGATAGATGGGCGCCGATTCCGGCCGCTATCGCGGCACAGAGGGCAGGATTTCCCAGTGGCTGCGCAGGCGGCCGAAACCGCAGCCGGAGGCCGACGACGCGGCGCGGCTGGCGCTGCTCCTGGCCGTCGCCGAGGCAGGAATGCCCATCTCGCCCGCGGCGCACCCGTCGGGTTACCGATGTTCGTGTGACCGCATCGGCTGTCCCACGCCCGCTCGGCACCCCGTCTCGTTCGCGTGGCAGACGCAGTCCACGACGGACAGCGCGCAGATCGAACGCTGGGCGGCCGGTCAGCCGCTGGCCAACTTCATCACCGCGACGGGCATGATCCACGACGTCCTCGACGTCCCCCTCACCGCTGGACTCTCGGCCCTGGAGCGGCTCACCGCGGCGGGCATCGACGTCGGCCCCGTGGCCCAGTCCGGCACCGACCGGATGCTCTTCTTCACCGCCACCCGCGGCACCCCCGACGACGAGGACGAGTGGTGGCCGTGCGAGCTGGACTGCCACCCCGAGACCATGGACGAGCACCCGGGCTTCCGCTGGCACTGCCGCGGCAGCTACGTCCTCGTGCCGCCCGCACGGCTCCCCGGTGAACTGGACGTGCACTGGATCCGCGGACCGGAGCACCCGCTGCCCGACCCGCTGACCCTGCTGGAGACGCTCACCGACGCCTGCGCGCGGTACGCGGACACGGCCGACGAGAGCGACCTCGACCACGACGCGGTGGCCTGGCCGCTCAGCCGCTGAGAGGTGTCGCGGTCCGCCCGCCGGCCGGCGGGCCTGCGGTGAGCAGGGCCCCGTGCAGGGCCCTGCTGTCCGAAGCGGTCAGGACCCCTGCGCCGCGACCAGGCCGGGGAGACGGTTCAGCACGCGCACCCGTCCGTCCGCGGCCCCGGCGTCTCCCGCGCCCTTCTTGGGCACGTAGGCCAGCTGGCTGGACACCCGCTCCTTGGTGAGGGTGCTCTTCACCTCGCCGGTCAGCAACGCCCGCACGTCCGCGGTGACCGTCGGCCGCAGTCCCTCGGCCGCCGTCTGCCGCTCGAAGTGCTTGCTGCTGAAGAAGACCAGCGCCCCGCCGTCCTCCGTCGTCAGGCCGAGCGGTGCGAACGTTCCGGAATCCAGCGCCTGGTCGACGTACTGGTAGGAGAAGCCCGTCCTGCGGGTGTTCTTCCGCGCCTCCCGCCAGCCCGAGGTCACCGCCCCCGGGGCGAACACATCCGGGGAGCCCTCACCGAGGTAGTCGGTGTACGTGGTGCTCAGATCCGCCGGCGGGGTGGTCAGCGCGGCGTCCGTGTCCGCGGAGGGCACCGGTTGTGCCCAGCCGTCGGCGTCCTTGCGGAACTTCGGGATCTCGGACGGAGGGGCCACCGCCAGGTACGCGACCTTCCACGGCGCGTCCGGCCCGGTACGGACGAAGGCCAGCAGCCAGCGGGTGTCCAGCTTGCCGCCGTCCTGGTCGCGGTTGGAGTCGGTGTCCGCGACGAACCAGCGGGGCCACCCCGCCTTCCTGGGGATGGTGTACGAGGCGTCGGTCAGCTCCAGCGGCTTGTGCTGCGCGTTGCCCTCCGGGCTGTTCTTCTGCCGCGCGGCCAGACCCGCCTGGTTGATCGCGCCGAGCGAGCCGGTCACCACGTCCTCGTCGAGCGCCGGATCGTACGCCTTGTCCGCCTTGTTGTACGCGACCGTGAAGTCCTCCAGGGCCTTCGCGGCCTCGGACCTCGTCGCCCCCGGAACTACCTCCAGCTCACCGTGTACCGTCACGCAGCCGCTCGCCGTCACGACCAGTACCGTCGCCGTCGCGAGCCCCGCCGTCAGTCGACCCAGCCTTCTCATCCGTTGCCTTCTGCGCCTTCTGATCCGTCGTCCGCACTGACCGCCTGAACCCTACCGGGGCGAGGAACAGCGCGAGCGTGGGGATGAGATACAGCGCCCACACCGTGACCTGGAGAACGGTCGGATCCGCCTGGAAGTTGAAGACCCCCTTGAGCAGGGTGCCGTACCAGCTGTCCGGCGGAATCGTGGTCGTGATGTCGAACGCCTTGTCCCGCAGGCCACCGAGGAAGCGGGCCTCCTGCAGGTCGTGCACGCCGTAGGCCAGCACCCCCGCCGCCACCACCACGAGCATGCCGCCCGTCCACGTGAAGAACTTCGACAGGTTGATCTTCAGGGCGCCCCGGTAGAACAGCCAACTCAGCACGACCGCGGTCGCGATGCCCGACAGCACCCCGATCAGCGGCGACGAGGAGCCCTCACCGCTCGCCCGCACCGACGCCCACACGAACAGCGCGGTCTCCAGGCCCTCGCGGCCGACCGCCAGGAAGGCGGTCGCCACCAGGGCGCCGGTGCCCATCGCGAGCGCCGAGTCCAGCTTCCCGTGCAGCTCCTTCTTCAGGTGCCGCGCGGTACGCCGCATCCAGAACACCATCCAGGTCACGAGCCCGACGGCGATGATCGACAGGGAACCGCCGAGCATCTCCTGCGCCTCGAACGTCAGCTCCTGCGAACCGAATTCGAGCGCGGCGCCGAAGGCCAGCGAGATGGTGCAGGCGATGGCGATGCCGGTCCACACCGGGCGCAGCGCGTCACGGCGGCCGGTCTTGACCAGATAGGCGATGAGGATGCAGACGACGAGGCCGGCCTCGAGCCCCTCGCGCAGGCCGATCAGATAGTTGCCGAACATGCCGGTCCTTCCAAGGTGCGGGTCATGAGAACAGCGCCAGGGTCACGAGAACAGTGCCCGGCCCCACCAGTCGTCCTTGTCGCGGACGCCGGGCGGAACGGCGAAGACCGCCGAACCCACGTGCTGGATGTATTCGTTGAGCGCGTCCGAAGCCGCGAGGCTGCGCTGCACCGGGATGAAGCCCGTGCGGACGTCCCGCTGGTAGGCCAGGAAGAACAGCCCCGCGTCGAGTCTGCCCAGGCCGTCCGTACCGTCGGTGAAGGAGTAGCCGCGGCGCAGGATCGTCGCCCCGTCGTTGGTGTCCGGGTGCGCCAGGCGGACGTGCGCGGTCGGCAGCATCGCCTTGAGGAACGGTTCGTCGCGCTCCTTGGCCTTGCCGACCGGGGCACCCTCGCCCTTGTCCCGGCCGAAGATGTCCTCCTGCTCCTGGAGCGGGGCCCGGTCCCACGTCTCGATGTGCATGCGGATACGCCGGGCCACCAGGTACGAACCCCCGGCCATCCACCCGGCGTCGTCCTTCCGGCCGGCCCACACGTGTGTGTCCAGGGCCGCGTCGTCCGTGCCCGAGATGTTCCGGGTGCCGTCCTTGAACCCCATCATGTTGCGCGGGGTCTGCGTGCCGGGCGTCGTCGAGGACGTCTTGCCGAACCCCAGCTGCGACCAGCGGATGGCGGTGCGGCCCATTCCGATCCTGGCGAGGTTGCGGATGGCGTGCACGGCGACCTGCGGGTCGTCCGCGCAGGCCTGGACGCACAGATCCCCGCCGCTGCGGGCGGAGTCCAGGTTGTCGCCGGGGAACTTCGGCAGATCGACCAGCGCCTCGGGCCGCCGGTCCTCGAGGCCGAAGCGGTCCCGGGCGAACAGGGACGGGCCGAAGCCGATCGTGAGCGTCAGCCGCGACGGCCGGAGGCCCAGTGCCTCACCCGTGTCGTCCGGCGGGGCCTCGGCCGCCCCTCCGTACGCACCCTCGCCCACGGTCCGTCCGGCCGTCATCCGCTCGGCGGCCCGGGTCCATTCCTTCAGGAGGGAGACCAGTTCGGCCCGGTCCTTCGTCGTCACGTCGAACGCGGCGAAGTGCAGCCTGTCCTGGACCGCGGTGGCGATCCCCGCCTGGTGCGCTCCGTGGAAGGGCACCGCCGCGCCGCTGTCCGCGGCCGGTCCGGCGCTCCCGCCGGAGCGCACCACGGCGACCGCGCCGCCGGCCGTCGCGGCGCCGAGCGCCAGCCCGGCACCGCCCCAGCCGAGCAGCGCGCGGCGCGACGGCGTGGGAGCGGCCCCCGTGTCCTTGTCCCCGGTGTCCCCGGCCATGTCTACGGCTCCCGCTACTTCGTGACCGCGGCGGCCAGCTTGGACAGCGGCTCCGCCAGCGCGTTGACCGCGTCGGAGAGTTCCTTGCGGTCCGCCTTGCCGACCTTGTCGTACGAGGTGAAG
This sequence comes from Streptomyces sp. NPDC005752, assembly GCF_040630715.1. Lineage (NCBI taxonomy): Bacteria > Bacillati > Actinomycetota > Actinomycetes > Kitasatosporales > Streptomycetaceae > Streptomyces > Streptomyces sp. NPDC005752. The sequence continues at coordinate 86,507 of NZ_JBEXYB010000002.1, read as the reverse complement.
TCGTAGGAGGTCTTGTCCGTGCGGTACTTGTCCAGCAGGGTGTTCAGCGCCGCGAACTGCTTGTCCAGGGAGGCGGTCAGCGCGGCGTCGTTCTTCGAAGCGATCGGCTCGAGGAGCGTGTAGGAGCGTTCCGCCCCCTCGACGTTCGCCTTGAAGTCGACGAGGTCGGTGTGGCTGTAGCGCTCCTCCTCACCGGTGACCTTGCCGGTGGCGACCTCGTCGAGGAGCTCCTTGGCGCCGTTGGCCATCGAGGTCGGGGAGATGTCGGCCCGGCCGACCCGCTTCTGCCAGTCCAGCAGGTCCTTGTAGAGGACAGGAGCGAGCTCCTTCTCCTCGGCGCCCAGCTTCCCGTTCTGCCACAGCGCCTTCTCCAGGCGGTGCCAGCCCGTCCACTTCTGACCGTCCTCCAGGCCGTCCTCGCGGACGTCGACCTTCGGGTCGATGTCACCGAAGGACTCGGCGACCGGTTCGGTGCGCTCCCAGCCGATACGGGAATCCGCGTACGCCTTCTTCGCCGCCTCGACGTCGCCCGCGGCCACGGCATCCGTGAAGACCTTCACCTTGGGCAGCGTCTCGTCGGCCTGTGCCTGTACGTAGTCGCGGTATCCGGCGACGGCCTTGTCCATCTCGGGGCTCCGCGCGGCGGCCTTCCCTCCGGTCGCCTCGACCGTCTGGCGGATGCCCTTGCCCTTCATCCCGGGCTTGCAGGCGATCTCGTACGTCCCGGCCTTGATCTCGGCCGTGATCCTCGCCCTGGTGCCAGGGCCGATGTTCTCGCGCTCGGTGACGATCCGGTCGTCAGGGAAGAGGACGTAGACCTCGGTGACCTTGGAACCCTTGTTCTCCACGGCGAGTTCGACGTGTCCGGCCGGGAACTTCTTGGACGAGACCTCGCAGGAATCGTCCTTGGCGACGACCTGTACGGCGCCGTCGCTCCTGCCGTCGCTCTTCTCGGCGCAGCCCGTGACGGCGGTCAGTGCGGCCACCGCGGCGACAGCGGTGACGACGGAGGGACGAACGGCTCGCATGCGGGCTCCACGAGGGTGAAAAGAGCGGGGGTGGTGCGGACGAACAGCAGGTGAGGCGCGCCTAACTTAACCGTGCCTTACCTCGCCGATACCCAGAGTTCGCGTGATTCGGGTCTCACTCCGGAGGGCCGGAAACAGCCCGGTCACAGGAGTCCCATGCGGAACCCGCAGGACGGTCAAAGGCGGGTCAAGCAAGCCCTTTCGGAGCGAGGCGCGGACACCCGGCCCGCCGGCCGGGCGAGGGGATGTCCGACCGGCTGCCGACGCGCCTCGGCGGTGACCGCCGGCGGCCCGCCGCCGTGCCGGCCGGGGCGCGTCCCGGCCGCACCGGCACTGCACGCCGGTGCGATCCTTTGGCCGCCCGGGGCACGGACGGTGCTTGAATGCCTGCGTGAACGACTTCGACGTACCCGACGGCATCGACGTACTGCGCGTGTTCTGCGGCCCCGACGGCCGGCACGGCAACCCGCTCGGGGTCGTACGGGACGGGCGCGGATACCCCGACGACGACTCCCGGCAGGCGCTCGCCCGCAAGCTCGGTTTCAGCGAGACCGTGTTCGTGGACGACCCCGAGCGCGGCGACGTCGACATCCGCACGCCGGACCTGCGGCTGCCGTTCGCCGGGCATCCGCTCGTCGGCGCGGCCTGGCTGCTCGACCTGGAGATCCTGGAGCTGCCCGTCGGGGACGTGGAGGCGCGCCAGGACGGCGAGTTCACCTGGATCACGGGCCGCCCCGAGTGGGTGCCGCCGAGGACCCTGGAGCAGTACGCCTCGGTCGCCGAGGTCGAGGCGCTGACCGGACCGCCGCCCGGCGCGGGCCGGCTCTACGTCTGGGCCTGGGAGGACGAGGCCGCCGGCCGCGTACGGGCGCGGGCCTTCCCGCGCCGCCGTGACGAGCGCGGCGACAGCCGCTCCGGTGGAGCTGGGGGGATCGAGGAGGACGAGGCGACCGGCGCCGCGGCCATGCTGCTGAGCGCCCAGCTCGGCCGGGCGCTCAACATCACGCAGGGCCGCGGCTCCCAGATCCTGACCGCGCCCGCGCCGGACGGCATGATGGAGGTCGGGGGGCGCGTCCTTCTGGCGGTCGCGTCCTGACCGGGCCCTCGGCGCCGGGAGGCGTCACGCGCTGAGCGGGAAGACCTCGCCCAGCTCGCGGAAGACGGTGGTGTTCAGTGCGAAGGCGCGCTTGCACTCGTCCATGACGCGCTGCTTCTCCAGGTCGTCGGCGTTCACGGCGTCCAGCAGTTCGCGGTAGTCCCGCTTGAAGGCGGCGGGGTTGGGGATCTGCTCGAAGACGTAGAACCGCACCCCGTCGCCCTTGCGGTCGAAGCCCCAGGTCTTCTCCGCGGTGCCGCGGATGATCTGGCCGCCCGAGAGGTCCCCGAGGTAGCGGGTGTAGTGGTGCGCTATGTACCCGGCGGGCCACTCCCTCGCGCACTCGGCGACGCGCGCGGCGTACGCGGCTGTGGCGGGCAGCGGCTCCAGCCCCTCACGCCACCCCTCGCCGCGCAGGTGCGTGAGGTCCCGCTCCAGCTCGGCCGCGCGCATCAGCTCCGGCTGGATGAAGGGCCCGGCGACCGGGTCCTCCCGCAGGGCCTGCGCACCGTCCTCGAGCGCCCGGTAGACGAACCACAGCTGCTCGGTGTAGCGCGTGTACGCCTCGACGCCGAGCCGTCCGCCGAGCATGTCGCCCATGAAGGTCGAGGACTCCGCCTCCGTGTGCTGCTCGTGCGAGGCGGTGCGGATGAGCGTCGAGAAGGGGGTGGTGGCGGTCGAGTCCAAGGCGGGCCTCCGGGGACCGAGGGGACGGGAAGTCCGGACAGGGGCGTACGTACCGGCGGCGGCTGAACGCGCCGGCGCACACCGGTGTCCCGATCTTCCTGCTTAGGCTTGCCTAAGTCAACAGGTTCCCGACTGGCTGTCGGTAAAGGGCGCGGGCGCGCACGGTCCGCCTACGGGAGGGTCAGGATGTCCGCCCCGGTCTCGGTCACCACCAGGGTGTGCTCGAACTGCGCCGTCCGCTTCCGGTCCTTCGTCACCACGGTCCAGCCGTCGTCCCACATGTCGTAGTCGTGGGTCCCGAGCGTCAGCATCGGTTCGATGGTGAACGTCATCCCGGGCTGCATCACGGTCGTCGCGTGCGGGCTGTCGTAGTGCGGGATGATCAGGCCGGAGTGGAACGAGGAGTTGATCCCGTGCCCGGTGAAGTCCCGCACCACCCCGTATCCGAACCGCTTCGCGTACGACTCGATGACGCGCCCGATCACGTTGATCTGGCGTCCGGGCCGCACCGCCTTGACGGCGCGGTTCAGTGACTCCCGGGTGCGCTCCACGAGGAGCCGCGACTCCTCGTCCACGTCGCCGCAGAGGTAGGTGGCGTTGTTGTCCCCGTGCACGCCGTCGATGTACGCGGTGACGTCGAGGTTCACGATGTCGCCGTCCCGGAGCACCGTGGAGTCCGGGATGCCGTGGCAGATGACCTCGTTGAGCGAGGTGCAGAGCGACTTAGGGAAGCCCCGGTAGCCGAGGGTCGACGGATAGGCCCCGTGGTCCACCATGAACTCGTGGGCGACCCGGTCCAGTTCGTCGGTGGTGACCCCCGGCGCGATGTGCTTGGCGGCCTCCTCCATCGCCTGCGCCGCGATGCGGCCGGCGATCCGCATGCGCTCCACGGTGTCGGAGTCCTGGACCTCCGGCCCGCTGTACGGAGTGGGGGCGGGCTTCCCCACGTACTCGGGACGCCGGATCCTTCCGGGAACGGAACGGACGGGAGTGATCTCCCCTGGTGCGAGAAGTGACTGGCCAGACATGTCAGCGAGTCTAACCAGCGTGCTCGGGGCACCATGGCAACGAGGAAAGGATTCCGCAATGGCCCTGTTCAAGAAGCGCACGGTGGGCAAACCGGGCGAATGGTACTACTGCCTGGAGCACAAGAAGGTCGAGGAGGGTCCCGAGTGCCCAGGGAAGGACCGATTCGGCCCGTACACCACGCAGGGGGAGGCGCAGCGCGCGATGGACACGGCGCGTGAGCGCAACCTGGAGTGGGAGAACGACCCGAAGTGGCACGACCGCTCGGACCGGCCGACGGACGAGACCCCGGACTAGGCCCGCGCCCGGGGCGGAGGTGTCACCAGCGCTCCGGCGGAGGCGCCGTCAGCTGGTCGGCCAGCCGGGAGAGCCGGTCGCGGAACGTGCGGCGGCCCCGGGGTGCCGGGGCGCCGTTCTCCCCCGCGGCGGCGCTGACCAGGTGCTGGACCGTGTCCAGGTCGACCTCGTCGCCGGCGGTCACCGTCAGCGCCTCGTGGGCGAGTCCCCGCACCTCCGCGTCACCCCCGTCCAGCGTGAGCACCGTCGCCCCCGCACGCCGCGCGTCGTGGACACGTTCCAGCAGGCCGTCGCCCGGCCGCCCGGGTGCCACCACCAGCAGCGTCCGGCCGCGTCCGGCCGTCTCGATCCGGCCCAGACCGGCGGCCAGGTGCACCGGGTCGTCCGGCTTCACCCGGTGGCGTACGAGCGTGGGGCGCAGCTGCGGCAGACCCGACCAGGTGGATTCGTCGACCAGATGAGCCGCCAGGTGCCACGGCTCGTACACCTCGGTCCCCACCAGCAGCAGCCCGCCGTCCTGCGGCACGACCGACGACCGCAGGGTCCGGGCGAAACGCCGGGCCGCCGCGGGCCACTCCGTACCGGCGAGCACCTCACGCAGCAACGCGACACGCACAGCATCCATGAACCGGCATCATGCCCCCGGGTACCGCCCCGGGACTGCCCGAACGCGGCAACCCACCCGTACGGGTACTGCCGGAACACGGAACTGCCCGCCCCCGCCGTGGCCGTCACCATCACGCCATGACCGCCGCTGACACCTTCGACCGGGTCTGGATACTCGGCTGGACACTGCTGGTCCTTCCGCTGTCCTGCGCCCTCCTGCGCGGCTGGGCACCGGCACGGCTCCGCCGGCGTGCCACGCCGCGCATGCTGCGGGCCCGTGGCATCGGAGGCCTGATCCTCTGGGCGAGCGCCGTGACGTCGGTCGTGTCGCGGTCGGCGGGGCTCTCCACCGGCGACCGGTACCCGCTCACGCTCCTGGCCGGACCGGTGGCGGTGCTCGCCGCGATCCTCCTCGTCGTCGTGACGGATACCGCGGAGCGGCGACGGCGGAGGAAGACCTCCCCTGCCTCGCAGTAGGGTCGGCGCCATGACTACGAACGACAGTGGCAGCGCCCCCAAGCCCCCCGCCAAGGACCCCTGGGACCTCCCCGACGTGTCAGGCCTGACCGTCGGCGTACTCGGCGGAACCGGCCCCCAGGGCCGCGGCCTCGCCTACCGCCTGGCCCGCGCCGGGCAGAAGGTCGTCATCGGCTCGCGCGCCGCGGACCGGGCCGGGGCCGCCGCCGCCGAACTGGGCCACGGCGTCGAGGGCGCGGACAACGCGGAGTGCGCGCGCCGCAGCGACATCGTGATCGTCGCCGTGCCGTGGGACGGCCACGCCAAGACGCTCGAGTCCCTGCGCGAGGAGCTCGCCGGGAAGCTCGTCGTCGACTGCGTCAACCCGCTCGGCTTCGACAAGAAGGGCGCCTACGCGCTGAAGCCCGAGGAGGGCAGCGCCGCCGAGCAGGCCGCCGCCCTGCTGCCGGACTCCCGGGTCACCGCCGCCTTCCACCACCTGTCGGCGGTCCTCCTCCAGGACGAGGCGATCGACGAGATCGACACCGACGTCATGGTGCTGGGCGAGGCGCGCGCCGACACGGACACCGTGCAGGCACTCGCGAGCCGTATCCCCGGGATGCGCGGCGTGTTCGCGGGCCGGCTGCGCAACGCGCACCAGGTCGAGTCCCTCGTCGCCAACCTGATCTCGGTCAACCGCCGCTACAAGGCACACGCGGGGCTGCGCACCACCGACGTGTGAGTCCGTGTCCGGAGCCGAAACGGGCATGAGGGACACTGGACGGGACCGCGCACCATCCCCGGACAGGAGCACCAGCCCTCATGCCCCGCCTCGCTCTCTACACCCTCGCCGTCTGTGTACTCGCCGTCGCCGCGGCCGTGGTCTCCTTCGTCCAGGGCAGCATCCTCCTCGGGATCGTCTGGGTGCTGCTCGTCGGCCTCTCCTCGAACATGACGTGGTTCTACGTCCGCAAGCACAGGGCGCAGACGGAAGCGGCCGCGAGCTGAGGGCTCACGCCCCCTGCGGCACCGCGCAGACCGGGTTCTGGTCGCCGAACCACTCCTGCCAGAAGCGGTAGGTGTCGAGCCCGCAGTACGTCTCGACCTCGCTGACGCCCAGGCCCCGCAGCAGCGCGTCCACCGCGTCGAAGAAGACCCCGTTGAGCTCGGGGATCCACAGGAGCGCGAAGACGGCGATCAGCCCGAAGGGCGCGAACGGCTCCACCTGGCGCCGGACCTTGTACGACAGCCACGGCTCGATCACGCCGTAGCCGTCGAGCCCCGGGACCGGCAGGAAGTTGAGGATCGCCGCCGTCACCTGGAGCAGCGCGAGGAACGCCAGGGCGAACCGGAAGGACAGCGGGACGCCGTCCAGGGCGCCCAGCCAGAACGGTGCGGTGCAGACGACGGCGAACAGGACGTTTGTCAGGGGGCCCGCCGCCGAGATCAGGCTGTGCTTCCAGCGCCCGCTGATGCGGCCCCGCTCGATGTAGACCGCGCCGCCCGGCAGGCCGATGCCGCCCATGATCACGAACAGCACGGGCAGCACGATGCTCAGCAGGGCGTGGGTGTACTTGAGCGGATTGAGCGTCAGATAGCCCTTCGCCCCGATCGAGATGTCGCCGCTGTGCAGCGCGGTGCGCGCGTGCGCGTACTCGTGGAGACAGAGCGAGACGATCCAGGCCGCCGTGACGAAGAGGAAGACCGCGAAACCGGTCTGCTCGGCGAAGTCCGTCCACACCGCCCAGCCCGAGACGGCCATGACGGCGACGATCCCGAGGAAGATCGAACTGACCCGCCGGTCACTGGGGCGGCGGAACGCGGTGGTCATCGGCGGCACTCCTGAGGGGCTGGACGGCTGGCTGCGGCCCCCGAGCGTACGGGTGACACGGCGAGAACGCCTCACCGACGGGTGGTAGTTCCACGGCGGACGGAGCCTTCACGGACAATGGGCCCGTGTACTACGGCATCCTCGGTACCACCCGCGCCCTCCGCGCCGACGGCACGGCCGTCGCCCTCGGCGGGGCGCGGCTGCGCGCCCTGCTCACCGTGCTCGCCCTGCGCCCCGGACGTACGGTCCCGGCCGGGGTGCTCGTCAACGAGGTGTGGGACGGCGACCCGCCCTCCGACGCCCCGGGTGCCCTGCAGGCACTCGTGAGCCGCCTCAGGCGCGCGCTGGGCCGGGACGCGGTCGAATCCGCGGAGAACGGCTACCTCCTCGCCGCCGGTCCGGACGCCGTTGACCTGCACCGCTTCGAGCGGCTCGCGGCGGAGGGTGCCAGGGCGCTGGAGGAGGGTGACGCGGCGAAGGCAGCCACCGTCCTCGACGACGCGCTCGCCCTGTGGCGGGGCCCCGCTCTCGCCGACCTGCCGGACCGCGCCGTGGCGGCCGCCCGCTGGGAGGCCAGGCGCCTGGACGCCCGCCGGACCCGGGCCGAGGCGGTCCTCGCGCAGGGCCGCACCGACGAAGCGCTGCCCGAACTGGCCGGGCTCTGCGCCGACCACCCCCTGGACGAGCCCCTGCAGGTGCTCCGTATCAGGGCGCTGCGGGACGCCGGGCGCACCGCGCAGGCACTCGCGGCGTACGACGAGGTGCGCACCCTGCTCGCCGACCGGCTCGGCACCGGCCCGGGCCCCGCACTGCGCACCCTGTACGAGGGGCTGCTGCACCAGGAGCCGATCGTCCCGGCCCCCGTCCCGCCGCCACCGGCACGGCCGGGCAATCTGCGGGCCAGGCTCACGAGCTTCGTCGGCCGGGAGGCGGACATCGCGGACCTGGGCGAGGACCTGACCCGTGCCCGCCTGGTCACCCTCCTCGGCCCCGGCGGTGCGGGCAAGACCAGGCTGTCCCAGGAGGCCGCCGAAACGGTCGCCGCCGCATGGCCCGACGGAGTGTGGCTGGCGGAACTGGCCCCCGTGGACGACCCGGAGGCGGTCCCCGAGGCCGTGCTCGGCGCGCTCGGGGCCCGTGAGACCGTCCTGCGCGGGGCGGGCGCCGAAGGACTGCGCGCCGTCGAACGCAGCTCCGTGGCCGGGGCCGGGAGCGCGCTCACCCACCTCACCGAGCACTGCTCCCAGCGGCGCATGCTCCTGCTGCTCGACAACTGCGAGCACGTGGTCGAGGCGGCGGCCCGGCTGACCGACCACCTGCTCGCCCGCTGCCCCGGGCTCACCGTCCTGGCGACGAGCCGGGAGCCCCTCGGTGTCCCCGGCGAACTGGTGCGGCCCCTGGGCCCGTTGCCCGACCCCATGGCCCTGCGCCTGTTCGCCGACCGCGGCGCCGCCGCCAGGCCCGGCTTCAGGGCCGACGCCGACGCCGGGACGGCGGCGGCCTGCGCGGAGATCTGCCACCGCCTCGACGGGCTGCCGCTCGCCATCGAACTGGCCGCGGCCCGGCTGCGTATGCTCGGCCCGCGTCAGATCGCCGACCGCCTGGACGACCGCTTCCGCCTGCTGTCCAGCGGCAGCCGCACCGTACTGCCGCGCCAGCAGACCCTGCGCGCGGTCGTGGACTGGTCGTGGGACCTCCTCGACGACGGCGAGCGCGCCGTCCTGCGCCGGCTGTCGGTCTTCGCCGGCGGCTGCGACATCACCGCGGTGGAGGGTGTCTGTTCCCTGCCGGGTGCGGAGTCCGGCGACACCGGTGACGTGACGTTCCTTCTCGGTTCCCTGGTCGACAAGTCCCTGGTCGTGGCCGCTCCCGGTGACGACGGCGACATGCGTTACCGGCTCCTGGAGACCGTCGCCGAGTACGCGGCCGAGCGCCTCGACGCATCGGGGGAGCGGGCTGCCGCGGAGCGCCGGCACCTCGTCCACTACCGCGAGCTCGCCCGCGTCAGCGACCCCGCACTCCGTGGCGCCGGGCAGCAGGCCGCGCTCGCCCTGTTCCAGCGCGAGTACGAGAACGTGCGCACCGCCCTGCGCCGTGCCGTCGCCGCCGAGGACGAGCACGAGGCGCTCTGCCTGGTGCACTCCCTCTGCTGGTACTGGCAGATGCGTGATCTGCGGAGCGAGGCGAACCTCTGGGCGGACGCGGTCGCGGCTCTCGGACCCGACCCGTTCACCGAGCCCGTCGAGCCCGTCCCCTCGCTGCTCGAACGCTGTACCGACCGTCCGCCGCCGATGGTGGCGGAGCAGCTCCAGGAGGCCCGCCGCGGGGTGCGGCTGATCCAGCTGGTGAACATGGGCCACCAGGAAAACGAGTGGATGACGAGCGCCGGCATGGACCGGCTGCGGACGATCGCCCGCACCTACCGGCCGGGTCAGCCGCAGACCTGCCGGATCCCGGGCTCACTGTGGCTGTTCGCCGTCATGTTCACCGGGGACGTCGACGAGTTCCGCGCCCTTCTGGACGGCACGGTGAACGCCTGCCGGGAGCTCGGCTTCGAGTGGGAGCTCGCCACCGCCCTCCAGATGCGGTCCAACGCACTGGCCAACCGACCCGACCGGGTGGGTGAGGCCGGGCGGGATGCCGACGAGAGCCTGGACATCTTCATGGGTCTCGGTGACGTCTGGGGCGCCGCCGAGGCACTCGCGTCCAGGGGGGAGGCCAACGAGCGGAGAGGCGAAAGCGCCGCCGCCGCCGAGGACTTCCGCGCCGGCGTCGCCTACGCCGAACAGCTCGGGGCCCATGCCCAGGTGGCGGTGCTGCGGGCCAGGTACGCCTCCGCGCTCTGCGACACGGGCCGGGGCGAGGAGGGGGAGCGCATCCTGCGCGAGGTGCTCGCCGACGGCCGGCAGTCAGGCCCCGAGGCCAGGCCCGTGGCCCGGCTCCACCTCGCGCTGTGGCTGGGAAGGACCGGTCGGGTAGGCGAGGCGCGTGAGCAACTGGACATCCTGTTCGGTGCGTTCGTGTCCGAGTCGGTGGCCCTCGTCGAGGGGTTCGTGCTCGGTGTCCAGGCATGGCTGGACAACCTCGAGGGGGACTACGGCACCGCCCTCTCCCGGTCCGTCCGCGCGCTGAAGCGGTCCGGCGACTCGATGGCGCAGGTGGTGGCGCCCCAGATGACCTCCATCCATCTGGTCGTCGTGGCCTGGGCGCTGGCGGGGCCCGGCGGCGAGGACCGCGGGCGGGACGCCGCACGCCTGCTCGGCCTGCACGCGGCGCTGCTCCCGGAGGGCTACGTGCCCATGGCGGTGGAGCGCCAGAACCTGGCCATGGCGGAGGAGACCGTCCGCACCTGCCTGACGGACGACGCCTACGAGGCGGCGCACGCCGAGGGCGGCGGCCTCACGCTGGAGGAGGCCACCGCCCTCGCGGGCACGTACCTGGCTCAGTGAGCCGTGATCAGGATTTCTTGCGGAACCTGGACACCGCGAGCGGGGCCACCACCGCGGTGATGGCCACGGTCCAGCCGAGCGTCACCCAGACCGAGTGGGCCAGCGGGCCGCCCATCATCAGGGCACGGGCGGAGTCGGCCAGGTTGGACAGCGGGTTGTAGTCGGTGAACGTCCGCAGCCAGCCGGGCATGGTGCCCGTCGGCGCGAAGATGGACGACCCGAACTGGAGCGGCATCAGCACGAGCATCCCCATCCCCTGCACCGCCTGGGCCGTCTTCATGGTCAGCCCGAGAAGGATGAAGATCCACATGATGGCGGCGCCGAACGCGGCCGAGAGGGCGATCGCCCCGATCAGTCCGAGCACCGACTCCTGGAGTTCCATACCGAGGGCGAAGCCCATGCCCAGCAGGATCAGCGTGGCGACCATCATCCTGCCGAGTTCGACCACGATCTTCGCGATGAGCACGGAGGAGCGGGCGATCGGCATCGTGCGGAACCGGTCCATGACCCCCTTGCGGAAGTCGTCGTTGACGCCGGCACCGACCGCCATGGCGATGTTCATGCCCATCATCGCCATCAGGCCGGGGATCAGGTAGTTGAGGTAGTCCTGCCGGTCACCGCCCATGCTGCTGCCGACCGAGCCGCCGAAGACGTACACGAACAGCAGCGTGAAGATGATCGGCATCAGGAGGGCGTCGAACATCGACTCCGGATCCTTCCTGATCTGGAGCAGATTGCGCCGCACCAGCGCCCCGATGTGGCGAAGGTTGTTCCGTAGCCCGATCCGGCCCTCGTCGTGGAGACGCGTGTCGGGTGCGGACGCGGCCGTTTCGGTGGGGGTGGGCGTCAGAGTCGTCGTGCTCATGCCGCGACCTCCTGGGGGATCGTGCCGGTGACGGTGGCCTTGTCGCCCGTGATGGCGAGGAACACCTCGTCCAGGCTGGGAAGCGCGGTGGCGACATGGGCGAGCGAGAAGCCCCGGGTGCCGAGCAGTCCGATCACCGCGGTGAGCTGCTCGTCGCTGAGGATCTGTACGTGGAGCAGTCCCTGGTCCGGGACCGTCTGGGCGCCCGCGATGCCGTCGAGGCCGCTCTCTTGCAACGCCCGTGCCATCGCGGTCAGTTCGGCCGGGTCGGAGGGCCGGATCTGCAGAGTGCGGCCGCCGACCTTGGCCTTGAGCTCGTCGACGCCGCCCCGGGCGATGATCTTCCCCCGGTCGATGACGGTGAGCTCACTGGCGAGCTGTTCGGCCTCTTCCATGTACTGGGTGGTGAGCAGCACGGTCGCCCCCTCCGCGACCATGCGCTGCACCTCTTCCCAGACCTCGTTACGGGTACGGGGGTCCAGACCCGTCGTCGGCTCGTCCAGATAGAGCACGGCCGGGCTGCCGATCATCGAGGCGGCCAGGTCCAGCCGGCGCCGCATACCGCCGGAGTAGTCCATCGCGGCCTTCCTGGCGGCGTCGGTGAGCGAGAAGCGCTCCAGCAGCTCGTCGGCGCGGGACCGTGCCTTCCTGCGCGGCAGGTCGAGCAGGCGCCCGATCATGTAGAGGTTCTCCCAGCCGGAGAGCTTCTCGTCGACCGAGGCGTACTGGCCGGTGAGGCCGATCGTGCGGCGGAGCTGCCGGGGCTGCCTGACCACGTCGCAGCCGGCGACGACGGCATGCCCGGCGTCCGGCACGATCAGGGTGGACAGGCAGCGTACGAGGGTGGTCTTTCCGGCACCGTTGGGCCCGAGCACGCCGAGGACGGTGCCCTCGCGCACGTCGAGGTCCACCCCGTCCAGTGCCTTCGTGGCGCCGTAGTGCTTGACCAGCCCCCGTACCTCGATGGCGTTCGTGCCGCCCCTGAGGTTCTTCGCGTTCTTCATGGACACCATGACACCAGCCCTCACCGACAAGTCGCCGACATGTCGGTGACAGGGGACCGAGCACAGGCGACAGCCCGCCGAGGGGGGAAGTCGGCGGGCTGTCGGTGGTGCGGCAGTGGTGTGTGGGCGTCAGTGGAAGGTGTGCTCCGCCGCCGGGAACGTGCCGCCGACGACCTCTTCGGCGTACTCCCTGGCGGCGTCGGCGAGCACCTGGCGCATGTTCGCGTACTGCTTGGTGAAGCGCGGGACCTTGCCGCCGGTCAGTCCGACCATGTCGGTGTAGACCAGCACCTGCGCGTCCGTGTCGGGTCCGGCGCCGATGCCGACGGTCGGGATGTGCAGGGTTCGGGTGACCTCGGCGGCGAGCTCGGCCGGCACGAGTTCCAGGACGACGGCGAAGGCGCCCGCGTCCTGGACCGCCTTCGCGTCGCGAAGCAGCTGCTGGGCGGCCTCCTCGCCCCGGCCCTGCACGCGGTAACCCATGGCGTTGACGGACTGCGGCGTCAGGCCGATGTGGCCCATGACCGGGATTCCGGCCTCGACGAGGAGCCGGATCTGCTCGTGGGAGCGCTCGCCGCCCTCCAGCTTCACCGCGCCCACTCCGGCGTCCTTGATCAGCCGGGTGGCGTTGCGCAGGGCCTGGACCGGGCCCTCCTGGTACGCCCCGAACGGCAGGTCGGCGACGATGAGGGCCCGCTTGGTCCCCCGTACGACGGCGGCCGAGAGGATGGCCATCTCGTCCATGGTGACCGGCACCGTGGTCTCGTAGCCGAGGTGGCAGTTGCCCATGGAGTCGCCGACGAGCATGACCGGGATGCCGGCCTCGTCGAACACGGACGCGGTCATCGCGTCGTAGGCGGTGAGCATCGGCCACTTCTCGCCGCGCTCACTGGCGGCGGCGATGTCGTGGACGCTGATGCGGCGGGTGCTCGTGCCCCCGTACAGCGCCTTGCCTGCGCCGGGAGCGGGGCCCGTGGGGGGTGTTGCGGACTGGTGGTGCGCAGCCTGAAGCGACATGGCCAACGGCTCCTTCGTCATCTCGAGGCGCCCTGACGGCGTCCCCGGATCCCTTCCATGGTGGCATCCCGGCACCGTTCCCGGGAAGTGGGCCCACCGTGCCCGGTGAACGGTGCCGGGCAACCGGGTAAAGTCTTTCCAATACGAGACGGTGCCGTATTGGAAAGTGGTTAGAGTCGTGGCCATGTCCATACCGTCCGGCGGCCCCGCCGCCGCGCCCCGTGTCCCGGAGGCGGTCCACCGCCGCCGCTGGGCCATCCTCGGCGTCCTCATGTTCAGCCTGCTCATCGTCGTTCTGGACAACTCGATCCTGAACGTCGCGGTCAAGACGATCGCCAGCCCCGCGCCGACCGGTATCGGCGCCACCCAGAGCGAGCTCGAGTGGGCGATCAACTCCTACACGCTCGTCTTCGCCGGGCTGCTCTTCACGGCCGGCCTTCTGGGCGACCGCATCGGCCGCAAGAAGGTCCTGCTGGCCGGGATCCTCGTCTTCGGCGTCGGCTCGGCCCTGGCCGCGCTCTCCTCGTCACCCGGCGAGCTCATCACCTGGCGCGCGCTGATGGGCTTCGGCGCGGCGTTCGTGATGCCCGCCACCCTCGCCGTCCTGATGAACGTCTTCGAGCGCGACGAGCAGCCCAAGGCCATCGGCATCTGGGCCGGCAGCGTCGGCCTCGGCATCGCGATCGGTCCGATCACCGGCGGTCTGCTCCTGGAGCACTTCTGGTGGGGCTCGATCTTCCTGGTCAACGTGCCCGTGGTGGTCATCGCGCTCATCGCCATGGCCGTCCTCGTGCCCGATTCCAAGGACCCCGCCCCCGGCCGCGTCGACCCGTTCGGGGTCGTACTGTCCGTCATCGGCCTGGTCCTGCTGGTCTACGGCATCATCCGCGGCGGTGAACTGGCCTCCTTCACCGACGTCACCGTCCTCGCACCGCTGATCGGCGGCCTGCTGGTCCTGACGGCCTTCGTCTGGCACGAGAAGCGCAGCAGCCACCCGTCCATCGACATCTCCTACTTCCGCAAGCCCGCCTTCTCCGCCGCCGTCGCCGCCATCGCGCTGGTCTTCTTCGCGCTGATGGGCGTCACCTTCTTCTCCGCCTTCTACCTCCAGAGCGTGCGCGGCTACACCGCCCTGGAGTCCGGACTGCTGATCCTGCCGCTCGCCGCCGCACAGATGGTCTTCGCGCCTCGCGCCCGGCTGGTCGTCGACCGGTTCGGGGCCCGGGCGGTCTGCACCGTCGGCATGCTGCTCGTCGCCGCGGGCCTCGCCGCCTTCGCGCTGTTCGACGCCGACACCCCGCTGTGGGTGCTGTGCCTGGTCTTCTTCGTCCAGGGCACCGGCATGGCGCACATCATGCCGCCGGTCACCGTCGCCGTGATGCAGGCCCTGCCGCGCGAGCGGGCGGGCTCGGGCTCCGCCATCAACAACACGTTCCGCCAGGTGGGTGGAGCGCTCGGTATCGCCGTGCTCGGCTCGGTGCTCTCCACGGTCTACCGAGGCGACATCGAGGGCCACCTCGACGACGTTCCGGCCGCCGCGAGGGACGTCGCCGGCGAGTCCATCGAGGCGACCCTGGGCGTCGCGGAGAAGCTGGGGCCGGCGGGCAGGCCGCTGATCGCCGCGGCCAACGACGCGTTCATCGGCGCGATGCACGTCACCGCGCTCGGCTCGGCCGCGGTCGCCCTGATCGGCGCGGCGGTGGTGGCCGCGTTCCTGCCCGGCCGGCCGCCGGTACCGGGGGAGCCGGACCAGGCCCGCCAGGCCGTCGGGGAGCCCGCGCACCAGTCCTGACCCGCTGCTCCGGCCGGGGGAGTCGCTCCGCCCCCGGCCGGTCGGCGAGAATCGATGCGTACGGCGAACAGCGAACAGCGAGCGGCGGACGGCGCAGCGAGAGGCGGCCCACGTGCGGCAGGCGGCACAGAACCCGGCGCGGGACCCGGCCGGTCCGGGGGACCCGCCCTGCCGGAAGCAGGAGCCGCGCCGCGGCCGACCCCGCAGCGCGGCCGTGGAACGCGCGATCCTCGACGCCGTCGTCCAGCTGCTGGAGGCGGGAGAGACCCTGGACGGCCTGTCCATCGAGCGCATCGCCCGCACCGCGGGGGTCGGGAAGGCCACCATCTACCGCCGCTGGAGCGGCAAGGAGGAGCTCTTCGTCGACGTCCTGCGCGACATCGAGCCCGCCGACCCGACCGTCTCCGGCACCGCCGGTCTGGACGACCTGCGCGTCCTGCTGGAATCCATGCGTACGCGCGGTCTCGCCCAGCGCTCCTCCGCACTCCTGCACAACGTGTTCGTGCAGATGAAGAAGCACCCCAGACTCTGGACCGAGTACCAGAGCACCGTCATCGCGCCGCGGCGCGCCGCGATGCTCGCCGCCGTGCGGCGGGCCGTGGACGCGGGGGAGCTCCGCGACGACCTCGACGTGGAGCTCATGGACGACCTGTTCCTGGGACCGATGCTCGTCCGCACCGTCCACCGGCCCGAGGCCCCTCTCCCGGAGGACCTCGCCGACCGCATCATCCGGACGCTCCTCCAGGGCCTCGCGCCACGCGGACCGGAACCGCGGGCCGCGGCCGCGGGGAGGACAGCCGCCCCCGTGTGATCGTTCTGTCACAGACCCGGAACTTCCCGCTGTGCCAGGAACCCGCCGTACCGCATCCGTCGTCCTGATGGCAGTACGGCCGTCGTCGACGGCGGGAACGGCGTCACCCATCGCCTAGGGTCAAGGGCGCGGTGATGTGTACGGCAAGGCAGTGAGGACGAGCGCGATGGTGCAGGCGTACAGGGCGGACACCGAGGACGCCGGCACGGGTCCGGGGACGGGATCCGGAATGCGGAACCTGTGGCACAGACTGGTCTGGGACCGGGGCATCTGGCGACGCGGCATCCTCCTGGCGCTCTGCTCGGTCCTCCTGACCGTCGTGCTGGTCCTCCACGCGGACATCCCGAACACGATCGGCAACCTGGGCAGCCTCATCGAGACCTTCCTGCCCTGGTTCGGTCTGCTCGTGCCGGTTCTGCTGGTTCTCGGCCTGGTCCGCCGGTCCGCGACGGCGCTGATCGCGCTCGTCCTGCCGGCCGCCGTCTGGCTCAACCTCTTCGGCGGTCTGCTGTTCGCCGACAAGTCGGGCACCGGCGGTGACCTCACGGTCGCCACGCACAACGTCAACGCGGGCAACCCCGACCCCGCGGGTACCGCCCAGCAGGTCGCCGGCTCCGGCGCGGACGTCGTCGCCCTGCAGGAACTGCCGAGCGGCAAGGTGGCGGCGTACGAGGAAGCGCTCGCCGACCGCTACCCGCACCACTCCGTCCAGGGCACCGTCGGTCTGTGGAGCAAGTACCCGGTGACGGACTCCAGCCCCGTCGACATCAAGCTGGGCTGGACCCGGGCGATGCGTGCCACGGTCACGACCCCCGAGGGCCCGGTCAAGGTGTACGTCGCCCACCTCCCCTCCGTACGGGTCAAGCTGCACGCGGGCTTCACCGCCAACCAGCGGGACGACAGCGCGGACGCCCTGGGCGAGGCGATCTCCGACGAACCGCTCGACCGGGTCGTTCTGCTCGGCGACCTGAACGGCACGATGAACGACCGCTCGCTGAACGCGGTCACCGCCCAGATGCGCTCCACCCAGGGCGCGGCGGGCGACGGATTCGGCTTCAGCTGGCCCGCCGCGTTCCCGATGGCGCGGATCGACCAGATCATGGTGCGGGGCGTCGAACCCCTCGCCTCCTGGACCCTCCCCGCCACGGACAGCGACCACCTCCCGATCGCGGCCCGTGTGGAGCTGTGAGCCCCGCGTCCCCGTGACAGGCGGTACGCTCGCCCCCATGTCCAGCCCCGAGTCCGACAGACTCAGGCCGCCGGTTCGCCGGTGGCCGGTCACCGACGCAGAGAGCCTCTGACCCCAGCGGTCACCGGGCTCTCCCCGCCGAGCCGTAGACCACCGCCGGATCTTCCGCGGCGGTGTGGGCCGACCCTCATGTCCGGGACGAACACCGGACGTTCCACCGCGTTGCCTTCCTCGCGTTCCAGAGCGTCCTCGCGTTCCAGAGCGTGACGACGGGCGCGGCCCGCATCCCCTGCACACCGCTCGTTCCTCCGACGGTTCCGTACAAGGGGTCCCCTTCTCATGCCATTCGCCGTGTACGTGCTCGGGCTCGCGGTCTTCGCCCAGGGCACATCGGAGTTCATGCTGTCCGGACTGCTCTCGGGCATCGCCGGTGACCTGCACGTCTCGCTGGGCGCCGCCGGCCTGCTGACCTCGGCCTTCGCGGTCGGGATGGTGGTCGGTGCGCCACTCACCGCTCTGGCCGGCCGCACCTGGCCCCGGCGCAGGGCGTTGCTCTTCTTCCTCGGCGTCTTCGTCGCCGTCCACGTAGTCGGCGCTCTGACCTCCAGTTACGCGGTGCTGCTCGCGACCCGGGTCGCGGGGGCGCTGGCCAACGCCGGTTTCTGGGCGGTGGCGCTGGTCACCGCGCTGGCCATGGTCGGCCCGCGGCAGCGGGCGCGGGCCACCGCCGTGGTCGTCGGCGGGGTCACCGTCGCGTGCGTGGTGGGCGTCCCGGCGGGGGCGGTGCTCGGCGAACTGTGGGGCTGGCGTTCGGCGTTCTGGGCCGTGGCGCTCGTCTCCCTGCCGGCCGCTGCCGCCTTGCTGGTGGCCGTGCCGGGCGGCAGGCCCGACGGTGCGCCGCAGGTGAGCGCCCGGAGTGAACTGCGCGTCCTGGCCCGGCCCCGGCTGCTGCTGACGCTGCTGGTCATGGCGCTCGTCCAGGCGGCGACCTTCTGTACGTTCTCCTATCTGGAACCGCTGGTCACCCGGGTCACCGGCTTCGGCGCCGGCTGGGTGCCCGTGGTGCTCGCGCTGTTCGGCGTCGGTTCGTTCGCGGGTGTCGCCCTGGCCGGGCGCCTGGCCGACACCCGCCCGTACGCGGTCATCGGGCTCGGCATGACCGCCCTGGCCCTCGGCTGGGCCGCGCTGGCCCTGACCGCCGCCCACCCCGCGGCGGCGCTCGCCCTGGTCCTGCTCCAGGGGGCACTCGCCTTCGGTACCGGAACGACGCTGATCACCAGGGTCTTCCACCTGGCCCCGGACGCCCCGACGATGGCGGGCTCCTTCGCGACCGCGGCCTTCAACGTGGGCGCCGCGGCCGGCCCCTGGCTGGGCGGCCTGGCCCTCGGCGCGGGCTTCGGCTTCCGTGCTCCGGTCTGGGTGAGCGCCCTGCTGATGTGTGCGGCCCTCGCGGCGGCGGGGGCGCTGTCGGCGTCCCCGGGCACGGTGCCGTCGGCGCCCTCCGGGGCAACCGCCCCCACCGAGTGACGCCCACATCACACCCCGACGCAACGGCATGTTCACGTCCGGGCATAAAACGTCTGAGAGACTTTGTTCCGACGGGATACATAACCCGTCCCGGCAACGAAGCCGACGCTCCCGCACACACACCGCCGCCACCCGGCCCACCACGGTCCCGGGCGGCCCCCTGTCCGAAAGGTTCTTTCCATGCCCCTGGCCCTGCTCGCCCTCGCTGTGAGCGCCTTCGGCATCGGCACCACCGAGTTCGTGATGATGGGCCTGCTGCCCAACGTCGCGGACGATCTGGGAACGTCCGTACCCACCGCCGGTTACCTCGTCTCGGCGTACGCGATCGGCGTCGTCCTCGGTGCCCCGCTGCTCACCGGCCTCGGCTCCAGGATTCCCCGCAAGCGGATGCTCCTGCTGCTGATGGCCGTGTTCACCGTCGGCAACCTCGCTTCCGCCTTCGCCCCCGATTTCGGCTGGCTGCTGGCCGGCCGGTTCCTGGCCGGGCTCCCGCACGGGGCCTTCTTCGGCGTCGGCGCGGTCGTCGCCGCCCGCCTCGTGCCGGACGGCCGTCAGGCACGCGCGGTCGCCACGATGTTCCTCGGCCTGACCGTGGCCAACATCGTCGGCGTACCGGCGGCCACCCTGCTGGGACAGCACCTCGGCTGGCGCGCCACGTTCATGGTGGTCGCCGTGATCGGGCTGGCCGCGATGGCCGCGCTCGCCCGTCTCGTCCCGCAGATCCCCGTCGAGGCGCACCAGAACGTACGCCGTGAACTGAGCGCGCTCGGCAACCGGCAGGTGCTGCTCGGCCTGCTCACCGCCGTCCTCGGCTTCGCGGGCGTCTTCGCCGTCTACTCCTACCTCTCGTCCATGACGACCGAGGCGATGGGCTTCGGCGAGTCCTCGGTGACGCTCGTCCTCGCGCTCTTCGGCATCGGGATGACCCTCGGTGCGCTGGCCGCGGGACCGCTGACCGACCGGGCGCTGCGTCCCACCCTCTACGGTTCGCTGGCGGCCCTGGCCGTCGTCCTCGTGGTCTTCCCCTTCACGGTCCACGTGCAGTGGGCCGCGCTGCTCATGGTCATGCTGCTCGGCGGCATCGGCTTCATGACGACCACACCGCTGCAGATGCTGGTGATGAACAAGGCCAAGGACGCCCCCACCCTGGCGTCCGCCTCCAACCACTCCGCCTTCAACCTCGCCAACGCGGGCGGGGCCTGGCTCGGCGGGGTCGCCATCGCGGCGGGCTGGGGCTGGACGTCCCCGGCCCTGGTCGGCGCGGTACTGGCCGTGGCCGGACTCGCCGTGGCGGTCACGGCGGGAGTGCTGGACCGGACTCCGGGCACCTCGCGTGTGGTGGCGTCCGGCGTCCGCGCCGAGGAGCGGGAGTACGCGGAGGCGCGGTCCTTTGACGCCTGAGCCGTCCCGCTCCCCGAGCCCGGATCGCGACGACGGGCCGGTGGCGGCGCGATGTGCGCCCACCGGCCCGGACTCGGCCGGGCGGCGGTCAACCGCGTGGCCACGGCCCGGCAGCATCCCGCCGGGGTCAGGTCGTCGTCGACGGCCTCTCGCGGAGTGCGTCGACCACCGCGCGCTCCAGGACCGCCGACACGCCGATCAGGGTGCCCTTCCTGCCCATGGACGTGTCCCTGATGAGGTAGCTCCGGTCGCCCAGGTACTCCAGGGTGGCCGAGTCGAAGATCCAGGCGGTGCGCCAACCGGCCCGCGTGTTGTCGCGGGCCACGCCGATCCCGTGCCGGCCGGCCGCGTCCACCGCGTCGGGGTCCACCGTCACGCCGGGGATCCTCGCCGCGGCCTTGTAGAGGGCGGCGGCTGTCCTCGGCGGCATCACCGTCTCCCGCAGCAGCTCGCCGATGGCGTCGAAGGCGTCCTGGGCCCGGTCCCGGTCCTCGGCCGGGGTGTCACGCGCGTCCTGGTCCCGGGTGATCTCGGTGGTGAGGCGCCGGAGCAGGACGTCGGGGTCGGTGGGCAGCGAGGCCAGCCAGGCGTAGGTCGGGCGGTTGAGGCCCGCCGGGTGGCCGACGGGGGTCTCGCCGTCCGGGACGCCGACGACGATCGGGATGTACGAACCGTCCTGGTGGATCAGGCCCTCGTCGATCACCGGTCCCGCCGTCTGCGTCATCCAGACCTCGCGTTCGCTGGGCTCGGTCAGCCTCACCGGGCCGCCGAATTCGCCCTCGTTCCCGGACTCCAGTGTCCTGACGTACACGAACTGGTCGCCGGTGACCGTCTGTTCGCCGCTCCTTCCCGCGGCCAGGGCGATCCGGTCGAGCAGCACCGCCGCGCCGCGCGGGGCCGTGGTCCGGGACTCCGCGCCCGAGACGGACGGTGTCGGAGCGCTGTCCTGGCCGGTCACGGTGAGCGTGGTCAGCAGCACTCCGCCCAGGGCCAGTCCGGCGACGGGCAGCAGGACGGCGGGGCGCAGGAGGCGGGGGCGGGGGCGTGCGGTGGCGCGTTCGTCGTCCTGGTCGATCAGACGCATCAGGGTGTCCTTGTGGTGGAGATGGCGGCCCGGGGGCAGGTCCCGTTCGGCCGGGGCCGGCAACAGCCGGGCCAGTTCCTCGCGTTCGGCCCGCTCGTGGCCGGCGGTGCGGTCGTTCATCGGGTTTCCTCCTGGATGGGCAGGGCCACGAACGCGGCCCTGCTCCCTACCTCTCCGCAGCCCCTGCGGGGTTCCCTCGCGGTGCGGACCCCTTCTCCGGGCGGCGCGTCCCGCGCGGGCCCGTCCGGCGTCCGGCCGAGTTCCTCGTCGGTGAGCCGGCGCAGCCGGTCACGGGCACGGGACAGCCGCGACCGCACCGTGCCCACGGGGATGCCCAGGGCCTCGGCGGCCTCGGCGTAGTCCAGTCCCGACCAGACGCAGAGCACCAGCACCTCGCGTTCCTGGCGGCGCAGCCTGGCCAGCGCCTGCCGGACCGCGGCGAGCCGCCGGGCGTCGTCCACGCGTCCGGCCGTGGCGTCCGCGATGTCCGCCACCGGTTCCGGGGCGGGGCGGCGGGCCAGGAAGGCCAGGCGCCGCCCCGTACCGCGGTTCGCGTTGCGCGCCCTGTTCGTGGCGATCCCGAACAGCCACGGCCGCAGCGAGTCGCCCTCCGGTTCGACGGTGCGACGGGTGCGCCAGGCGGCCAGGAAGGTCTCGGACATGACCTCCTCGGCCGTCGACCGGTCGCCCGTCAGCCGGTAGGCGTGGTTGTAGACCGCCCGCGCGTACTCCTCGTAGAGCTCGGCGAACGCCTCGCGGTCGCCCGCTCTGATCCGTGCACGCATCCGCTCCCGATCTCCCTGTTCGTTGCAGCTCACACCACCTACCGCTCCGGCCGGGCCGAGGGGTTCCGGTGACCTGCGCCACACAGCGGGACCGCACGCGACAGCGCCCGGGACGCCGAGGCGTCCCGGGCGCTGTCCCCTCCGCGTCCTCAGTCCCCGCTCGACTCCCGCCAGCGGTTCGTGATCGGCAGACGGCGGTCCTTGCCGAAGCCCTTGGGTGAGATCTTCGTGCCCGGCGGGTACTGCCGCCGCTTGTACTCCGCCGTGTCCACCATCCGCAGCGTCCTCGTCACCAGCGCGTCGTCGAACCCGGCCGCCACGATCGCGTCCCGGCCCTGGTCCCGGTCGACGTACAGCTCCAGGATGCGGTCCAGCACGTCGTAGTCCGGCAGCGAGTCCGTGTCCACCTGGTCCGGGCGCAGCTCGGCACTCGGCGGCTTGGTGATGGACGCCTCCGGGATGGGCGGGGTCTGCCCGCGCTCCTCCGCCGCGCGGTTACGCCACTTCGCGAGGCGGAAGACCGACGTCTTGTACACGTCCTTGATCGGCCCGTACGCCCCGACGGAGTCCCCGTACAGCGTGGAATAGCCCACCGCCAGCTCGGACTTGTTGCCCGGCGCGAGCACGATCTGGCCCTCCTGGTTGGAGACGGCCATCAGCGTCGTGCCGCGCAGCCGCGACTGGAGGTTCTCCTCCGCCAGCCCGGTGAGCCCCAGCGAGCCCATGTACGCGTCGAACATCGGCTCGATCGGTACGGTGCGGAAGTTCAGCCCCGTGCGCCGGGCGAGGTCCGCCGCGTCGTCCTTGGAGTGGTCCGAGGAGTACTTCGACGGCATCGAGATGCCGAACACGTGCTGAGCTCCCAGCGCGTCGCAGGCGATCGCCGCGACGAGCGCCGAGTCGATGCCGCCCGAGAGGCCGATCAGGACGCTGCTGAAACCGTTCTTCGCCACGTACGCGCGCAGACCCACGACCAGCGCCGAGTACAGCTCCTCGTCGTCGTCCAGCCGCTCGGCGTATCCGCCGGCCAGCTCGGGCTCGTAGGCCGGGAGCGGCTCCTCGCTCAGGACCACGTGGTCGATCCGCAGCCCGTCGTCGACGACCCCGGACGGTGCCTCGGCCGCGGCGGCAGGCAGGTCCAGGTCGAGGAGCACGGTGCCCTCGGTGAACTGGGGGGCGCGTGCGACGACGTCGCCGTCCCTGCCGACGACGATGGAGTCCCCGTCGAAGACCAGCTCGTCCTGACCGCCGATCATCGCCAGGTACGCCGTCGTGCAGCCGGCCTCCCGGGCCCGCCGGCGGACCAGCTCCAGCCGGGTGTCGTCCTTGTCGCGCTCGTACGGGGAGGCGTTGATCGACAGCAGCAGCCCGGCTCCGGCGGCGCGCGTGGCCGGGACGCGGCCCCCGTCCTGCCAGAGGTCCTCACAGATCGCGAGGGCCACATCGATGCCGTGCACCCGCACGACGGGCATCGAGTCGCCCGGCACGAAGTACCGGAACTCGTCGAAGACGCCGTAGTTGGGCAGGTGGTGCTTGGCGAAGTTCAGCGCGACCTGCCCGCGGTGCAGCACGGCAGCGGCGTTGCGCGGGGACCCTGCGGGCTGGCCGTAGCGTGCCGCGGCGTGCTCGGAGCGGTCGAGGTAGCCGACGACGACCGGCAGTTCCCCGTAGCCCTCGTCGGCGAGACGTGCGGCGAGCGCGCGCAGCGCCGTCCGCGAGGCCTCGACGAAGGACGACCGCAGGGCCAGGTCCTCGACGGGATATCCGGTCAGCGCCATCTCGGGGAACGCCACCAGGTGGGCGCCCTGCTCGGCGGCGTGCCGGGTCCAGTGGAGGATCGCCTCGGAGTTGCCGGCGAGGTCTCCGACGGTCGCGTCGATCTGATTGAGTGCGAGACGTAGTTGAGGCACGTGACCAGTGTAATCGTCTGACTGACGCTATGTCCTGGCGTATCCCCGGTCCGGAAGTCGCGGGCCGCGTCCGGACCGGGGTGCGCCGCAGGTCAGCGCAGGTAGCCGAGGACCGTCATCATCCCCGCTTCGGCGTGGTAGACGTTGTGGCAGTGCAGCATCCACAGCCCCGGATTGTCCGCGTCGAAGTCGACCGTCAGCGAGCGGCCCGGCAGGACGGCGGCCGTGTCCTTGCGCGCGCCGAGGGCCACCCCTTCACTTGCTCCGGCCAGTGCGAACGTATGGCCGTGCAGATGGATCGGATGCCACATGGAGGTGCGGTTGGTGAAGACCAGCCGCACGCGTTCCCCGGCCTTGACGGGGTGTCGCACCGCCGGGTCGTAGGGCTTGCCGTCGAAGGCCCAGTCGTACGCGTCCATGGAGCCCGTGAGCGTCATGCGCACGGTCCGGTCGGGCTCGCGCTCCGCCAGGGCCACCGATTCGTCCGGGGCCAGCCGGCCGGCCGTGACCAGTTCGCCGTCCAGCTCCGCCGGCCGCACCGTGGCGGGCGGAATCGTTCCCGGCCCCGTCCTCAGCACGGCCATCGCCGACGCCGCCTTGCCCTCGGCGAGCGCGGTCAGCGGGAACACCCCGTCCCCTGCGGTCACCAGCACGTCGTACCGCTCGCCCATGGCCAGCAGCAGGGTGTCGGTCCCGGTGTGCCGCACGGGGAAGCCGTCCGTGTGCGTGACCGTCATCCGGTGGCCCCCGAGCGCCAGCCGGAAGGCGGTGTCCCCGCCGGCGTTGATGACGCGCAGCCGGATGCGGTCGCCGGGGCTGGCCTCGAAGACCGAAGGGTCGTTCCCCCTGCGGCCGTTGACCAGGTAGTGCGGGTAGGAGACGTCGCCGGCGTGGCCGCCGAGCAGATCGCTGCTCGCGCCGACCAGGAGCCGCGAGGGCGCGTCGCCGTCGCCGGCGCGGCGGGCCGCCTTGTGGCCGGCCGCGTCGTGGCCGCTGCCCCGGCCTCCGGTGAGTTCGTCGAGTACGGCGTCGGGAGTGGAGCCCTCCACCCCGTCGAGCCAGTCGTCGAGGACGACGACCCACTCCTTGTCGTACGCGAGTGGCTCCATCGGGTCGTCGACGATCAGCGGGGCGTACAGCCCCCGGTCGAGCTGGACGCCCGAGTGCGGGTGGATCCAGTACGTACCGGGCCGGGTGACCGCGAACCGGTAGGTGAAGCCGGCGCCCGCCTCGACCGGCTGCTGCGTCAGCGCCGGCACCCCGTCCATGTCGTTGCGCAGGGAGAGGCCGTGCCAGTGCATCGTGGTGGCCTGCGGCAGATGGTTGGCCAAGGCCAGTTCCAGGGTGTCGCCCGCCGTGACCCGGATCGCCTCACCGGGCAGCCGGTCCCCGTACGTCCAGGTGGGGACGGTGAGGCCGTCGCCCAGTTCGCAGCGGGACGCGGTGGCGGTGAGTGCCACCTTCCGCACCGGGCCGGTGCCCCGACGGGCCTCGGCGTCCACTACCTCCGGCCCGCCGGGCGTGACGTACGGGTCGGCGGCGCGCCGCGCGGGGGAGGGGGCGGCGGTGGCCAGGGGAGGCGCGGCCGGGGTGGCGGAGGCCCGGGAGGTGAGGCCCACCGTTCCCGCCAGGGCGATTCCGGCGCCGAGCACGGCGCGACGCTTGGGCATTTCAGACATATTGCGTACCGTACTCCCGGCGGGTATAAGGCGCCGGCGTCGACACCCGGCAGCCCCGCGCCCCGCCCGCGCGTGAGGATCGCCGGCCGCCGGGCCGGGTGACGGAGCGGGAGGACGGGGTGGGTGTGTGCGGGCCCCGCGGGGGAGTCAGGCGCTGGAGTAGACCTTCTCCGCCCAGCCGGCCACCTGCTCGTCCGAGAGGTGGAGTGCCAGGTCGGCCTCGCTGATCATGCCGATCAGCTTCTTGTCCTCGATCACCGGAAGCCTGCGGATCCGATGGCTCTGCATCTCCTCCAGCACCGCGTCGACGTCGGCCGTCGACTCGATCCAGCGCGGAGTGCCGTCGCAGAGCTCGCCCGCCGTCATCCTCGACGGATCGTGCCCCGACGCCACGCACTTGATCACAATGTCCCGGTCGGTGACGATCCCGACCATCCTGTCCTGCTCGCCTTCGGCGGAGACGGGCAGCGCCCCCACCCCGTGGTCGCGCATCATCTGCGCCGCGCGGTCGAGCGTCTCGTGGGCGGGGATCCACTGGGCCCCGGTGTGCATGATGTCCCTGGCCGTGGTCATGGGTTGCCTCCTGCGTGCCGGTGGGCACTGCTGTGCGGCCCCGAGTCCCTTCCATCGTCGGGGGCCCACCCGGCGCACGCGAACGCTGTCACCCGTTCGGGCGTACGCCGGGCAGGGCCCACGCTCAGGAACGGGGCGT
The DNA here is from genome assembly GCF_040630715.1 of Streptomyces sp. NPDC005752. NCBI lineage: Bacteria > Bacillati > Actinomycetota > Actinomycetes > Kitasatosporales > Streptomycetaceae > Streptomyces > Streptomyces sp. NPDC005752. Next base: position 60,255 of record NZ_JBEXYB010000002.1, on the reverse strand, counting down.
CGCCCCGCGCGCCGCGAGCATGTCGGCCATCAGGTCCAGCTCGGAACGCTGGGCGTCGGCCATGCCCTGGGCCAGACGCTTCTCCACGGGGACGGCGCACTGCTCGGCGCAGCCGCGGGCCATCGCGATCCCGCCTTCGTGGTGGTCGGTCATCAGCTGCAGGAAGAGGATCTCGGCATCCTTCCCCCGGACCTCACCGAGCTTCCTCAGCTCGGTCCTGGACGCCATGCCGGGCATGAGGACGCCGTCGTGGCTCATGCCCTCCGCGCCGTGCATGCCATGACCGCCGTGGCCGCCCCGCATCCAGGCCATCGGCCCCTGGCCCTCCGGCGCGGTCTTCGGCAGCTCCCACAGGTCCAGCCAGCCGAGCAGCATGCCCCGCTGGTTGGCCTGGGTGTTGGCGATGTCGTACGCGAGGCGCCGTACGTCCTCGTCCCGCGTCCCGTCGCGCACGATGAACGACATCTCCACGGCCTGCTGGTGGTGGACTGCCATGTCCCGCGCGAACCCCGCGTCCGCGGACTGCGCCGAGGGCGTACGGGGCCCGGACGCGGCGCCGTCGCCGCGCGCCGAGGTGACCGTCGCCGCACCGGCGAACAGCAGGGCGAGGGCCACGGCCGAGCCCGCCGCCCACCGCGTACGCCGGGTCCGGGGCGGGGTCACCCGTCGATCCCGCCGGTACAGGGCGCGCCCGGTTCGGGCGTCTGCGCCCCCTGGACGTACCTGGCGAAGAACCGGGCCACCCGCGGGTCGTCCGCACCGTCCACGGTGACCTGCTTCCCCCACGCGCTGAGCATGATCGCCCCGGACTGGCCCTCGTAGGGGGACATCAGCGAGTAGGGGGTGCTCCTCACCCGCGACGCGAGTCCGGCGACATCGTCCGGGGAAGCCTTCCCGCTGTGTGTCACCCAGACCGCGCCGTGCTCCAGGGCGTGCACGGCGTTGACGTCCGGGACGGCCTTTTCGTATACGAGGCCGTCGCAGTTCAGCCAGGCCGGATTGTGGTTCCCGCCGACGGGCGGCTTCATGGGGTACTTCACGTCGGTCGTGACGTGGTGGCGGGTCAGCGTCGTCGTGTCCCACGTCCTCTCGTCCGCGATCGGCTCCGCGGCGAGCTTCTTCCGCTCCCGCTCGGTCGTCCCGGTCGACTTGTCGTCCTGGGCCCGGCTCTCCCCGCCGTTCTCCCTCGCCTCGGACTTCTCCAGGAGCGTGTACGAGCCGGAACCCAGCAGCCCGGCGACCACCACGGCACTCAGAGCTATGCCGACGACCCGGTTGCGGCCGTCGTGCGCACGAGCGGTGTCGTGCGTCTGCTCCATACGGGTGTCGCGGTCGAAGCTCATGACGTCGGGTCCTTCTGCCAGGGAGTCGGTAGGGACGGGGCGGGACAGGGGGAACACGGTGGTGGAGGGCACCTGCGGACCGGCTGCGGCCCTTGCACACCATGGGCGCCGATCGTAGTGGGTGGCCGCGTGCTCTCTCTCACACCGTGTGCGTAATCTGGGTGAAATCCCGGGTCGTGATACTGAGGTGTCTCCCCTACCCCGGGCGGTGGTGCACGGACCGTCTGAACTGCAAGGATGTGGCTATGGACAAGCAGCAGGAATTCGTCCTCAGGACGCTTGAGGAGCGCGACATCCGCTTCGTACGGCTGTGGTTCACCGATGTTCTCGGTTACCTCAAGTCCGTCGCCGTGGCCCCGGCCGAGCTCGAGCAGGCCTTCGACGAGGGCATCGGCTTCGACGGCTCCGCGATCGAGGGCTTCGCCCGCGTATACGAATCGGACATGATCGCGAAGCCGGACCCCGGCACGTTCCAGATCCTTCCGTGGCGCGCGGAGGCCCCCGGGACGGCGCGGATGTTCTGCGACATCCTGATGCCGGACGGCTCGCCCTCCTTCGCCGACCCGCGCTTCGTCCTCAAGCGCATCCTCGCGAAGACCTCCGACCTGGGGTTCACCTTCTACACCCACCCGGAGATCGAGTTCTTCCTGCTGAAGAACAAGCCGGTCGACGGCAGCCGCCCCACCCCGGCCGACAGTTCCGGCTACTTCGACCACACCCCGCAGAACGTCGGCATGGACTTCCGCCGCCAGGCGATCACCATGCTCGAATCGATGGGAATCTCGGTCGAGTTCAGCCACCACGAGGGCGCCCCCGGCCAGCAGGAGATCGACCTGCGGTACGCCGACGCGCTCTCCACCGCCGACAACATCATGACCTTCCGCCTGGTCATGAAGCAGGTCGCGCTGGAGCAGGGTGTGCAGGCCACCTTCATGCCGAAGCCGTTCTCGGAGTACCCGGGCTCCGGGATGCACACCCACCTCTCGCTCTTCGAGGGCGACCGCAACGCCTTCTACGAGTCGGGCGCCGAGTACCAGCTGTCCAAGGTCGGCCGGTCCTTCATCGCGGGCCTGCTCACGCACGCCGCGGAGATCTCCGCCGTCACGAACCAGTGGGTCAACTCCTACAAGCGCATCTGGGGCGGCTCCAGCCGCTCCGCCGGCGCCGGCGGCGAGGCCCCCTCGTACATCTGCTGGGGTCACAACAACCGCTCCGCGCTGATCCGGGTCCCGATGTACAAGCCCGGCAAGACCGGCTCGGCCCGCGTCGAGGTCCGCTCGATCGACTCCGGCGCCAACCCCTACCTGACGTACGCGGTGCTGCTCGCAGCCGGCCTCAAGGGCATCGAGGAGGGCTACGAGCTCCCGGCCGGTGCCGACGACGACGTCTGGGCCCTCTCCGACTCGGAACGCCGCGCGATGGGCATCGAGCCGCTGCCGCAGAACCTGGGCGAGGCGATCGCGCTGATGGAGAAGAGCGAACTGGTCGCCGAGACACTGGGCGAGCACGTCTTCGACTTCTTCCTGCGCAACAAGAAGCAGGAGTGGGAGGAGTACCGCAGCGAGGTCTCGGCCTTCGAGCTGAAGCACCTGCTGCCGGTGCTGTAGGCGCAGGCCGGCGCCGTTGAGGTGCTTGAACGTGGCTTCGGGCCGACGGGGTGATCCCGTCGGCCCGAAGGCGTGTCGGCCGGGCCGTCTGTGGGGCGTTGTCCGGGCCCCGAGCCGCTGCGCCGACCGCCCTATCGTGTCGCGGCCGACGAAGCAGCCCGTTGGGCTTCTTCCGGTGTGAGGTCGCTGCGGGAGAGCAGAGGCGCCAGCACCACATGAGAGTTGCGGGCTGTGACGTGACGTCCCAGCCAGGTCAGCGCCGAGGAGACGACCTGCCGTACCTCATCCGGTCGAAGGCCCTTACGAAGAAGCAGAGGTGCGAGAACGAAGCGGGCCTCGGCGGTGGTGGCGTGTTGTCCGAGCCAGGTCAGCGCCGAGGAGACCGTCTGCCGTGCCTCGTCCGGGCCGAGGTCGCGGCGTGAGAGCAGCCGGTCGAGGACGAAGCGGGCCTCAGCGCTCGCGGCGTGGCGCCCCAGCCATTGCAGCCCCAGGGAAACAACCTGTCGTACCTCCTCCGGAGTGAGGTCACGGCGGGAGAGGAGCGGTCCGAGGACGAAGCCGACCCTGGCGGCGGGCGCGTGCTGTCCGAGCCACATCAGTGCCGCGGGGACCGCCTGCCGTGCCTCGTCCGGGCTGAGGTCGCGGCGGGAGAGCAGCCGGTCCAGGACGAATCCGGCTTCAGCGATGACGGTGTGCTGCCGCAGCCAGGTCAGTGCCGAGGAGGTTGCCTGCAGTGCCTCGTCCGGGCTGAGGTCGCGGCGGGTGAGCAACGAGCGCAGGACGAAGCGGGCCTCAGCGCTCGCGACGTGGAGTTCCAGCCACTGCAGCCCTGGAAGAACCACCTGCCGTACGTCGTCCGGGCCGAGGTCGCGGCGGGTGAGCAGCCGGTCCAGGACGAATCCGGCCTCGGCGGCGACGGTGTGCTGCGGCAGCCAGGTCAGTGCCGAGGAGACCGCCTGCCGTGCTTCGTCGGGGCTGAGGTCGCGGCGGGAGAGCAACGCGCGCAGGACGAATCCGGCCTCGGCGGCGACGGTGTGCTGCCCGAGCCAGGTCAGTGCCGAGGAGACCGCCTGCCGTGCTTCGTCGGGCCTGAGGTCGTGGCGGGAGAGCAGTGAGCGCAGGACGAAGTCGGCGTCGGCGGCGACGGTGTGCTGCCGCAGCCAGGTCAGTGCCGAGGAGGCTGCCGGCCGTACGTCGTCGGGGCTGAGGTCGCGGCGGGTGAGCAGCCGGTCCAGGACGAATCCGGCGTCGGCGGCGACGGTGTGCTGCCCGAGCCAGGTCAGTGCCGAGGAGACCGCCTGCCGTGCTTCGTCGGGGCTGAGGTCGCGGCGGGTGAGCAGTGGTGCGAGGACGAATCCGGTCTCTGCGGTGGTGGCGTGCTGCGGCAGCCAGGTCAGTGCCGAGGAGACCGCCTGCCGTACGTCGTCGGGGCCGAGGTCGCGGCGGGAGAGTAGCCGGTCCAGGACGAATCCGGCCTCAGCCGCGGTGGCGTGCTGCGGCAGCCAGGTCAGTGCCGAGGAGACCGCCTGCCGTGCTTCGTCGGGGCTGAGGTCGCGGCGGGAGAGCAGTGAGCGCAGGACGAAGTCGGCGTCGTCGCTCGCGGCGTGCTCTCCCAGCCAGGTCAGCGCGGAAGAAGCCACCTGCCGCACCTCGTCCGGCCGGAGGCCGCTGTAGACAAGGAGCGGTGCGAGGACGAATCCGGCCTCGGCGGCGTCGGTGTGCTGTCCGAGCCAGGTCAGTGCCGAGGAGGCCGCCCGCCGCATCTCGTCGCCGAGGTCGCGGCGGGAGAGCAGTGAGCGCAGGACGAAGTCGGCGTCGGCGGCATCGGTGTGCTGTCCGAGCCAGGTCAGTGCCGAGGAGACCGCCAGCCGTGCCTCGGCCGGGCTGAGGTCACCACGGGAGAGCATCGAGCGGAGGACGAAGCTGGCGTCGTAGCTCGCGGCGTGCTCTCCCAGCCAGGTCAGGGCCGAGGAGGTCGCCTGCCGCACCTCAGTCGGCCGGAGGCCGTCATGGGACAGCAGGCGGTGCAGCATGAAGCGAGCCTCAGCACGCGCCGCGTGCTGCCCGAGCCAGGTCAGTGCCGAGGAGACCGTCTGCCGCGTCTCGGCCGGGCTGAGGTCACCACGGGAGAGCAAGGAGCGCAAGGCGAAGTCGGCCTCGTCGCTCGCGGCGTGCTGGCCCAGCCAGGTGAGCCTGAAGGAGACGGCCTGCCGTACCTCATCCGGTTTGAGATCACCACGGGAAAGCAGGGAGCGCAGGACGAAGTCGGCGTGGGCGACGGTGACGTGACGCTCCAGCCAGCGAAGGGTGCTGTGCACGGTCTGCTCCAGAGCGCCTGGCGGCAGGTCCGTCCGGTAGAGCAGGGAACTGAGAACGTAACTGGCGTCCCCTCTCCGCATGTGGGTCCCGAGCCAGTCGAGAGCTGCCGGTACGAGGAGCAGGGCCCCGTCGGCGGGCAGGTAGCGCAGGCCGCGGTAGAGGAGGTGGCGGGCGTTGGCGCCGGCGCCGAACTCCGTGAGCCACGGACTGACGATCCGCTCCCAGCACTGGACGGCGGCGGCGTACCAGGGCGGCCCGGAGCAGACCGCGCCGAGGGCGAAACTGCCCATGTCGGCGTCCTGACGCATGACGCGGCCGATGGGCGCCGCGTTGTCCGTGAACCACTCGTCGAACACGGGGGCCACCGGATCCGCGCGGTCGGCGAGCGAGAGGTCGTTGACGAGACGGCCGATGTTGACGGCGTAACGGCCGATGGTGCGCGGGCTGGTGAGACAGCCGGCCAGCAGGGCCCGGGTGCGGGTCCTGTCCGGGGCACCGCTGCGCTCGGGCAGGACGACGGTCTCGATGAGTTGGTCGGCCACCACATCGTGAGCGACCGACAGTACGTCGTTCTCCGGTTCCAGCCAGCCGAGAGAGATGAGCGTCGCGACGATGTCCTCGGCGTCCGGCACCTCATCGGACGCCTGAGCGAGAGCGGCGTGTGCGGCCGACGTCACCTGGGCGCGTGACTGCGGGCAGGCGGCCGCGGCGGCGGCGGCAGCCACCAGGCTGTACGAGGCGTGAACGGGCGTGAAGGTGTCCCTGCGGCCGGGAACCGTCAGACCGTCCTCGTTGAGCCGCCGCTCCAGCCATCCGGGTAGTTCCCCACCGGACCGGAGTCCGGCTGTGAGGGGCAAGGAAAGTCCGGCTTCCACCCGACGCTCGATCTCGCGCGCTACAAGCAGAGCGACGATGGGCCGGTTGCCGCAGATCGCCATCATGCGGTCCTCGCCGAGATCGTGGAACGCCCTGGGCGCCAGCCTGGTCAGCGCATTGCCGATGACCTGCCGCTGGAAGTCGTCGTCCTGCCGCAACTCCACCTCGTCGAACAGCTCGTGCAGCAGCGACCGGTCCGCCTTCTGCAGCCACCCGGGACGCACCGAGGCGAGCAGAGCCATCGGAATGCGCTTGCGGTGGGCGGCGGGGATGAGGCGGTGACGCAGCGCCGGAAGATCGAGCTGTGCCTCGTTGAGGTAGTCGATCACCACGAGCACGGGGCTGGGATCCGCGAGCACCTGCTCGGCAACCTGGTCGTTGAGCGCCAGATTCTCGCCGGGCAGGACGTGAAGCACCCGCCAGCCCGCCTGCAACGCCCACCGCCCCACCTCCAAGCCGGTGCGTGTCTTGCCGGTGCCCGCCGCACCCACCAGCAGGACACCCCGGTCGGAGGAAGTGACCAGGGTCTTGAACAGGTTCTGCGGGTCGGCGTCGTGCTTGCTGCCGGGTGAGACGAACGGCAGATGTTCGGGCGTCAGGTTCTTCTTGAAGTCCCCGAACCCCTCGATGAGTTCCTGTTGCGGGACCACCGACGGAAGCTTCCCGCTCCGGTCGCTACCGGGGAGGTCGACGGCCATCGTCTCCGGCCGGATGCCGTCGAGTGCGAGACAGTTCCTGAACTCCGGGTCCTCCAGTGCGGCGGTGACCGGCTCGGCCTCGGCACTGCCGGTGCCTGCTGCGGGCAGCCGCTGTGACTGCACTCCGACCAGCAGCGCGCCGTCCTGGGTGAAGAGTGCCGTACCGGAGATCCCCTGCCAGGGATCCTGCCCGTCAGGGCCCCTGACGTCGGGCGGTGCCGTGGTGAAACTCAGGTCCAGGTACCCGGACTTCATGTTGGAGCCCAGTTGCACGAAGCCGCTGACCAGCCTGCTGTCCCGTCGGCGGAGCCCTCGTAAGAGGTCCGTCCTGGCCCGCTGCGCGTACGCCGGGAAACCGATGCCGGTGAACGGCACGCTGCCCGTGCCGTCCGGCAGGCGGCCCAGCCCGACCGGTGGTACGACCGCCGGGTTCCCGTCGGTGGCCGCGCCGGTCCCCGCGGGTGCGTTCAGCCGCAGCAGCGCGAGATCCCGCCCGGTGGCCCGCCACACCGGTGAGGCGGGGTGCTCGGCGTCGTTGCCGCCGAGCAGGACGGTGCAGGAGGGGGTTCCTCCCCGGGGCCCGAGAAGATGGCCCACGGTGAGAATCAGGGTGGAGCTGATCCGGTAGCCGGATCCGTATTCCGTGCGGTCTCCGTGCCGGACGACCACCTCGGCTACGCGCGCCTTGTCGAACGACTTCATCGGGCGGTCAGCCCGCGGACAGCAGATCCGAGACGTCGTCACCGGTCAGCACGGGATCGCCTTCGCCTGTTTCGGCGTCCAGACTGAGCTTGACCGTGTGCGTCTGCGCCGATTTCGCGCTGCCGCCACCGCCCAGCGAGACCACCCAGAAGCGCACCCCCGCCTTGGCTTCCGCCGACTTCTCCACCGCGACCTGGAGCTCCAGGTCGATGGAGTTGATACGGAACCGCACATCCTTGCCGTCGGCGTCGAGCCGGGCCCGGCTAATCTCGGAACGCAACGACGCGAGCAGCTCGGCCAGTTCAATGTTCATACGGTCCCCCCGACGAAGGAGCAGAGCTCGACGAGCACTCCTGTGTACGACGTATGGCCAGAAGTGTGACAGACGGTGCGACGTCGCACACTCAAATGCACGCAGTGCACGTTCGTCCCGTCCAGATCGCCGGCCCGAAGCCCTGTCAGTCGCGCCGCGCTGTCTGCGAGCCGTCCAGCGCCGGATCGGAGGCGGGTACCTGCGCGGTGTGCGCCTCCGGCCGCTTGGCGCGCGTGCCGATGGCCGGGGCGAGGAAGACCGCCACCGCGACGAACGCCAGGACGACGATCATGGCGGAGCGCAGCCCGTAGTGGTCGCCGAGGAAGCCGAGCCCGGGCGGTCCCACGAGGAAGGCGATGTAGCCGATCATCGCCACCAGGCTGACGCGAGCGGCCGGGTCGGGGCCCGAGTCGCCGGCCGCCGACAGCGCGACCGGGAAGCCGAGCGAGGCCCCCAGCCCCCAGAACAGCACTGCGGCGCCCGCGAGTACGGGGGAGTCGGCGAAGATGACGAGCGTGAGCCCGAGGGCCGCGGACAGGGCGCTGGCCCGGACCACGGGGGCGCGGCCGAAGCGGTCGATGAAGAAGCCGCCGCCGAAGCGCCCTAGCGTCATGGCGGCGGCGAAGCCCGCGTATACGGCCGATCCCAGGGCGGGGTCCACGCCGTGGCCGTCGACCATGAGCAGCGGCAGCCAGTCGTTGGCCGCGCCCTCCGCCAGCGCCATGGCGAGGATGATCCCGCCGATCAGCAGCAGCCGCCCGTCCTTCCACACCGCGGCCCGGGCCGGTGCCGTGCCGTCGTCGGCGGACCGTGGTCCCCTGGTCCTGCCGACAGAGGCGGGGATGGAGCGGAAGGCGTACAGGAACATTCCCGCCGCGATGAAGGCCACGGCGCCCAGATGCCACTGCACCGGGAACTCGACGGCGGTGCACAGGATGCCGACGACGGCGCCGACGACCGTGCCGAGGCTGAAGAAGCCGTGCAGGGTGGGCAGCACCGTCCGGCCGGTGATCCGCTCGACCTCGGCGCCGTCGATGTTGACCGCGACCTCTCCGCCCCCCATGCCGGCGCCGAAGAGGAACAGCCCTGCTGTGACGGCGGGGGTGGAGGAGAGCATGGCCCCGCTTCCGATGACCGCCATGCTGATGATGATCAGCACCGTGCCCACGCCCATGACCGGCCTGGTGCCGAACCGTGCCACCAGGGCCCCTGAGCTGAGGATGCCCAGCATGGAGCCGACGGACAGACCGAACAGGACGAGGCCCATCTGGGCTGTGGAAGCGCCCAGTTGATCCCTGATGTCAGGCGTGCGGGTCACCCAGGAGGAGATCGACAAGCCGGGCATGAGGAAGAAGAGGAAGAGCGCGGTTCGGCGGCGGCGGGTGGCCAGGTCCATCAGGCACGACTTTCACGAGAACACGGCGGGGCGGACGGCACCCCGGGGCTGATATGTACGAACGTACACTCCTGGGTGGGGGAGTGGAAGTGGCCCACGGGGGCGGTGATCGGGAGTGACGCACCCGCGCGATTGACGCGGCATCAGGGCGCGGCCGGTGCCCCGTCCTGTGCCCGGTGGTGGCGTTCGTAGTGGCGCGCCGCCCGGGCGCGGTTGCCGCAGGAGGGCTTGCACCACTCCTGGCGGCCGTGGGCCTTGACGAAGTAGCGGACGCAGCGAGGGGCCGTACAGGCCCGCAAGCGCTCGCGCTGGGGGCCGCCGAGGAACTCGACGGCGGCCCGCGCGAGGGCGGCGAGGAGCACGGCGTGCGGGTCGTCCCGCGTGGCGGACAGGCGCACCGCCGGGGAGCCGTCGTGCGGCCAGTCCAGCTGTGGGGTGACAGGGACCAGCGCGGCGGCCGCGTTCAGGTGGGCGGCCGCACTGTCGGTGGGCATCAGCCGGTGGGCGTCCGGAGGGCTGGGGCGTGTGGGGCTGACCGCGCGGGCGAACAGCGCGCGCACCGCGCGCCGTACTTCGACGACGCGGAGCCTGAGCCTCTCGTCCACGGCCGCGAGGTCGTGCCCGCCGAGCAGGGCCCGCTGCCGGTGGATCCAGTCCTTCAGGCCCTGGACGGTGGCCAGTTCGTCCGCCACGCCGCCTTCGCCGTCGTGGCGGATCGTGCTCGCCAGCTCCAGTGCCGCCCACCGCTCCATGAGGTTCCGCTCCCGTCCGTACCGGTTGATTGCCCGGTACGCACAGCCTAGGGTCTCTAATGGATAACTGGAAAAAACCATTAGGGGGAGACGTGGCCGTGCTGCTCGCGCAGATCAGTGACCTGCACCTGGACGGCAGCCGGAGGGCGACCCGTCGCGCCGTACGCGTCATGGACCACCTGCGGGCCCTGCCCCGCCCCGTCGACGCCCTGCTGGTCACCGGCGACATCGCGGACCACGGCACGGAGGCGGAGTACGAGGAGGCCGCGCGGATCCTGGCCGCGCCCTTCCCGGTCCTCCCGTGCCCCGGGAACCACGACGTCCGCCCCGCGTACCGGAAGGCACTGCTGGGTGAGGCCCCCGACACCGGACCCGTCAACCGCGTGCACCGCATCGCGGGGGTCGCGATCCTCATGTGTGACTCCACGGTCCCGGGACGCGACGAAGGACGCCTCGACGAGCGGACCCTCGCCTGGATCGACTCGACTCTCAGCGAACTGCCGCAAGAGACCCTGGCCCTGATCGCCTTTCACCAGCCGCCCGTCGAGCTCCACCACCCGCTGCCCGACTCCGACATGCTCGAACGCCCCGGTGACCTGGCCGCCCTGCTCGACGCGCATCCGCGGGTCGCCGCCGTCCTCACGGGGCACGCCCACACCGCGGCGGCCTCCACCTTCGCGGGGCGCCCCCTGATTGTGGGACCCGCCGTCACCTGGACGCTGCGGATGCCGTGGGAGGGCGACGACGCCGCCGACCGCGATCAGCCTCCGGGCCTCGCCTTCCACGTCCTGGACGACGACGGCCGGCTGACCACCCACTACCGCGTCGTGATCTGAGCCGGTCGTCACCCGGCTTCCGCGCGCCCCGGCCGGAAGGCGCGGGACGCCGGTCCGTCCGGCGCCGGTCGGGTAGTGTGGCCGCTCCCGAGACCGGGACCGACCAAGGAGGTGAGACCCATTACCGCTTCAGCAGGCTGGGCGCTCACTCCCCGCCGTCGTACGGCCGACCGGGCCTGAGCGATCGCGGAGCGCCCATCGGTCATCCCGAAAGGCTCCGCACCATGCAGGAATTCCCTCCGCCGCTCACCTTCTCCGCGCTCGTCACCGTGCTCCGTTCCGCCGGCTGCGTCTTCGCCGAGGACGAGGCGGAACTCCTCCTCTCCACGGCGGCCGACCCCGCCTCACTCGCCTCCCTGCTGGAACGCCGCGTATCCGGCCTGCCGCTCGAACACGTACTCGGCTGGGCCGAGTTCTGCGGGCTGCGGATCGCCGTGGACCCCGGGGTGTTCGTGCCCCGACGGCGTACGGAGTTCCTCGTCCGGCAGGCCGTGGCGCTCGCACCGGGCCGGGCGGTCGTCGTCGACCTCTGCTGCGGTACCGGCGCCCTCGGCAGGGCACTCGCCTCGTCGCTGCGTGAGGTCGAACTGCACGCCGCCGACGTGGAACCCGCCGCCGTGCGCTGCGCCCGGCGCAACGTGGGTGCACTGGGGACGGTCTACGAGGGCGACCTCTTCGAGCCCCTGCCCCGCTCGCTGCGCGGACGGGTCGACGTCCTGCTGGCCAACGTGCCGTACGTACCCACCGACGACGTCGAACTGCTGCCCGCCGAGGCGCGCGTCCACGAGCCGCGCGTCGCGCTCGACGGGGGCGGCGACGGGCTCGACGTGATGAGGCGCGTCGTCGCGGAGGCCACCGACTGGCTCGCCCCGGGCGGCAGTCTGCTGGTCGAGACGAGCGAACGGCAGGCGGAACGCGCCCGGGAGACGGTGGGGAGCGCGGGACTGGCCGCGCGCGTCGTCGTCTCCGAGGAGCTGTACGCCACCGTCGTCGTCGGGACGCGTCCCCGGTAGCCGGGGGCCGGGGCGCGGTTCAGGCGAAGCGCCAGCGCGTCTGGCCGTACGGGTCGCCCTTGGCGAAGCCGAAGGCCGTGCGGGGGCTCACCGCGTAGACCTCCGCACGGCCGCCCGCGCCGTTGGAGAACATCTGGTCGGTGACACCGAAGTGCCACTCGGCGCCGTACTTCGCCTCCCAGGCCTCGGCCAGCGCGATCAGCCGCTGTTCGTCCGTCACCCGGGAGGCCCGGCCCTCGACCACCACGTCGAAGCCCTCGCGCAGCGTGTTGGCGCCCGTGGTCAGGACGACCTCCGGGTTGGCTGCCAGATTGCGCGCCTTGCGTTCCGAGGGGCCCGTGCAGAAGTGGAGCGCGCCGTTTGACCAGAGGCCGATCAGCGGGGTGACGTGCGGTCGGCCGTCGGGGCGGACGGTGGACAGCCAGTACAGTTCGGCGTCCTGCAGCAGCGAGACCGCCTCCGTCCACGGATGGGCGGTGGCGTCCTCGCCGCTGTAGTGCGGGTCGAGCACGGTCTCAGGGGCGGTGGTGTGCTTGTCCGGTGTGACTGACATGCGGGCCTCCCGTAGCGGTACAGCGGCGTGTGCGGCCTTCTCCCGATCGTCCACGTGATGTGAAGACTGCGCCCCCGCTCCGGATTCATCGGTGCGGGGCTAGGCTCGAAGGGCGGATATGTGAGGTCGGCTGGCAGGAGACACGGATGACGACGGTGCCGGGACGCAGGAGCAGTACGTTCACCCGACTGCTGCGGCACGGTTTCACCGATCCGTCCGCTGCCGAGAGGCTGCTGGATCTGCCCGAGCTCTCCTCCGTGCGGGCGGACCCCGTCCTCTTCGACGCCCTCGGGGCGACCGCCGACCCCGACCTGGCCCTGCACAGCCTCGTACGGCTCGTCGAGGCGGAGGAGGCCGAGGAGCGGCAGATCCTGCTGGACACCCTCGTCACCGCCAAGCCGCTGCGGGACCGGCTCCTCGGGGCCCTCGGCGCTTCCGAGGCGCTCGGGGACCATCTGGCCCGGCATCCGCGTGACTGGCAGGTGCTGGTCACGTACGAGGCCACCGACCTGCACCCCGGGGTTCCCGAGTTCGAGCTCATGCTCATGGACGCCGTGGACCCGGACGCGCTGCGCGTCGCCTACCGCAGGTCACTGCTGTCGATCGCGGCCCGTGACGTGTGCGGGACGACGGATGTCGCCCAGGTGGCCGCCGAGCTGGCCGACCTCGCGACGGCCACCCTGCGTGCCGCGCTCGCCATCGCGCGCGCCGCCGAGCCCTCGGACGCCGCCCAGTGCCGCCTCGCCGTCATCGCGATGGGCAAATGCGGCGGACACGAGCTGAACTACGTGTCCGACGTCGACGTGATCTTCGTGGGCGAGCCCGTCGACGGTGCGGAGGAGAACGGCGCGATGCAGGCCGCCACCCGGCTCGCCGCCCACATGATGCGGATCTGCTCCGACACCACCGTCGAAGGCACCATCTGGCCCGTCGACGCCAACCTGCGCCCCGAGGGCCGCAACGGACCACTGGTGCGGACCCTGTCCTCGCACCTCGCCTACTACCAGCGCTGGGCCAAGACCTGGGAGTTCCAGGCGCTGCTCAAGGCCCGCCCGGTCGCCGGTGACCCCGCGCTCGGAGCGGAGTACACCGAGGCCGTGTCGCCGCTGGTGTGGCAGGCCGCCGACCGGGAGAACTTCGTCGGCGACGTACAGAAGATGCGCCGCCGCGTCGTCGACAACATCCCCGTCGACCGCGTCGACCGCGAACTCAAACTCGGCCCCGGCGGGCTCAGGGACGTCGAATTCGCCGTTCAGCTGCTCCAGCTCGTCCACGGCCGCAGCGACAGCACCCTGCACTCCGGCTCCACGCTGGAGGCCCTGAAGGCCCTCGCCGACGGCGGATACGTCGGGAGGGCGGACGCCGCGCAGCTGGACGAGGCATACCGCTTCCTGCGCGCCATGGAGCACCGCATCCAGCTCTACCGGCTGCGCCGCACCCATCTGGTCCCCGACGACGAGGCCGACCTGCGCAGGCTCGGACGCTCCCTCGGACTGCGTACCGACCCCGTCGCCGACCTCAACAGGGCGTGGCGGCGGCACGCCTCCGTCGTGCGGCGGCTGCACGAGAAGCTCTTCTACCGGCCGCTCCTGGACGCCGTCGCCCAGCTCGCGCCCGGCGAGAGCAGGCTCAGCGCCAAGGCCGCCGTCGTCCGGCTGGAGGCCCTCGGCTACGCCGACCCCACGGCCGCGCTCCGTCATCTGGAGGCCCTGTCGTCGGGCGTCTCCCGCAAGGCGGCCATCCAGCGCACGCTGCTGCCGGTGCTGCTCGGCTGGTTCGCGGACTCCGCCGACCCGGACGCGGGCCTCCTCGGCTTCCGCCAGGTGTCCGACGCCCTGGGCAAGACCCCGTGGTACCTGCGGCTCCTGCGCGACGAGGGTGCCGCGGCAGAGAACCTCGCCCGGGTCCTGTCCGCCGGCCGACTCGCCCCCGACCTGCTGATGCGCGCCCCGGAGGCCGTCGCCATCCTCGGCGCCCCGGAAGGGCTGAAGCCGCGCAGCCGGGAACACCTCGAGCAGGAGGTCCTGGCCGCGGTGGGCCGTGCGCCGGGAGCCGAAGCGGCCGTCGCCGTGGCACGCGGGGTGCGGCGGCGGGAGCTGTTCCGTACGACGGCGGCCGACCTCATCAGCTCGTACGGCACCGAGGACCACCCTGCGGCGACGGACCCGGGGGCGCTCGCCGACCGTGTCGGCTCCGCGGTCACCGACCTGAACGCGGCCACGCTCTCCGGGGCCCTGCGCGCCGCCGTGCGCGAGCGCTGGGGCGACACCCTGCCGACCCGGTTCGCCGTCATCGGCATGGGCCGCTTCGGCGGGCACGAGCTGGGCTACGGATCGGACGCGGACGTCCTGTTCGTCCACCAGCCCCGGGAAGGGGTCAGCGACGAGGAGGCGGCCCGGGCCGCCAACACCGTCGTCACGGAGATGCGCAGGCTGCTGGAGCTGCCGACGGCCGACCCGCCACTCCTCATCGACGCCGACCTGCGGCCGGAGGGCAGGACCGGACCCCTCGCGCGCACCCTGAAGTCGTACGAGGTCTACTACCGGCGCTGGTCGCTGGTGTGGGAGAGCCAGGCACTCCTGCGCGCCGAGCCCATGGCGGGCGACCCGGAGGTGGGCCGCGCCTTCGTCGAGCTCGTCGACCCGCTGCGCTACCCGGTGGAAGGGCTGGGCGACGACGCGGTCCGCGAGATCCGCCGGCTCAAGGCGCGGATGGAGTCCGAACGCATGCCGCGCGGCGCCGACCCCACGCTCCACACCAAGCTGGGGCGCGGCGGACTGAGCGACGTCGAGTGGACGGTCCAGCTGATGCAGATGCAGCACGGCTGGGCCGAGCCGGGGCTGCGCACCACCCGTACACGGCAGGCACTGGCGGCGGCGTGCGCCGCGGACCTGATCCCCGCGGAGGAGGCCCAGACGCTGGACGAGGCGTGGGTGCTGGCCTCGCGGGTGCGCAACGCCGTGATGCTGGTGCGGGGACGGCCGGGCGACACGTTCCCCTCGAACCCGCGAGAGCTGGCGGCGGTGGGGCGCTACCTGGGCTACGAGCCGGGGCACGTCGGGGACATGCTGGAGGACTACCGGAGGATCACCCGGCGGGCCCGGGCGGTGGTGGAGGAGCGGTTCTACGGCGCCGCGGGGTGAGACCGCACGGGGTGCTCCGGCGGAATCACCGGCCCGGTGGGCTCGGTTCCCGGACGTCCGGTACGACCGCCACGGCGGCCACCCCGGGCTGTGCCCCCGGCTCCGGCTTCGGTGCCGGCGGACGCCGCAGGCGCAGGCGCAGGATGCGCGGGCGGCCCGTGCCGGGATGCTGCACCCGCTTCGCCAGGCGGTGCGGCAGCGCTCCGTACCAGGCGTAGGAGACCGACACCCCGAAGGCGAGGCAGGCCATCCCGCCCACCGCGTCCAGCCAGAAGTGGTTCGCCGTCGCCACGATCACGACGAGGGTCGCCACCGGGTACAGCGCGCCGAGGATCCGGGCCCAGGGGGCGGAGGCCAGGGCGCAGATGGTCAGACCGCACCACAGGGACCAGCCGATGTGCATGGACGGCATCGCCGCGTACTGGTTCGACATGTGCTTGAAGTTGCCCGAGGCCATCGAGCCCCATGTCTGGTGCAGCAACACCGTGTCGACGAAGCCGCCGCCGTTCATGAGCCGGGGCGGTGCCAGCGGGAAGACGTAATAACCGAGCAGGGCCACCGCCGTGGTGGCGAAGAGGGCCAGACGGGCGGCCGCGTAGCGGCCCGGATGACGGCGGAACAGCCAGATCAGCACGCCGATGGTCACGACGAAGTGCAGTGTCGCGTAGTAGTAGTTCATCGCCACGATCAGCCATGTAACCGAATTGACGGCCTGGTTGACCGCCTCCTCGAAGGCGAGACCCATGGTGTGCTCCAGGGACCAGATCCAGTCGGCGTTGCTCAGGGCCGCGGCCTTCTGCTCGGGAACGGCGTTGCGCACCAGCGAGTAGAGCCAGTAACTGACCGCGATCAGCAGGATCTCGAACCACAGGCGGGGCCGGCGCGGTGCGCGCAGGGAGCGGATCGAAAGGCGGGTGCGCATGCGCGGCAGGACGCGGGCCCTCGTGGAGCCCGACACCGTCGTCCCGTCCGTGACGGGTGACGGGGTGGCCGCCGTGCGGTCTTCCTGCGTTGTCACGTGCGATTCACCCATAGGCGCAGAGTCTGCCAGATACGCCCCCCTCTGCCCGATGATCCTACGGTCGGGGCGCGGTCGCACATCCAGTAATTTACCGAGGGCCCCGAGCCGCCGGGGAGGGGCCCGAGGCGGTTGAACCGCGTACGACCAGCTCGGGCATGAACACGAACTCGCTGTGCGGAGCGGGCGTGCCGCCGATCTCCTCCAGCAGCGTGCGTACGGCGGCCTGGCCCATCGCCGTCACCGGCTGCCGGATCGTGGTCAGCGGCGGATCGGTGAACGCTATGAGGGGCGAGTCGTCGTAGCCCACCACCGAGAGGTCGCGCGGCACCTCCATCGACAGCCTGCGGGCCGCCCGGATCGCGCCGAGCGCCATCATGTCGCTCGCGCACACCACCGCGGTGCAGCCGCGTTCCATCAGTGCCGAGGCGGCCGCCTGGCCGCCCTCCAGCGTGTACAGGGAGTGCTGGACCAGTTCCTCCACCGCGTCGGCGGTGAGGTCCAGCTGTTCCCGCATGGTGGCGTGGAATCCCTCTATCTTGCGGAGCACCGGGACGAAACGCTTGGGACCGACCGCCAGTCCGATGCGCTGATGTCCCAGTGCCACCAGGTGTGTCACCGCGAGCCGCATCGCCGCCCGGTCGTCGGGGGAGATGAACGGGGCCTGCACCTTGGGGGAGAAGCCGTTGACCAGGACGAACGGAACACCCTGGGCACGCAGTTGCTCGTAGCGCTGCATGTCGGCGGAGGTGTCGGCGTGCAGCCCCGAGACGAAGATGATCCCCGAGACCCCGCGGTCGACGAGCATCTCGGTCAGCTCGTCCTCGGTGGAGCCGCCGGGCGTCTGTGTCGCCAGCACGGGCGTGTAGCCCTGGCGGGTGAGCGCCTGGCCGATGACCTGGGCCAGCGCGGGGAAGATCGGGTTCTCCAGCTCGGGCGTGATCAGGCCGACGAGGCCCGCACTGCGCCGGCGCAGCCGGACGGGGCGTTCGTAGCCGAGGACGTCGAGCGCCGCGAGGACGGATTCGCGGGTGGCCGCTGCAACACCGGGCTTGCCGTTCAGTACACGGCTGACCGTAGCTTCGCTGACCCCCGCCTGAGTTGCGATATCGGCAAGCCGTGCGGTCATGGCACTGGACTGTACCGGGCGCGTACCGGATTGCCCACCATGTACGGGATCCGGACGGTCCGCCCCTGCGGGCACCGGCCGGGGGCTGCCGCGTAGCAACATCTTGCAAGACTTTGCGGACCCTGTAGGGCCGGTGCGGTCCGATCGTCGTACCGCCGCTACGGCGGCCCTGGCCAGGTATGGGCAGGGTGTGCGAGCTTCCGTCAAGAGGCTTGACGGCAACCTTGAGGACACGCCAATGTAACGATCAGCAGCGCTTGCAGAAATCTTCCGCAAGGTCTTTCGGTCGTCTTTCATCCTTGTTACGTTCACGTCGACCCGGCGCCGCGACGGAGCGGTACGGCAGTTGAAGGAGTTCAGATGCGACGTGGCATAACGGCCACCGCCCTGGTCGCGACCCTGGCGCTCGCGGCGACCGCTTGCGGAAGCGACGACGAGTCCGGCGGCAGCAAGAGCTCGGGCGAGCTCTCCGGCACGGTGACCTGGTGGGACACCTCGAACGTCGGCAGCGAGGACAAGGTCTTCAAGAAGATCGCCGAGGGCTTCGAGAAGAAGCACCCCAAGGTCGACGTCAAGTACGTCAACGTCCCGTTCGGTGAGGCGCAGAACAAGTTCAAGAACGCGGCCCAGGCCGGTTCCGGCGCCCCCGACGTCATCCGCTCCGAGGTCGCCTGGACCCCCGAGTTCGCGAGCCTCGGCTACCTGGCCCCGCTGGACGGCACCACGGCGCTCAAGGACCAGGACGACTTCCTCAAGCAGGCCGCCGCGTCGACCAAGTACGAGGGCAAGACCTTCGCCGTCCCGCAGGTGATCGACTCCATGGGCATCTTCTACAACAAGAAGATGTTCAAGGACGCCGGCGTCGAGCCGCCCGCGAAGATCGCCGACCTCAAGACCATCGCCAAGAAGATCAAGGACAAGACCGGCAAGACCGGTCTCTACCTGCGCGGCGACGACTCCTACTACTTCCTCTCCTTCCTCTACGGCGAGGGCGGCGACCTGGTCGACGCCGACTCGAAGAAGGTCACCGTGGACAGCGCCGAGGGCGTCAAGGCCTTCGGCGTCGTGAAGGACCTCGTCGACTCCGGGGCGGCCAGGACCGACGCCACGGACGGCTGGGAGAACATGATGCAGTCGTTCAAGAACGGCGACGTCGCGATGATGATCAACGGCCCCTGGGCCGTGGCCGACACCCTCACCGGCAAGCAGTTCACCGACAAGGCGAACCTGGGCATCTCCACGGTGCCGGCCGGCTCCGCCGGGCAGGGCGCCCCGCAGGGCGGCCACAACCTCGGCGTCTACGCGGGCTCCAAGAACATCGACGCCTCCTACGCCTTCGTCGAGTACATGACGTCGGTCGAGTCCCAGGCACAGACCGCCGGTGAGCTGAACCTGCTGCCGACCCGCACCTCCGCGTACTCCAAGAAGGAGGCCGTGGACAGCGAGATCGTCCAGTTCTTCAAGCCCGTCGTCGAGACCTCGGTCGAGCGGCCCTGGATCCCGGAGACCGGCAGCCTCTTCGCCCCGCTGAACGTCGAGTACACCAAGGTCCTCACCGGCCAGACCACGCCGGAGAAGGCGGCCAAGTCGACCGGCGACTCCTACCGCAAGCTCCTCGAGGGCTGGAAGTAACCCAGGAAGGCAGGCCGACTGATGGCTGTCCACACCAGCCAGTCGGTGGCGAAGGCCGCGGGCGACGACGTCGCCCGCGGCCGGAGCCGCGGTACTGGTAACCCCCCGCCGCCGAGCAGGTTGCGGCGCGCCCTGTCGGTCCACTGGTACGCCTGGACCATGGTCGCCCCGGTCGTGCTCGTGATCGGCGTGATCATCGGCTACCCGCTGGTCCGCGGGATCTGGCTCTCGCTGACCGATGCCGACGAGCGCAACGTCGCCCGGTCCATCGGCGTCAACGAGATGCCCGCCACCTACGAGTTCGTGGGTCTGGACAACTACGCCGACGCCCTGACCGGCAACCAGTTCCTCGGGACGCTGGGCTGGACGCTGGTGTGGACGGTCTCCTGTGTGACCATCACCTTCTGCCTGGGCATGGCCCTCGCCAACATCCTCAACCGCAGGATCGTCGGCCGCTCCGCCTACCGCATGGCGCTGATCCTGCCCTGGGCGATCCCCGGCTTCGTCTCGGTCTTCGCCTGGCGCTTCCTCTACAACGAGAACAACGGCCTGCTCAACAAGATCCTCGGCGGCGCCGGCATCGACGGCATACCCTGGCTGAACGACCCCACCTGGGCCAAGTTCTCCGTCATCGCCGTGAACGTCTGGCTCGGTGTGCCCTTCATGATGGTCGCCCTGCTCGGCGGACTGCAGTCGATCCCCTCGGAGCAGTACGAGGCCGCGGAGATGGACGGCGCCACCGCCTGGCAGCGCTTCCGCCACGTCACGCTCCCCGGACTGCGCCCGGTGTCCACCACGGTGGTCCTGCTCTCCACCATCTGGACCTTCAACATGTTCCCGGTGATCTTCCTGCTGACCCGCGGCGGACCTGGTGAGGCCACCCAGATCCTGGTCACCCAGGCGTACAAATTCTCCTTCGAGATCAGCCCGCGCGACTTCGCGCAGTCCTCCACCTGGGGCGTCCTGATCCTCGTACTCCTGATGCTCTTCGCCATGGTGTACCGGCGAGTGCTCCGCACGCAGGGAGACAACTGGTGACCACTGTCACGGCGACCCCCGTCGCCACCCCCGCCAAGCACGGCGCCCGCAAGGTCCGCAAGCGCGGCGACCGCTCGCCGGCCGCGTCCCTGGCCCTGCACCTCACCCTGATCATCACGTCGGTGATCGCGGTCTTCCCGGTGCTGTGGGTCCTGCTGACCTCGCTGAAGCCCGCGAAGTTCGCGTCGACCACGGACTTCTTCAAAGAGACGACGTTCGAGAACTACACGAACCTGATCAGGGACACCGAGTTCCTGAGCTGGTTCGGCAACTCCGTGATCGTCGCGGGACTCTCGACCGTCATCGGCGTCTTCGTCTCCGCCACCACCGGCTACGCCGTCAGCCGCTTCCGCTTCCCCGGCAAGCGCGGGCTGATGTGGACGCTGCTGGTCACCCAGATGTTCCCGGTGGCCGTCCTCATCGTGCCGATCTACAACATCATGTCGACGATGGGCCTGCTCAACCAGCCGGCCGGGCTCGTCATCACCTACCTCACCATCTCGGTGCCCTTCTGCGCCTGGATGATGAAAGGCTTCTTCGACACGATCCCGCGTGAGATCGACGAGTCGGGACAGGTCGACGGACTCACCCCGTTCGGCACGTTCTGGCGGCTGATCCTGCCGCTCGCCAAGCCCGGCCTCGCCGTCACCGCCTTCTACTCCTTCATCACCGCCTGGGGCGAAGTCGCCTACGCCTCCGCCTTCATGGTGGGTGACGAGAACCTCACGCTGGCCGGCGGGCTGCAGAAGTTCGTCAACCAGTACGGAGCCCAGTGGGGCCCGATGACCGCGGCGTCCGTGCTCATCGCGATCCCCGCGGCACTGGTCTTCCTCTTCGCGCAGAAGCACCTGGTCACCGGCATGTCCGCCGGAGCCGTCAAGGGCTGACGCACAGTCCCGCTCGACCGCACCACCGCGCCCGTCACGGCGGCGCCGGCCCCCCGACCCGGTCCCGGCGCCGCTCCCCACCCAGACACCCCAGGGACGACATGACCCAGCACCTCGCTGCCCCCTCCACCGGCACGTCCGACGACGCCCCGGGCCACCGCACCGGCTGGTGGCAGGACGCGGTGATCTACCAGGTGTACCCACGCAGTTTCGCCGACGGCAACGGCGACGGCATGGGGGACCTCGCGGGTGTCACCGCGCGGCTCCCGTACCTGAGGGACCTCGGTGTGGACGCCGTGTGGCTCAGCCCCTTCTACGCCTCGCCGCAGGCCGACGCGGGCTACGACGTCGCCGACTACCGGGCGATCGACCCGATGTTCGGCACGCTCCACGACGCCGACGCGCTGATCCGTGAGGCCCACGGTCTGGATCTGCGCATCATCGTCGACCTGGTGCCCAACCACTCCTCCGACCAGCACGAGTGGTTCAAGCGCGCCCTCGCCGAGGGCCCCGGATCGGCCCTGCGTGAGCGCTACCACTTCCGCCCCGGCAAGGGCTCCGACGGCGAACTCCCGCCCAACGACTGGGAGTCCATCTTCGGAGGCCCCGCCTGGACCCGGACCACGAACCCGGACGGCACCCCCGGCGAGTGGTACCTGCACCTCTTCGCGCCCGAGCAGCCCGACTTCAACTGGGAACACCCGGCCGTCGCCGACGAGTTCCGTTCCATCCTGCGCTTCTGGCTCGACATGGGCGTCGACGGCTTCCGCGTCGACGTCGCCCACGGCCTCGTCAAGGCGGAGGGACTGCCCGACCTCGGCTCGCACGACCAGCTGAAACTGCTGGGCAACGACGTCATGCCGTTCTTCGACCAGGACGGTGTGCACGAGATCTACCGCAGCTGGCGCACCGTCCTCGACGAGTACTCCGGCGACCGAGTCCTCGTCGCCGAGGCATGGACCCCGACCGTCGAGCGGACCGCCAACTACGTGCGTCCCGACGAGATGCACCAGGCCTTCAACTTCCAGTACCTGTCGACCGCCTGGGACGCCGCCGAGCTGCGCACCGTCATCGACTCGTCGCTCGACGCGATGCGCCCGGTGGGCGCGCCCACCACCTGGGTGCTCTCCAACCACGACGTCACCCGGCACGCCACCCGCTTCGGCAACCCGCCGGGCCTGGGCACCCAGATCCGTACCCCCGGAGACCGCGAGCTCGGTCTGCGCCGGGCACGCGCGGCCACCCTGCTGATGCTGGCACTGCCCGGCTCCGCCTACGTCTACCAGGGCGAGGAGCTCGGCCTCCCGGACGTCACCGACCTGCCCGACGAGGCCCGCCAGGACCCGTCCTTCTTCCGCGCCGAGGGCCAGGACGGCTTCCGCGACGGCTGCCGGGTGCCGATCCCGTGGACCCGCGAGGGCAGTTCGTACGGCTTCGGCGGCGGCAGCTGGCTGCCGCAGCCCGACACCTGGGGCGAGCTCTCCGTCGAGGCGCAGGCCGGTGCGGAGGGCTCGACCCTGGAGCTGTACCGCGCCGCGATCGCCGCCCGCCGCGAGCACCCGGGTCTCGGCGCCGGCACGGACGTCGAGTGGCTGGACGCCCCCGAGGGCGTGCTCGCGCTCGGCCGCCCCGGCTTCGTCTGCACCGTCAACACGACGGGCGCGCCGGTGCGGATCGCCGCCCCCGGCACGCTGCTGCTCGCCAACGGCCCGGTCGCCGTCGACGGCGACACGGCCGAGCTGCCCGCCGACACCACGGTGTGGTGGACGGTGTGACCGTCCCCGCACCCAGGACCGGACCGGCGCTGCGGCTCTCCGACATCGCCGGTCAGGCCGCGGTCAGCGAGGCCACCGTCAGCCGGGTGCTCAACGGGAAGCCGGGCGTCGCGGACACCACGCGCCAGCGGGTGCTCGCGGCGCTCGACATCCTCGGCTACGAACGCCCCGTGCGGCTGCGGCAGCGCAGCGCCGGACTGATCGGACTGGTGACACCCGAACTCGTCAACCCGATCTTCCCGGCGTTCGCGCAGTCCGTGGAACAGGTGCTCGCGGGGCACGGCTACACGCCGGTGCTCTGCACGCAGCTCCCCGGTGGCGCCACCGAGGACGAGCTGGTCGAACAGCTCGTCGAGCGTGGCGTCGGCGGCATCGTGTTCCTGTCCGGGCTGCACGCCGACACCTCGGCCGACCCGGCGCGCTACGCCGCGCTCACCGAACGCGGCGTGCCGTTCGTACTGATCAACGGCTACAACGAGCGCATCAGTGCCCCGTTCGTCTCGCCCGACGACCAGGCCGCCGTACGCATGGCCGTCAGCCACCTCGCCGAGCTCGGGCACCGGCGGATCGGTCTGGCGATCGGGCCGCAGCGCTACGTGCCCTCCCGGCGCAAGCGCGACGGCTTCGTCGACGCGGCCGTCTCGCTGCTCGACATGGACCGGGACGAGGCCGAACTCCTCGTCTGCTCCACGCTGTTCAGCGTCGAGGGCGGGCAGGTCGCGGCCGGCGCCCTGCTCGACCAGGGCTGCACCGGCATCGTCTGCGGCAGCGACCTGATGGCGCTCGGCGTGGTGCGGGCGGCCCGGGGGAGGGGCTTCGACGTGCCGCGTGACGTCTCCGTCGTCGGCTTCGACGACTCGCAGCTGATCGCCTTCACCGACCCGCCGCTCACGACGGTGCGCCAGCCGGTACAGGCGATGGCCTCGGCCGCGGTGGGGGCCCTGCTGGAGGAGATCGGCGGGAGCCCCGTACAGCGCACGGAGTACGTGTTCCAGCCGGAACTGGTGGTGCGGGGGTCCACGGCGGCGGTGCGGGGCGCCTGAGGCGGCGCGGGAACACGAGGAGGGGGCCGGGTCCGGAGGGGGGACCCGGCCCCCTTTCGCGTACCGGCCAGGAAGTCCTCCCCGCACGAGCACTTCGAGCTGCTCCTCACGGGTATCGCGGGCAGCCTGGTGCCCACGCGTTCGACGTCAACGTGGTCCCCCGTCCCGCTGTACAGGTCCCGCTCGCAGGGCTTTCACGATCCAGGGGTGCACCGGGACCAGGTTCGGCACCACCTGCCAGCCGTTGACGATCCACACCAGCTGCCAGTACCGGTCCACCTTGGGATCGTGCGCCTCTTCGAGCTGCTGGGCCAGCCAGTCCCGGAACTCCGCGTCGGGGGTGCGCGCGAACGCCTCGGCGAAGCGGCGCACCAGGTCGTCGATGACGGGTGTGGCCGCGTGGCTGAGCGGGTTGACGCCCGCGTCCATGGCCTCCGTCACCGTCCGACGGGTGAACTCCATCCCTTGATCTTGCGTGGGTATCCCCTGCTTTAGCTGGGGAGGGAGACGCATCTCAGGGTTGCTCTGACCCGCAGGTCACAGCGGACGTTTTTGCTGCTCGATGTATTGGCGGACGATCTCCAACGGTGCTCCGCCGCACGAAGAAGCGAAGTACGAGCGGGACCAGACCACCGATCCCGTACCGGTCCGGTTGATGCGGCCGGTGTACTCGGTGCGCAGGTACCGGGAGCTGACGCCCTTGAGACTGTTGATCAGCTTCGAGAGTGCGACCTTCGGCGGGTAGTGCACCAGCAGATGCACGTGATCAGCCTCGCCGTTGAACTGCCTCAGCTCGGTCTCGAAGCCCTCGCACACCTCCCGCATGATCTCTTCGCAGCGCTTCAGCATCTCGTCGTCGAAGATCCCGCGCCGGTACTTGGTGATGAACACCAGGTGCGCGTGAAGGTTGGAGGCGACGTGACGGCCCGTACGAATATTGGGATTTGGTTCCCAGCGTGGTGACATACACCAAGCGTAGTATGGTGATCGAACCGAAAAGGGGGCGGGCCGGGTGATCCGTGCGTACAAGTTCCTCATGCGGCCCACCGCCCGTCAGGACCAGGCCCTCTCCGAGATGCTCCGCGATCACTGCGGCCTCTACAACGGAGCGTTGCAGGAACGCTGCGACGCCTACCGGCATCCCTCGAAGACGAGCGTCAAGTACGGGATGCAGTCCGCACAGCTCAAGGACATCCGGGCATTCGACCCCGAGCGACACGGCCGATGGTCGTTCTCCTCGCAGCAGGCCACGCTTCGCCGTCTCGACAGGGCGTTCACCGCGTTCTTCCGGCGCATCAAGTCTGGTGAGACGCCCGGATATCCGCGTTTTCGCGGAGTGAGCTGGTTCGATACGGTGGACTTTCCCAAGGACGGCGACGGCTGCCGCTGGGATTCCACCCCGCACGGCCCCGTCACCCGCGTCCGCTTCCAGGGTGTCGGACATATCAGGGTCAACCAGCACCGTGCCGTGGTCGGCAAGGTCAAGACCGTCTCGGTCAAGCGCGAGGGCCGTAAGTGGTTTGTCGTCCTGACCGCAGAGCAGGACCAGCCCGAACCGCTGCCCCCGGCCGGCGGGTCCGTGGTCGGCATCGACATGGGAATCGCGAACTTTCTCGCCGACTCCCATGGCGAGTTCGTGCCCAACCCGCGCCACGGCCGCAGGGCCGCAGCGAAGCTCGAAGCCGCACAGCGCGCCCTGGCCCGCTTCCCCCGGGTCCGCCGCGACAAGCGCACCGCCAACCACCGCCGCGCCGTCGAGAAGGTTGCCGGGCTGCACGGGAAGGTACGGCGTCAGCGTCTCGACCACGCACACAAGACCGCGCTCGACCTCGTGCGCGAACACGACTTCATCGCGCACGAAGACCTCAAGATCCGCAACATGGTCAAGTCCGTTGAGCCGAAGCCTGACCCCGAGAACGTGGGCGTCTTCCTGCCCAACGGGGCAGCCGCGAAGACCGGCTTGAACCGCTCGATCTCCGACGCCGGGTGGGGGGTGTTCCTGACGATCCTCACCAGCAAGGCTGAAAGCGCCGGTAGGGAGGTGATCGCGGTGGACCCCCGCAACACCTCTAGGCAGTGCCCCGAATGCGGGCACACCGCCAAGGAGAACCGGCCCACACAGGACAAGTTCCACTGCGTCTCGTGCGGCCACAGCGCGCACGCCGACACAGTCGGAGCTGTCAACGTTCTACGGGCCGGGCTGGTCCGTCGCGACGCCAACCCGGCATAGCGAGAAGCCCCCTCATCCATGAGGGGGAGGAGTCACGGACCCCACTCTGCTGTCTCCACTCACTGGAGACTCAAGGCATTTCCTCGGCCGGGACCTCCGAGACCGGCTCAGCGGGGTTCGTGGGCGGCCTCCGTCCGTTCGGCGCCCGGCTCGTCGACACGCAACGGTCCTTCCGGCGCGAGGACCGCTCCGTGTGTCCGGGCGCCGCTACCGAGGAGGCAGCCGACCGCAGCGGCGGCTGCCGAGGCTCCTGCCACGACCAGCAGGGCGCGGTGGTCCACGAGGGCGAGCAGGCCCGCCCCCGCAGCCAGGGCAACGGCGTTGGGGGCGAAGAGGAGGGTGTTGGCGGTTGCCGCCACTCTGCCGAGGAGGTTGCCCGGGGTCTCGCGCTGAACGGCGGTCATGGCCGCGATCAGCACACAGGGCAGCCCCGCGCCGATCATCGCACTGGCCAGCAGGACCACGGGCACCGAGGGGATGACGCGCAGGGCGACACCCAGCGCGAACAGCATGATTCCAGCCGCGGCGAAGACCCGCTCGGGCATCCGCCGCAGCAGAGCACCGGCGAACAGCCCGATGACTACGGAGCCGACGCCCTGCACGGCGTAGAGGACCCCGGCGAAGGCCGGCGGACGGTGGAGACCCGCGTCGACCACGGCATACACCGACGCCCCGTTCAGCCCGGCCACGCCCATGGTCCCGGCCCCGGCCAGCACCAGGCGCCACAGGACCGGTTGATGTCGCAGGTAACGGATTCCCCCGGCGGCCTGGGCGCTCCACCGCTGGGCCTTCTCCGGGCGGGGCGCAGGTTCGGATACGCGTATGAGGGTGAAGGCCAAGGCGGCAAGCATGAAGGTGACGGCGTCCAGCAGGGCCACCGCACGGCCGCCGAACTGTACGAAGAGAAGCGCGCCCAGAAGCGGCGCGACCAGTTTCATCCCCTCGTTGGCCGTCATCCGCAGCCCGTTGAAGTCACCGCGCAGGGTTTCCGGAACTGCGGCCGCCAC
The DNA here is from genome assembly GCF_040630715.1 of Streptomyces sp. NPDC005752. NCBI lineage: Bacteria > Bacillati > Actinomycetota > Actinomycetes > Kitasatosporales > Streptomycetaceae > Streptomyces > Streptomyces sp. NPDC005752. Next base: position 32,945 of record NZ_JBEXYB010000002.1, on the reverse strand, counting down.
CAATGCGGCCTCCGCAGCGTCCAGCAGCACCGAACTGGTGCCGTACACCGTCAGCACGGCGAACAGGACCCAGATCTGATCGCTGGAGTGGACGGCGAGAAGCGGCAGCAGTACCACGGCCATGCCCAGATTGGTCCAGATCAGCAACGGCCGCCGACGCGTGCGGTCGGCCAGCGTGCCGATCAGCGGACCGAGCAGGACGGGCGCCCATACGCAGAAGGTCGTCAGTGCGGCCAGACTGTCCGACCCGGTGAGTGACTTGGCCCAGACGCCGGCTGCGAGGGCCATGGCGGAACTGCCGAAGCCCGAGACCACCACACCACTCAGGTAGAACACCACATTGCGGTCGCGCAGGACGCGCCCGCCGCCCCAGCCCATCCCCGAGCCCCTTCGGTCGCCACGGTGACCCAGGCCCCCCGCCCGGCGTACGGAGAGCATTGTGCCCGCAGTGCCCGTGTGTGAGACAGGCCGCGCGCGTGGCGATGAGGCCGGGTCCGCAGGGGGTGGTCGAGAGCCGGTCGCCTTGGACGAGGCGAGTGCGATCAGCCTCGTTGACGACGCCGTGCACGGGCGGCGGCAACCGCCATGGCCACAGTGGTGCCGGCGGCTGTCCAGAACACCAGCTTGGCGTCCGGCCCGTTGACCGGCCGCACGTCCCCGTCAGCGTGGCGGCAGAAGGAATCGGGCGGGAAATACTGCGAGACGGGAGTGCTGCGCGTGCCGTAGCAGGGCGACGTTTCGGGAAACAGGTAGGGCTGCGCGCGCTGCGACAGGAACCCGCTGACGACCACTGTCAGCCACCCGGCCAGCAAGAACACGGTCAGTATCCAGCTGGGGACTTTTGCTCGCCGTCCCAGCAGCCAGACCAGGGTGGTCGGCAGGATGAAAACGACAAACGCGGCGAGTAACAAGATCCAGGCATGCATGATCCTATGACCATACTGATCAAAGGCCCGCCGGGCAGAACCTTGCCGCCATGTACCTGCGAGCTTGACGGTCTGGATCAAGGGCCCTGGTCGGAGCGCCCGTTACGCGTAGCTGCCTACGCCCCTCACTCGAGGTGTCAGCTCTCGGAGGCGTACGCCACGAAGGCTTCCCATGCCGCCGGGGTGAACCCGAGGCGCGGTCCGGGTGCGTCCTTGGAGTCGCGGACGTGCACGGTGCGGGGGGTGGTCGCGAGCTCTACGCAGTCCGCTTCGCTGCTGTTGCTGCTGTAGCTGCTCTTGAACCACTTCAGTCTGTCGACGCCCCCGGCGGGCAGCTCGCTGATCATGTCTCTCCCAGAAGTTGCTCGATGAAGGCCAGCGACTCCCGAGGGGTGAGAGCCTGGGCCCGGATCATTCCATACCGCAGTTCAAGGATTCGAAGCTGTTTCGGGTCGGATACCGGCCGTCCGTTGAACGCACCCTCCGAGCGTCCCAGCGCTGTTCCGTCCTTGAATTTCAGCACCTGCGTCTCTCCCTGCATTCCGGCGTGTTCCTCGCGGGAAATCGGCATGACCTGGATGGAGACGTGCCGCAACTGACCGACCAGCAGCAGGCGTTCGAGCTGCCGACGCAGCACCATTGTGCCTCCGAGTGGACGCCTCAACGTTGCTTCCTCCTGTACGAAGCTAATCGCGGGGGACGGGGATCGCTCGAAGATCGACTGTCTGGCCATGCGTGCAACCACTGCCTGCTCGACCTCATCCGGCTCATAGGCGGGCAGTCGCATTTCGAAGAGTGCCCGTGCATAGTCGGCGGTCTGTAGCAGCCCGTGCAGGTTGTGATCTCCATACGCCGAGAGTTCGACTGCTCGTGCTTCCAGTCTGGCCAGGTCCCGGACCTTTTTCGGGTACCGCGCCTCGGCCAACTCCCGCTTCATCAGCGCGAGCTTGCCGCCTGCCCCGAGCACTTCGTCCGCCCTGTCCAGGAACTCAGGGCGAGGGATACGACGGCCGCCCTCCACCTTGAAGACGAGATCCTCCCCGTACCCGATCGCGGCCCCGAACTCACCGGCCCGCATGCCCGCCGACTCCCGCCATGCCTTGATCTGACGGCCCACGGAGGCGACCAGTGCCGAGCCCGACTCGTCCTCGGGATCGACCTCCCAACCGGGCTCGTCCGCTCCGGCGTTACCGCAGTCCGTCCCGGCCTCATCCACGCTCATTCGTGCCCCACTTCCGACGTGCCTGCCGTTCTTGCATCAACCTCTGTAATCCCCGGGCAGTCACCCAGGACAGCCGGGACAGCACTGGACAAGGACGGGACAATCACCGTACGTAACCGGCTTTCCCCTCTTCACGGTAAGCAAAAAAGGCCACGCTGAGTGACGTGACCCAAGAAATCACCCGAACCGAACATTCCGTTCCGACCCGGCAGTTCACCGTGCTGCTCTCTCCCACCCGCCGGGGCGCCCGGCTCGCTCGCCTGCTCACCACGGCGCATCTGACCCACTGGGGACTCCCCATGGAGTCGGCCGCGCACATCGTCGCCGAGCTGGCCACCAACGCCACCGTTCACGGCCGTGTAGCAGGCCGGGACTTCCGGCTGCGCCTCGCAGTCCTCCGCGATGCGCTCCTCCGTATCGAAGTGACCGACGCCCGGGGCGACCGGCTGCCTCCCGCGCCCGGAACCCTCGATCTGCCCGGCGGTGAAGCCGAGTCGGGGCGCGGCCTGCTGATCGTCGGGGCGCTCGCGGACCGCTGGGGCATCGACGTCGGGCCCGCCCCGCGCAAGACGGTCTGGGCTGAGGTCGACCTCGCACCGTGACCGTCGCCACCGGGTCGCGGGGACCCACGACCCGGTGAGCCGCGACGCGGCTGCCCACGATGTCTAAAGCTTTTAAGAACGTGGGGAAATCACCCCTCCCCACCCAACCCGCCGTAGTTCATGCTTCGTCACTCACTCGGGTGACAAAGAGCAACTGAACTGGATTTGGCACATGTTGTCGGGCATATGCTCGCCTCGACCACCACAGACATGAGACGGCCCCCGCCGGGACTGACATCCCGAGCGAGGGCCTGACCACCGAGGAAGTTCGGAGCTTCCTGATGGGTACCCAGCAGATTAGCGCGCCTCCGGGCGCTCAGCCCGCCGGATCGGGCGTCATCCACGTCAATGTCCGGCACACTGCAGGCTTCACCGTCATCGGCAACCACCTCGCCCAGCGCCGCGGCCTCTCCCTCGTCGCGATCGGCCTGGCCGTGCACATCCAGTCGCTGCCGGCCGGAGCGAGGATCGGCATCAAGCGCCTCGCCGAACGCTTCCCGGAGAGCGAGACCCGGATTGCCGCCGCCCTGAGGGAGTTGGAGGCGGCCGGTTACCTGCACCGCAGCCGCGTACGCCTCGGTGACGGGCGGATCGTGACGCGCACGGTCTCGTACAACCAGCCGGGCGCGGACGCCCTCGCCGCCAGGGCCCCTCGGCCTCGGTCCGCGCGCAGTACGGCCGAGCCCGCCCCGGTGATCTCGCCGCCCGCCCCACCCCCACCACAGCCCGCCGCCGTCCTCGTCCCGCCCCCTACCGCCCGCACAGCAGCACCCGTACCGCTCCCGCAGCCGCAGGCGTGCACCCCTGAGCTCCAGCGCACTGCCGCCGCACTCCTCTCCGACCTGCGACGTCACGCGCCCCGACTGGTGCTGTCCGAGACCGACATCCGCGTACTCGTCCCGGGCGTCGTCACCTGGCTCGAGCGCGATGCCCACCCCGACACCGTCCGGCACGCCCTCACCGCCGACCTCCCCGTGCCGCTCAACCACCCCGCCAAGCTCCTGCGGCACCGCATCACCGCCCTTCTGCCACCGCCGCTCCCCGGTGCCCAGGACCTCGTACCGCCCACACGCCCCGGCGCGATCGTGATCCCGCTCCAGAACTGCGACCACTGCGACCGCGCCTTCCGCTCGCGGCACCCCGGCCACTGCCGGGACTGCCGCACCGACCTGTCCACAGCCGCCTAATCCCGAACGGAAACCCATGGTCAGCGCACCGCACGAAGCGATGCACCGCATCTTTCAAAAAGAGCCGGGCCTGTTCTCCAGGCTTCCCGAAGTCCTCGGGCTCGAACTCCCGCCCCTCGCGTCGGCAGCGCCACTGACCGTCGACCTCACCGAGAACGAGCCGCTCGAACGACGTGTCGACACCCTCCTGCGCATCGAGACGCAGCACGACGGGCCCTTCCTCCTCATCGTCGAAGCCCAGGGCAAGAAGGACCCCGGCAAAACAGCCAGCTGGCCCTACTACGTCACCTACCTCAACAACAAGTACCGGCTCCCCGTGCTGCTCCTCGTGATCTGCCAGGATCACGCGACCGCCGCGTGGGCGGCCCGGCCCCTCACGATCGGCCTGCCCCAATGGCCGACCGTCACCACTCGCCCCCTGGTGGCGGGCCCCCACAACATGCCCGTCATCACGAACGTGGCCGAAGCCCGGAAGGACCTCGCGCTCGCCACACTCTCCGCGATTACACACGCAGACAATCCGGACGTCGATGCCATACTGAAGACGATGTCGGTCGCCCTGCGCGACACACCGGAATCGATCGCCGAACCCTTCGTCGAACTCATCGCACAAGGCCTGGGCAACCGCCCCGCCGCACAACAGTGGAGGAACCTGGTGGCCGTGGATCTCTCCTTCTACACCTCGCCGCTCTCCGAAGAAATCCGGGATGAGGGCCGCGTCGAGGGCCGCGTCGAGAGTCGCGCCGAGGACGTCCTGCTCATCCTCGGCGCACGTGGCATCGAGATCACCGACGCCACCCGCGACAAGGTCACCACCTGCGATGACCCGGAGCGCCTCCGTCGATGGCTGTTGCGCGCAGCGATCGTCACCACCTCTGACGAGATCTTCGGCGAGGCGACTTCCGCCGATCGATGACGTCGTTCCGATGCCGGTTGCCCTTCGCGGGCTGCCGGCATCGGTTCCGCTCGGACAACGATGGAGGAACCTGGTGGCTGATCTTTCCTTCTACATCTCGCCACTCTCCGAGGAGATCCGGGAGGAGGGCCGCGCCCAGGGCCGCGCCCAGGGCCGCGCCCAAGCTCGCGGCGAGAGCATCCTGATCCTCCTCGGTGCACGTGGCATCGACATCACCGACGCCACTCGCGAGAAGCTCACCACCTGCACCGACTCGGAACTGGCCCGCACGTGGCTGATCCGTGCGGTTCATGCCACCACCGCCGAAGAGATCTTCGGCGCGGAGGAACCAACAGGCCGCTGACCCTCAGCCGTCCGCCGAGAGCGCCGCAGCGGTCTCCCTTGCGAACGCGTCCGGCTGGTCCAGCATGATGTTGTGCCCGCAGTCCGGGACCGGGACCACGCGCACACCGGCTCCGGTGAGCGCGTCGGTCCCGGCGGGTGGGCCGTCGGGCTGCGGGTACAGGAACGTTCGCGGAATGCCCAGCTCCACCAGCAGCTCACGCATCATGGGAGTGGTCCCCCGGGTGAGGTGTACGGCGCTGCGGTGGAGGGCCTCCAGGCCGGTCAGGCGCATCGTGGACCACCAGTGCGGGCCCGCCAGGTCGCGGATGTCCTGCCAGCCGCCCGCCAGGAAGTCGGGTTCGGAGAGGGCGGCGATCCCGCTGCTCCCCGGGGCGCCGGGTACCGGCGTCAAAGGGTCGAGATTCGCGTCCACCAGAACGAGGCGTGACACCAGGCGCGGGTGACGGGACGCCAGGACCACGGCGACCGAACCACCCATGCTGTGCGCGACCAACTCCGCGCCCGTGACGCCCGCGTACGTCAGGGCGGCGGCCAGCGTGTCGGCGTGTGATTCGAGGCTGTAGTCGAAGTCGGCCGGCCGGTCGCTGATGCCGTGCCCCAGCAGGTCGACGAGCAGCGACCTGCGGCCGGTGAGCAGCGGGTGGGCGGCCGACTGTGCGAAGTAGGCGGGAGAGGTCGCGCCGAGGCCGTGCACATAGACACGGGCCGGCTCCTGTCCGGGCAGCTCCACCCAGCGGATCCTGTCCCCTCCGGGCGTCACGGCGGCGTCGCGCACTCTTCACTCCTCGGCTCGTCACTGACCGGCAAGAGCGTAGCCGCCCCCCGGGGCCCCTCCGACGCCGTGCGCCACTTCACCGCAGGGCACGGCCCCCTCAGCCCTGACCGTCGCCCTCTTCGAAGAGCCGTACCGTGCTGAGGATCTCGCGGATCGTGGCGTCGGACACCTCGTCGGACACCCCGTGCGCCCCGACATAGGTCCACGACACGAACTTGCCCTCCGCGTTCTTGAAGGCGAACGTCACCGCCTTGCCGTCGGTGCCGCACTTGCCCTTCGCCGGCGCTCCGTCGGACGTGACGGTCACGAGGCTGCCCTCGACACCCGACTTCGTCCGGTACGACTCGGCCTCACCGATCTCCAGGTGTGTGCTGTCGGGCTGGGTGTAGCCGCCGTAGACCCACTTCTTCGCCGTGTCCTCGGCAGCCTCGGCGGCGCTCCGCGCGCCCTTTTCCCCGGTGGTGCCCGTCGACGCGAGCGGGGTGTCGTCCTCGGCACCGTCCTTGTCGTCGTCGGACGTGCACCACTTCTCCTTGAGGACCGCCGGGGCCATCATCGCGACCAGCGGCTTCTCCTCCGGGTCGCTGTCCTCCGCGACGTAGCTGACCCAGTCCGCGGACTGCCGCGCCCAGGTGGCCGGTACATCGAAGGTGATGCCGCGCTTGGCGTTGACCACTGTGTTCCAGCCGGGGACGAGAGGACCGGAACCGCCTTCGGTCGAACGCCTGTCCTTGTCCCCGGTGCTCGCCGAGTCCGTCGCCCCCGGCTTCGCGTCGGCCGCGTCGTCCCCGTTACCGCGGAGCACCAGGAAGCCGGTCACTCCGCACGCCACGACGACGGCCGTGGCAGCGGCCACGGCGGCGACAGCGGTCCGGTTCCGGCGGCGACGGGGCGGTTCGGGCGCGCCCATGCCGACCGTAGGTGCGTAGTGCAGGCCCGGGGCAGGCTGCGTGGAATCCGGACGGGGGTATCCGTCCTGCGGGTTCGGCTGTCCGGAGGGCGACTGCTGTCCTGGCCACATAGGTGGTGAGTGTAATGCCCGGTCAGGCCCGCACCGGAGGCGCGTTTCCTGTTGGTCCGGCATGGCTCGAGGGGAGGTGCCGCCGACGGAATCGCGCCTGCGCCAGGTGAGTTGGGGAAAGGCGCGCAGGACGACCCCTCGGCATGGGCGGCACGCGCGGGAGAGGCCCGGAAGTCGGCCCGGGATGGGCCGGCGGGGAAGCGACGTCCGGGCCTCTCCGTGGCGTGACCGGCCCGGCCGGACGGGCGCGTGGGATCCGGCGGACCGGACCCCCGGCCGGCCGGGCCGGAGTCGGGATGAACTTAACAGCACCGCAATATTTTGCGTAAGGCCTTGCAGGAAGAAATCTCCGGGATTTCGAGGATGTGAGCGGGACGTGATCGCGTGATGTCCGGGGGGTTGACCAGGGCAGGTCAGACTCGTACGGTCTGCCGCACACAGGGTTTTGCATCCTTGCTGCAAGAACCTTCACAAGCCTTGAGGGCACGGCGCGTTGCCATGGAGGCTGCTCCGCCATCCCCGCACTTCCCCCACCGCAGGAGGAACGTCATGGCACGCAGGCCCTTGTCCGGCGCGCTCGCCCTCACCATGAGCGCCGCCGTGCTCGCCATCCCCGCCGGGCTCGGCACCGCCGGCGCGGCCCAGGCCGCACCGCCCGGCGAGAAGGACGTCACCGCGGTGATGTTCGAGTGGAAGTTCGCCTCGGTCGCCAAGGCATGCACCGACAGCCTCGGGCCGGCCGGTTACGGCTACGTCCAGGTCTCGCCGCCCCAGGAACACATCCAGGGCGGCCAGTGGTGGACCTCGTACCAGCCCGTCAGCTACAAGATCGCCGGCCGTCTCGGCGACCGAACGGCCTTCGCGAGCATGGTGAACACGTGTCACACCGCAGGCGTCAAGGTCATAGCCGACTCCGTGATCAACCACATGTCGGCCGGTTCGGGCACCGGCACGGGCGGCTCGTCGTACTCCAAGTACAACTACCCGGGCATCTATTCGGTCAACGACATGAACGACTGCCAGTCGCAGATCAGCAACTACGGCGACCGGGTCAACGTCCAGAACTGCGAGCTGGTCGGGCTCGCCGACCTGGACACCGGCGAGGACTACGTACGCGGCAAGATCGCCGGCTACCTCAACGACCTGCTCTCCCTAGGTGTCGACGGCTTCCGCATCGACGCGGCCAAGCACATGCCGGCCGCCGACCTCACGAACATCAAGTCCCGGCTCAGCAAGCCCGGCGTGTACTGGAAGCACGAGGCCATCCACGGGGCCGGAGAGGCCGTCTCCCCCTCGGAGTACCTCGGCAGCGGCGACGTCCAGGAGTTCCGCTACGGCCGCGGTCTCAAGCAGGTCTTCAACAACGAGAACCTCGCCTACCTCAAGAACTTCGGTGAGGGCTGGGGCTTCATGGAGTCGGGCAAGTCGGCGGTCTTCGTCGACAACCACGACACCGAGCGCGGCGGCGACACCCTGAACTACAAGGACGGCGCCAACTACACGCTGGCGAGCGTCTTCATGCTGGCCTACCCCTACGGCTCCCCGGACGTCCACTCCGGCTACGAGTGGACCGACAAGGACGCCGGCCCGCCCAACGGCGGTCAGGTGAACGCCTGCTACAGCGACGGCTGGAAGTGCCAGCACGCCTGGCGCGAGATCTCCTCCATGGTCGGCTTCCGTAACGCCGCCCGCGGCCAGGCCGTCTCGAACTGGTGGGACAACGGCGGCGACCAGATCGCCTTCGGCCGTGGCTCCAAGGCGTACGTCGCCATCAACCACGAGGGCTCCTCGCTGACCCGGACCTTCCAGACGTCGCTGCCCTCCGGTGACTACTGCGACGTCCAGTCCGGCAAGGGCGTCACCGTCAACGGCTCCGGGCAGTTCACCGCCACCCTCGGTGCGAACACCGCCGTGGCCCTGCACGTCAACGCTCGTACCTGCACCGGCGGCGGAACCACCCCCGACCCGGGTACCGGTCAGTCCGGCGCCTCCTTCGGCGTCAACGCCACCACCCAGTCCGGCCAGAACATCTACGTCACCGGCAACCAGGCCGCCCTCGGCAACTGGGCCCCGGGCAGCGCGCTGAAGCTGGACCCGGCGACGTACCCCGTCTGGAAGCTCGACGTCGGCCTGCCCGCGGGCACGGTGTTCGAGTACAAGTACCTCCGCAAGGACGCCGCGGGCAACGTCACGTGGGAGGGCGGCGCCAACCGCACCGCCACCGTGCCGTCCTCCGGCAAGGCCGCGCTGACCGCCGACGTCTGGCGCAGCTGACCCCGTTCGTCGCGGGCCGGGGGCGCGAGGGTGTGCGTCCCCGGCCCGCACCCGCTCCACATCGCCAGAACCCCGAAAGCCGAGGAGTACCCGCCCGTGTCCCGAACCACCCTCCGGCGGGGAGCCGTAGCCGCACTGTGCGCGGCGCTTCTCCCCGTCGTGCCGGCGGCCTCCGCGTCCGCCGCGCCCAGACCTCCGTCCCCTCCCTCGGACGCGAAGCTCGCGAAGGAGCCGGCCAGGCACGACCTGACCCGCGAGCAGTTCTACTTCGTGCTGCCCGACCGCTTCGCCAACGGCGACACCTCCAACGACCGCGGCGGACTGACCGGTTCGCGGATGGAGACGGGCTTCGACCCCACGGACAAGGGTTTCTACCAGGGCGGCGACCTCAAGGGCCTCACCCAGCGGCTCGACTACATCAAGGGCCTCGGCACCACCGCGATCTGGCTCGCCCCGATCTTCAAGAACCGGCCGGTCCAGGGCACGGGGGACAACGCGTCGGCCGGCTACCACGGCTACTGGATCACCGACTTCACCCAGGTCGACCCGCACTTCGGGACCAACGCCGACCTGACGAAGCTGATCGACAAGGCCCACGGCAAGGGCATGAAGGTCTTCTTCGACGTCATCACCAACCACACCGCCGACACCGTCGACTACGCCGAGAAGAAGTACGGCTACAAGCCCAAGGGCGCCTTCCCGTACCTCGACGAGGACGGCCGGCCGTTCGACGACACCCGGGGCGTCGGCAAGGTGGACGCCGACTCCTTCCCGTACACCCCGGTGAACACGGGCAAGAAGGTCCCGGCCTGGCTCAACGACACCACGATGTACCACAACAGGGGCGATTCGACCTACGCGGGCGAGTCCACCGAGTACGGCGACTTCTCCGGGCTCGACGACCTGTGGACCGAGCGCCCCGAGGTCGTCTCCGGCATGGAGAAGATCTACGAGAAGTGGGTCCGCGACTTCGGCATCGACGGCTTCCGTATCGACACCGTCAAGCACGTCGACATGGACTTCTGGACCCAGTGGGCCACCGTCCTCGACGACTACGCGGCGAAGCGCGGCCGCGACGACTTCTTCATGTTCGGCGAGGTCTACTCCGCCGACACCGCGGTCACCTCCCCCTACGTGACGCGGGGCAGGCTCGACGCGACGCTCGACTTCCCCTTCCAGGAAGCCGCCCGGCAGTACGCATCCCAGGGCGCCCCCGCCTCGAAACTCGCCGCGGTCTACGGTGACGACTACCGGTACACCACCGACAAGGCCAACGCCTACGAGCAGGTGACCTTCCTCGGCAACCACGACATGGGCCGGTTCGGCACCTTCCTGAAGCAGGACAACCCGCAGGCCGGCGACGCCGAGCTCATGGACCGCGCCCGCCTCGCCAACGAGCTGATGTTCCTCGGCCGCGGCAACCCGGTGATCTACTACGGCGACGAGCAGGGCTACACGGGAGCGGGCGGCGACAAGGACTCCCGCCAGACGCTCTTCGCGTCGAAGACCGCCGACTACCTCGACGACGACCAGCTGGGCACCGACCGCACGCACGCCTCCGACGCGTACGACACCGCCCACCCGCTCTACCGCTCCATAGCGGCCCTGTCGAAGCTCACCCGGGAGCACCCGGCCCTGCGCGACGGAACCCAGACCGAGCGCTACTCAAAGGACTCCGTCTACGCCGTCTCGCGTACGGACACCAAGCGCCCGTACGAATACGTCGTCGCCTCGAACAACTTCTCCGAGGCGAGGACCGTCGAGCTGCCCACCGCGTCGGCCGCCATGAACTTCCGGACTCTGTACGGCGGTTCCGGCACCGTGCGAAGTGGAGCGGACAAGACGGTCAAGGTCACGGTGCCCGCCCTCTCCAGCATCGTGCTCCGCGCCGACAAGCCGCTCGGTGCCCCCGCAGCCAATCCCTCGGTCACCGTTCAGGCCCCGGCCGCAGGAGCCACCGGCACCGTCGAGATCAGCGCCGACGTGGACGGCGGGGACCTGAACCGCGTCGTGTTCGCCGCGCAGACAGGCAACGGGAAGTGGGTCACCCTCGGCTCCGCCGACCACGCCCCGTACAAGGTCACCCAGCACCTCGACGAGTCGGTGAAGGCCGGTACCGCGCTGCGCTACAAGGCCGTCGTCGTCGACCGCGCAGGGCGGACCGCGAGCGCCCTGGCCTCCACCACCGCGGGCCAGGCCCCGCCCACCCCTAAGCCCGTCGCCGTCGAACGCGACCACGCCGTCGTCCACTACAAGCGTGCGGACGGCGACTACGAGGGCTGGCAGCTGAAGTCCGGTGACAGGAGCGTCGACTTCGTCGGCCGTGACGCCTACGGCGCCTTCGCCTGGATCGACCTCGACGAGGGCGCGTCCTCGGTCCCGTACACGGTCGAGAAGAACGGCACGGCCGACGGTCCCGAGCGCACCGTCGACCTCGCGAGGACCGGACAGGTCTGGGTCGAGCAGGGCAAGGACGAGCAGGCCACCGAGGCTCCCGAGGCCCCGGCGCAGGACACCTCCAAGGCCGTCCTGCACTATCACCGCGCCGACGGCGACTACGACGGCTGGGGCCTGCACACCTGGACCGGTGCCGCCGCCCCGACGGACTGGGCGAAGCCCCTGCAGCCCGTGAGGACCGACGCCTACGGCGTCACCTACGAGGTCCCGCTCACCGACGGTGCCACCTCCCTCAGCTACATCCTCCACAAGGGCGACGAGAAGGACCTCCCGGGCGACCAGTCCCTCGACATCGCCTCGCACGGGCACGAGGTCTGGATGCTCGGCGGCGAGTCCGGCTACCTGCTGCCGCAGGCCGGCGGGGTGCCCACGCCCGACCTCACCAAGGCCGAGGCCCAGTGGATCGACGCGAACACCGTCGTCTGGAAGGTCAAGGCGACCGACGCCACCAGCCAGCAGCTCGTGTACGCGAAGAACGGCGGTATCTCCGTCGTGGACGGCGCGCTGTCCGACGAGGGGCAGTGGCTGCGGCTCGGCTCCACCGAGCTCACCGACGCGCAGAAGGCGAAGTACCCGCACCTCAAGGACTATCCCGCGTTCACCGTCGACACCCGCGACCGGGACCGCGTCCGTGAGTCCCTCCGCGGCCAGCTGATCGCCACCCAGCGCGCCGCCAACGGCGCCCTGCTCGCCGCCACCGGCGTACAGACCGCGGGTGCCCTGGACACGCTGTACGGGAAGGCCGCGAGCACCGCCGCCCTCGGGCCCGTCTTCCGTAAGGGCAGCCCGACGCTCTCCGTCTGGGCACCCACCGCCCGCGCCGTCTCGCTCGAACTCGACGGGAAGACCGTCCCGATGCGACGCGACGACCGCACCGGCGTCTGGTCGGTCACGGGAAAGAAGAGCTGGAACGGCAAGCCCTACCGCTACGCCGTCCAGGTCTGGGCGCCCACCGTCCAGAAGATGGTCACCAACAAGGTGACCGACCCCTACTCCACCGCGCTGACAGCCGACTCCGCCCGCAGCCTCGCCGTCGACCTCGAGGACCCGAAGCTCGCGCCCCGCGGCTGGTCCGCACTGAAGAAGCCCGCCGCCGTGCCGCTGCGGGACGCCCAGATCCAGGAGCTGCACGTCCGGGACTTCTCCGTCACGGACAGCACGTCGAAGCACCCCGGCGAGTACCTCGCCTTCACCGACACCCGCTCCGACGGGATGAAGCACCTCAAGGAGCTCGCGGACTCCGGCACCAGCTACGTGCACCTGCTGCCCGTCTTCGACATCGGGACCATCCCGGAGAAGAAGTCCGACCAGCAGAAGCCGGCCTGCGACCCGTCCGCACACGCCCCCGACTCCGAGGAGCAGCAGAGCTGCGTCACCGAAGCCGCCGCGAAGGACGGCTTCAACTGGGGCTACGACCCGCTGCACTACACCGTCCCCGAGGGCTCCTACGCCTCCGACCCCGACGGCACGAAGCGCACCACCGAGTTCCGGCAGATGGTCCAGGGACTCAACGGCGCCGGGCTGCGGACGGTCATGGACGTCGTCTACAACCACACCGTCGCCTCCGGCCAGGACGACAAGTCCGTCCTCGACAAGATCGTTCCCGGCTACTACCAGCGGCTCCTGGAGGACGGCACCGTCGCCACCTCGACCTGCTGCGCCAACACCGCGACCGAGAACACCATGATGGGCAAGCTCGTCGTGGACTCCGTCGTGACGTGGGCCAAGGAGTACAAGGTCGACGGCTTCCGCTTCGACCTCATGGGGCACCACCCCAAGGCCAACATCCTCGCGGTCCGCAAGGCCCTCGACGAGCTCACCGTCGCCGAGGACGGTGTCGACGGCAAGAAGATCATCCTGTACGGCGAGGGCTGGAACTTCGGCGAGATCGCCGACGACGCCCGCTTCGTCCAGGCCACCCAGAAGAACATGGCCGGCACCGGCATCGCCACGTTCTCGGACCGGGCCCGCGACGCCGTGCGCGGCGGCGGCCCCTTCGACGAGGACCCCGGCGTCCAGGGCTTCGCCTCCGGCCTCTACACCGACCCCAACACCTCCGCCGACAACGGCACCGAGGCCGAACAGAAGGCCCGGCTGCTCCACTACCAGGACCTGATCAAGGTCGGCCTCACCGGCAACCTCGCCGACTACACCTTCACCGACACCCAGGGCCGCACGCTCAAGGGATCGGCCGTCGACTACAACGGCGCCCCCGCCGGATACGCGGCGGTGCCCGGTGACGCGCTCGCCTACGCCGACGCCCACGACAACGAAACCCTCTACGACGCCCTCGCGTTCAAGCTCCCGGCGGACACCACGGCGGCCGACCGGGCCCGCATGCAGGTCCTGGCCATGGCGACCGCCGCGCTCTCCCAGGGACCGGCGCTCTCCCAGGCCGGCACCGACCTCCTGCGCTCCAAGTCGCTGGACCGCAACTCCTACGACAGCGGTGACTGGTTCAACGCGCTGCACTGGGACTGCCGCAAGGGCAACGGCTTCGGCCGGGGACTGCCGCCCGCCGCCGACAACAAGGACAAGTGGTCGTACGGGAAGCCGCTGCTGGCCTCCGCCGCGCTCAACCCCGGGTGCGCGCAGATCACCGGCGCGTCCGCCGCGTACCAGGACCTGCTCACGATCCGCACCACCGAGAAGGAATTCGGTCTCGCCACAGCCGGGCAGGTCCAGGACACCCTGTCCTTCCCGCTCTCCGGCAAGGAGGAGACGCCCGGAGTCATCACGATGCGCCTGGGCAAGCTGGTCGTCGTCATGAACGCCACCCCTGGCACGCAGACCCAGGACGTCCCCGGGCTGGCGGGCAAGGAGTACGCCCTCCACCCCGTCCAGACGGCAGGCGCGGACGGCACGGTCAAGAAGTCCTCGTACGAACGGAAGTCGGGCGGCTTCACCGTGCCGGGGCGCACGGTCGCCGTCTTCTCCCAGCGCTGACGCCCCGCCCCACCGGCCGGTCCCGGCTCCCTGCCCTCGGGCGGGAGGCGGGACCGGCCGCTTCGTGCTGCCTTGTGCGGGCGGCGCGATCACGCGAAGCTGAAGGCGTACACGTGCATGCACGCCGTACACGTATGCATACCCGTATCCGCACACAGGAGCGCTTGATGCCGCAGATCACCGTCGACTACTCCGCCGAGCTCGACGACAGCTTCGACCGCCGCGGCTTCGCGCTGGCCCTGCACCCCCTCGTCGCCGAGGCCGTGTCCACCAGGATCCCCGCCTGCAAGACCCGGTTCCGCCGTACCGAGGACTCCGTCGTCGGGGACGCCGCGGAGGGCGACTCCATCGTCAACGTCTCGATCGCGATGCTGCCCGGCCGGACCCCCGAGACCAAGGCGCTGCTGACGGAAGCGGTGCTGGAGCTGCTGGCCGGGCATCTGAAGCCGGTCGACGGCCTCACCGTCCACGCCTCGGCCGAGATCAGGGACCTCGACGCGTCCTACCGCAAGAACTGAGGCAGCCGCTGCGGCGGAACGGCCGGTGCGGCGGGCGCCAGCGCCGAGAGCCTGGCGAGCAGTTCGCCGAACGGGCCGTCCGCCGGCTCCTGCGCGAAGACCCGCATCATCACGCCTGCCACCTCCTGGTCGTAGGCCGCGCTCACCGACGCCAGCGCCGCGAAGTCGTGCACCAGCTGCAGCTCCAGCTCCGCACGCGGAACGCGCTTCCCGTCGAGCCAGAGCAGCGCCGTCGACTCGGCCAGCGACACCCAGGACCGCACCAGGAGTTCCAGCCGGGCGGAGGGCGACGGGATGCGGAGATGCGCGAGGATCTGCTCGTACGCCGCCTGCCGTACCCCGTCGACGAGGGCGCCGGCCGTGGACGCACCCCGTGCGGGACCGCCCCGCATCAGCGCGGCGAAGCCCTGACCGTGTTCCTCGACGAAGTCGAAGAACCGGTGCACGACCCGGATCAGCCGGGCGCCCAGAGGCCCTTCGTGCGCCTCCAGGAAGAGGCCGGACAGCTCGTCGGAGGCCCGCTTCAGCGCGGCTTCGTACAGACTGCGCTTCCCCGGGAAGTAGTGGTAGACGAGCGGACGGGAGATACCGGCGGCCGCCGCGATCTCGTCGATCGACACCTCGTCGGGCGAGCGGTGACCGAACAACTCCAGTGCCACGGCGATCAACTGGGCCCTGCGCTCATCGACACCCATCCGGCGCCGCACCCCGGTCGTCATGCCGGACAGCCTAACCGGGCCGGTCGGACGGCCCGGTTACCCCCCGCCCCGTGCTCAGCGCAGTGTGCCCGCCCGGCCGCCGTCTCTCAGCAGCCCGTCGAGCCGGGGCCGGTCACCCTCCCTGGCCGGCAGCGCCAGCAGACGCCCGCTCGCCCGGCCCCTCACGCCTCCGGTCGCGGTCAGGGACACGAACTGGCTTGAACCGGCGGCCAGTACGTACCACCGACCGCCGTCCGACTTCCACAGCACACCCGCCAGCACGCGCGGTCTGCGTATCCCGCAGTCCGGCGAGTCCTCGGAACGGGCGGCGACCGCCCCCGGCGCCCCGGTGCCACCCGACAGTTCGGGCGGCGCCTGGAACTGTGCCAGCACCCTGCTGCCCGTACCCCGCCAGGTGTCCGCCCTGGTGCAGAACCACAGGGCGTCCCCCGCGCCCTCCGGCAGCCGCTGTCTCGCGTACGGCCAGGAGTTCACCGTCCGGACGCCGTTGGACCGCAGCGCGGGCAGGAGGCAGGCGGTGCGCGCCCAGCCCTCCCGCTCGGACCCGCCCGACACGTCGTGCGGAGACCGCGGCGCGCCGGAGGTGAGGCGCACGGGCGTGAGTTCACCGAGATCCGTCATCAGGCGGGCCGTGGCGCCGTCCCGCAGCTCGAGGGCCTGCCAGGAACGGCAGTCCGCCCGGCCCCCCGCTTCCGTCTCCGGCTCCGTCAGGGGGTCCGTCACCCCGTGCCTGTCGCGGGCCAACGGCCGGGCCGCCGCGCGCGGTGCGAGCAGGTCCCGTACACCGGCCTCCCGCACCCAGGGCGCGGTCAGATAGCGGATCCGGCCGGCGCGGCGCTGCACCACCAGCGCGCTCGCCGCCACCGCGTCCGCACCGTCCACCCGGGCGAAGTCCAGGGCGGCGCCCCTGGACGGGTGGGCGTTGCGAGGCTCCGCGTACCGCACGACGCGCAGGCCGTCGTGGAACAGGACCACGGCGGCCACGCCGGCCTCACCCGCGTACAGCAGTTGCGGCGGCCCCATCGGCGGCCCGTCGGGCGTCCCGGGCGTCGCCGACGTGGCCACCGCCGGTCCGGGCCGTGCCCACGCGGCGAGGGCACGGCCCAGCAGGCCGGTGTCACCGGCCCGGTCGCCGCGCGTGGGCCAGACGGTGAAGTCCCTCCGCGTGGAGCTCCGCCAGAGCCTGTCCGGCACCCGGCGCAACGCGGCCGGATCCAGTGCCCGCTGCGCCGTTTCATGGCGAGCGTAGAGCGGCGCGGAGGCGGCGCTCGGGCCGCCCAGGCCGTCCCCCGGCATCAGCAGCAGCGTCCCGCAGACCAGCAGTGCGCAGGCGCCGGCCAGCAGGGTACGCCCGCGCCGCCTGCGGCCCACCGGATCGGTCGGCCTGACCTGCAGCGAGCACGGGTCGAACTCCGGTGAGCACAACAGTGCGTGGGGCGCGCGGAGCACGCCGGCCTCCAGCAGCGCCGCCCGGGGGTCGACGACCCCCGCCGATTCGAGGACCCGGCACACCTCGGCGTCGTCCAGTCCTTCGAGCCCGCGCAGCACGTGCGCGGCCCGGCACGGCCCCGACACCCCGGCCAGGGCCTGCTCCAGGGCCAGCTCGTCCGCGCCGCAGGAATGCGGAAGCAGCCGGAGCCCCCACACCTGCGGCACCAGCGAAGGGAACTGCGCCCGGCGCGGCCGGGCGAACCGGAACAGTGGCAGCCCCGCCTCCAACGCGCCGCTCAGCACCCGCAGCCGCACGTACGCGTACGCGCCCCCCGGGTCCACCCGTCGCCCGCCGGCCAGAGCCCGCTGGGTCAGCCAGTGGGCCGACAGCACCCGGCGGTTGCGGCCGAGCGAGGGCGTCAGGACGAGGTACGCGATCCGCACGAGCCTGGCGTAGTGCTCGTCGGGGGGCGCGGCCTCGGCCCGCCCCCCGGCTGCCTGCTCCGCGAACGGGGGGCCGGCGGACGGCGGTACTGCTCGCAGTGGGGGCATGTTCAGCTGAACGAGCGAATGATGCGATGGTCACTCCGGCGTGCGCGCCACGGATGGCGGGTTGCGCGGTTTCCATGCGGGAGCCGGGAGCCGGGAGCCGGGAGCACCGCGCACGATGGCCCCATGGCCGAGCGGCTGGAATGGCGACGAGGACGGGCCCGCCGGACACCGGTGGCCGTGCCGGCTGCGGGACGGCCCTGAAGCCGGCCGGACAGCGCCCGCCGTCCTGCGCGAACGCCACATGGGTGCGGTGGTTGGCGCTGTCGGTGTTCCTGCGGTCCCAGCGGCTCCGGAAGGCGAAGGACGTCGCCGGCGCTTCGGTCGTCGGCGCGGAGCCCGCACCCCGCGAGCCCGTCCAAGCCCTGCGGCTGGTTGCCCGACACCCGGCCGACGGCGTTCTTGATCCGGTCGAGACTGGCCGCCCGGGTCGCTCGTAACGGGCCGAGTACGGCGTTCTCGGCGAGATCCGCGTCCCGGGCGATCCGCTCCTTCAGGTCCGCGAACTGCCGGTAGGCCTCGGTGATCTGCGTGTCCATCGCGGCCGGCTCGCGGTCCACCGCCGGCCGTGCCCGGGGCGGTTCCAGGACGCGGCCCGCCAGATGTCCACCGACTCCTCCGCTTCGAGGCTTCGAGTCAGAAGCGCGACGTCCCATACGCGACGGAGGCCAGGCCCGTTCAGCACGCCCAGGAATTCGTCCGGGCGCCGAGGGCTCAGGCGGGTACGGCGCCCACGGGCGCCCCGGTCATACGGTTGGCCAGCGTGGAGACCGTGTAGACGCCGATACCGAGAACCACCTCCAGGGCGTTGCGGGCGGTGTAGCCCAGGGACAGGAATTCCCGGAGCCGGTCGTCGCCGACCGCGCCGGCCGACTCCAGGACGGCGAGCGTGAACCCGCGTACGCCCTCCAGTCGTTCGTCCGGCAGCGGCCGCTCGTCCGGGGCCCGCAGCGCCGCGACGAGCTCCGGTGAGGCGCCCAGCGACCGGAGCCTCGGCGTGTGCATCTCCACGCAGACGTGGCACTCGTTGCGGGTGGCCATCGTCATGACGACGACCTCGCGCGACAGCGGGTCCAGGGTGCTCGACTCGAAGGTGGCGCTCGCCCGGAGGAAGCCGTCCAGCGTCTCCGGGGACGTGGCCATCCGGGCCACGGCCGATGGCAGCCGACCGCCTTGCTTCCTGGCCGTGGCCTCCATGGTGCGGCGGGCGGTGGGCGGCGCGGAGTCAAAGGTGTGATCGGGGAAGTACGTTGCGGACATGGCGGTCCCCTCGCGGTAAACTCGACAACGTGATTGTCGAAAAGGTAAACCAGGTTGTCGAGGTGCGCAATGGCTGAGGAGAGTAACGGCGCGGAGGAGGCGGGGTTCGAGCTGCCGCTGCTGCTGTTCGCGGGCTTCCGGTCGATCATCGACGCGATGCACCGCGACCTTGCCGCCCACGGACACCAGGACGTACGCCCGGCCTACGGCTTCGCACTCCAGGCCGTCGGGTGGGAGGGGGCGAGTGCCAGCGAGATCGGCCGGCGGCTGGGGGTGTCCAAGCAGGCGGCGGGGAAGACGGTCGACAAGCTGGAGGGTCTCGGATACGTGGAACGCGTCGACGACCCCGAGGACGGCCGGCGCAAGCTGGTCCGGCTCACCGCGCGAGGCGTCGACATGCTGGCCAGATCCGCCGAGGGCTTCGACCGGCTCCGCGCCGAATGGGTCGCGGAGCTGGGCGCCGAGCGGGTCGGGGCGATGGAGGCGGACCTCCGGAGGATGGCGCCCGCGGCCGCGTTCCGGCTGGACGCCGAACGCTGGTTCGCGGGCTGAGGGTCCCGGGCCGGGGGGCGCGCTCCCGGCCCGGGCCGCGGGCGGGCGTTCAGCCCCGGTCGAGGTAGGCGAGGACCGCGAGCACGCGGCGGTTGTCGTCGTCCGACACGGGCAGGCCGAGCTTGCTGAAGATGTTCGAGGTGTGCTTGGCCACCGCCCGCTCCGTGACCACCATCTGCGCGGCGATCGCCCCGTTCGAACGGCCCTGCGCCATCAGCTCCATGACCTCGCGCTCCCGGGGCGTCAGCGCACCCATCGGCTCGTCCACCGACCGCCGCGACAGCAGCTGCGAGATGACCTGCGGATCCATCGCCGTGCCGCCCGCCGCCACCCGGCGCACCGCGTCGATGAACTGGTCGGCGTCGAACACCCGGTCCTTCAGCAGGTAGCCGATGCCGCCGTTGCCGTCGGCCAGCAGCTCCCGGGCGTACAGCTGCTCCACGTGCTGCGACAGGACCAGCACCGGCAGCCCCGGCCGGTCGCGGCGGGCGGCGAGCGCGCACTGCAGGCCCTCGTCCGTGTGCGACGGCGGGAGCCGGACGTCGACGACGGCGACGTCCGGCTTCAACTCCGACAGGGCCTTCGTCAGTTCGGGCCCGCTCTCGACTGCCGCCGCGATCTCGAAATCGTAGGCCTCCAGCATCCGCACGAGGCCGTCACGGAGCAGGAAGAGATCTTCGGCTAGGACAACGCGCAAGGGATCTCCATGGTCACCATGGTGGGGCCGCCCGCAGGACTGCTGACGGCCAGTACGCCGTCGAATGTACCCAGCCGGCGTTCGATTCCGCTGAGCCCCGAGCCCGCGCCGATCGCCGCGCCGCCCTTGCCGTTGTCCGTGACCGAGATCCGCAGCATGCGCTCGCTGTGGTGGACGTCCACCCACACACGGTCCGCGCCCGCGTGCTTCACCGTGTTCGTCAGCGCCTCACTGACGGCGAAGTACGCCGCCGACTCGACCGGGGCCTCGGCGCGGCCGGAGAGCTCCACGGTCACCTCCGAGGGGACCGGCAGCCGAAGGGCCAGTGCCTTCACCGCGTCGCCGAGACCGCGTTCGGCGAGCACCGGCGGGTGGATGCCCCGTACGAGATCACGCAGTTCGGTCAGTGCCTCAGCGGAGGAGGTACGCGCCATCGCCAGCATCTTCTTCGCCTGCGCAGGATCCTTCTCGATGAGCGCCTCGATGGTGCCGAGGTTCATGCCCATCGCCACCAGCCGGGCCTGCGCCCCGTCGTGCAGATCCCTTTCGATGCGCCGCAGTTCGGAGGCGGCCGTGTCCACAGCCTCGTGCCGGGTCTCGGTGAGCCGGTCGATGCGCTGCGCGAGTTCCTCCGGGGCGGGCGCCAGCGCCGACCGGGCGAGCACGAAGTGCAGGCGCAGCAGGGGCCGGCTCACCCGCACACCCACATGGAAGAGGACGACTCCGAGGGCCGCCGCGGCCAGCCCCGTCAGCTGGCTGTCGACCGGCACGAACGCGTACCAGTACGTGTTGTCCTCGAACACCCGCCACAGCCCCGCCGCCAGGACGAGCCCTTCCACCGGATACACCAGCAGCCCCCAGCAGAAGGCCAGCAGCACGTAGCCCGCGGTCATGTCGAGCAGCAGCCACCGCAGGTCCCGCCAGGTCGCCGGGTCCTTCAGGATGTGCGTGGTGCGCTCGATCTGCCCGGTGAAGCCGTCGCCCACGCCCTTCGGGAGCGGCCGGTAGGGGACCGGGATGCGGATGTCCGACCACTGGGCCGCGAGCAGTCGGCGCCGGTTCGCGTGATTGCGCACCGCCTCCGTGAGCCACGGTGTCGTGACCAGGCCCGTGC
The DNA here is from genome assembly GCF_040630715.1 of Streptomyces sp. NPDC005752. NCBI lineage: Bacteria > Bacillati > Actinomycetota > Actinomycetes > Kitasatosporales > Streptomycetaceae > Streptomyces > Streptomyces sp. NPDC005752. Next base: position 11,434 of record NZ_JBEXYB010000002.1, on the reverse strand, counting down.
CCAGCGGGATGAGGGTGAAGGAGAGCAGCCACAGGATGAAGAGGGTGGCCGAGCCTGCGAGGGCCTCGAAGGAGAGGACGAACGCCCGCCCACCGCTCCGCAGCGCGGTCCGTACCCGGCTCTCGGCCGAACTCATGATGGTGACTCCCCTCACCGGGCCCCACGTGGATCCCGTTCGGCACCCAGTCTCTCCCGCGCACGAGGGCCGTGGTCAGCCGTTCCACCACCCGACGGGGGTGTACCTGGCACCACCCCCCCGGGCAACGCCGGCAGGCCCCGGATCCGGACCCGGGGCCTCCTGTGCGCGGTGCGCGATCAGGGCGCGTACTTGTAGCCCACGCGCCGCACGGTCTGGATCGACCGGCGGTGCTCGGCGCCCAGCTTGCGGCGGAGCCGGGCCACATGGACGTCGACGGTGCGCCCGTCGCCCACATGCCCGTACCCCCAGACCGTCGTCACCAGCTGATCGCGGGTGTGCACCCGGTGTGGGTGCGCCACCAGGTGCGCCAGGAGCTCGAATTCGAGGTAGGTGAGGTCGAGGGTGACACCGTCCACGGCGGCGGTGCGCCGGGTGGAGTCGATCCGCACGGGACCGCTCGCCGGGGCGTCGGCCAGGGGCTCAGGCACGAACGCGCGGTGCTGGCCGGACGCCACCGCCCCCGCCGGCTGCTGGTCGGCGGGCACGAGGACCAGGTAACCGACCATCGGCGGGTGGCCCGGCAGGGCGGGCAGCGTGTGCGGGGGTGCGGGAAGCCATGTGGCGCCCGGCGGCAGGAAGCCGGCCACGTCCGTGAGCGCGACGACCTCGTCACGGTCGACGGCACGCAGCCGGTGGCGGTTGGGGGACAGGGTGTTGCGGGCGGTGGTGGTGGCCGCAGCGGACACCGCGGTCGCCGCGGTGGCGGAGGTCGCGGTGGAGAAGGAACGGGTGTTCGCCATGAGAGGTCAGCTCTTTCGCGCGAGGAGTCGTCGAGGACGTACGTCGTACGCGCGGGCCGAAGGCCGGGGTGAGGCGGCTTTAGAGGGCCTGCGCGTTCCACGCGCGGCGACACACCCGGTCGAAGTCATGATGCTGACGGGAGGGCCAGAACGGCTCGAGGTCGCTGCGACCCGACGCGGTGTACTGGTAGCTGGCCATGTCCCTATTGAAGCAGAGTTCGACGCCGCGCAGCAGGGTCCTCTCACCCGTCGATACGGACCACCGCCCCAGGTTCCTCACGGTCCCCTCCCGCACCTGCCCCTGGGGCGCCCGCCGGGTACGCAGAAGGGGCGCCCGGATACGGACGCCCCTTCGGCGAGGCCGGTACGAGCCGGCCGCTGATCAGACCTGGCCGGCCTTCTCCAGCGCGGCGCAGCAGGTGTCGACGATCAGCCGCGTGACCACGTACGGGTCGACGTTGGCGTTCGGGCGACGGTCCTCGATGTAGCCCTTGCGGTCCTGCTCCACCTGCCACGGGATGCGGACCGAGGCGCCGCGGTCGGAGACCCCGTAGCTGTACTCGTTCCACGGGGCGGTCTCGTGCAGACCGGTCAGGCGCTCGTCGATGCCCGCGCCGTAGTGCTTGACGTGGTCCATCGGCTTCGAGCCCTCGCCGAGGGACTCGCACGCGGTGATGATCGCCTCGTAACCCTCGCGCATCGCCTTGGTGGAGAAGTTGGTGTGCGCGCCCGCGCCGTTCCAGTCGCCCTTGACCGGCTTCGGGTCCAGGGTCGCGGAGACGTTGAAGTCCTCGGCGGTGCGGTAGAGCAGCCAGCGGGCGATCCACAGGTGGTCGGAGACCTCCAGCGGCGAGACCGGGCCGACCTGGAACTCCCACTGGCCGGGCATGACCTCGGCGTTGATGCCGGAGATGGCGAGGCCCGCCTCGAGGCAGTTGTCCAGGTGCTTCTCGACGATGTCACGGCCGAAGATCTCGTCGGAGCCCACACCGCAGTAGTAGCCGCCCTGCGCGGCGGGGAAGCCGCCCTCGGGGAAGCCGAGCGGACGGTGCCCGTCGAAGAACGTGTACTCCTGCTCGATGCCGAAGATCGGCTCCTGGCCCGCGAACTGCCCGGCGACCGGGCGCAGCGAGGCACGGGTGTTGGACTCGTGCGGAGTCATGTCGATGTTGAAGACCTCGCACAGGACGAGGATGTCGTCACCGCCGCGGATCGGGTCCGGACACGCGAAGACCGGCTTCAGGACCCGGTCGGACGCGTGACCCTCGGCCTGGTTGGTGCTCGAACCGTCGAAGCCCCAGATGGGCAGATCCGCCGCACGCTGCGAGGGGCTGCCGGCCATGATCTTCGTCTTGGAGCGAAGCTTGGCGGTCGGCTCGGTGCCGTCGATCCAGATGTACTCAGCCTTGAAGGTCACGGACGCCATCCTTTGCGGGTGCTGCGGTCTATGGTGCGCAGCTTCGCAAGACGCGATTTCCCGACCGTTGCCCGGATGTGAACCCGGTGTTACCGAGGTTTCCCGAGGATGTCGCACGGCAGGCCCCCGCCGCTCCGGGGCGTCTCACCCTGCGGCGCACCGGATACGTTCCGGCCCGGCCCGCGCCCGGCCCGGCGACGGTGACGGTCCGGGCAGACTGGTGGCATGACCACACACCCCGCCCCCGCCGCGCCGCTGCGGGTCGGCCTCGTCGGCGCCGGCCCCTGGGCCCGCCTCACCCACGCCCCCGCCCTCGCCGCTCACCCCGGCGTCGTACTGAGCGGCGTGTGGGGCCGTCGTCCCGAAGCCGCGCGGGCACTCGCCGCCGCCCACGACACCGACGCCTGGACGGGGGAGGAGGGCATCGACGCCCTTCTGGCCGGGAGCGACGCGGTGGCGTTCGCCGTACCGCCGGACGTCCAGGCACCCCTGGCGGTGCGAGCCGCGGAAGCCGGATGCCACCTCCTGCTGGACAAGCCGGTCGCCACCACGGTGGCGGCGGCGCGCGAGGTCGCCGACGCGGCCGAGAGGGCCCGGGTCGCCTCCGTGGTCTTCTGCACCCTCCGGTTCGCCGAGGGCAGGGCCGGGTGGATCGCCGAGCAGGCCGCCGCGGGCGGCTGGTTCACGGCACGTGCGCTGTGGATGGGCGCCCTCTTCGCCCCGGGAACGGACAACGAGTTCGCCGCCTCGGCCTGGCGCCGTGAGAAGGGCGGCCTGTGGGACGTGGGCCCGCACGCGCTCTCGGTGCTGATCCCGGTGCTCGGCGACGTGACGGAGGTGGTGGCGGCGCGCGGCCCCGCCGACACCGCACAACTGCTGCTGCGTCACACCTCCGGCGCGTCGAGCACGGTGACGCTCGCCCTGGACGCACCGGCGGGTGCCGTCGGCACCGAGGTCGAGTTCCGGGGCGAGCGGGGAGTCTCCGCCCTGCCGGAGGGAGGCGGTGACGCGCTCGGCGCGTTCCGGGCGGCCGTGGACGCGCTTTCCGAGGCCGCGCGCACGGGGGTGGCGCACCCCTGCGACGTACGGTTCGGACTGCGGCTCACGGAGGTGCTCGCGCGGGCCGAGGCCGAGCTCGGGCGGGCCTGACCCGCACGTAGCCACGCCGAGCAGCCCCTGAACAGCCGGAGGGGTGTCGACGACCGGAGCAGGGAGAGGAGGGGGCCCCAGTCGGCGGAAGAGCCCCGACGGCAGGGCACGGCCCGGTCAGAGCCCGCCCCGCGCCTCAGCGCCCCAGCGCGTCCCGTACGGCCTCGTCCGACCTCGCCACCACCGCCGAACCGTCCTGCGCGGTGATGATCGGCCGCTGGATCAGCTTCGGGTGCTCCGCCAGCGCCGTGATCCACCGCTCGCGCGAAGCGGCGTCCTTCGGCCAGCCCCTGACCCCGAGTTCCCCGGCCTCCGACTCCTGGGTGCGGGTGATGTCCCACGGCTCCAGCCCGAGACGGTCGAGCACGGCCCGGATCTCCGCGGGGGCCGGCACGTCCTCCAGGTAACGGCGGACGGTGTATTCGGCGCCCTCGGCGTCGAGCAGACTCACCGCGCTGCGGCACTTGGAACAGGCGGGATTGATCCAGATCTCCATGGGGCCCAGGGTACGGGAGGGAACCTCGAAATAGCCTCTGGCCAGGGGTGATTGTCAGTGGTGGGCAGTAGAATAGGGGGAGTTCGTGAGGGTTCCACCACCGTGCCAGGAGGTTGCCGATGGCCGTTGCCACAGTCACGACCGAGCCGCTCCACAAGCCGCTGCGGAAGAAGCCGCTCCCCGCGGGCCGGCCCCGCGAGTGGTACGTCTCCCACAACCGCCGCCTGAAGGCCATGCGCCTGGCGATCGCCCTGCTCGACACCGGCGTGTACCAGCCGTCGAGCGCCGACAACCGCCGTATCCGTGCGACGGCGGACCGCCTCGCCATCCACCCGCCGTCCGACACCACCTGCCGCCTGGTCCGCGCCCTGATCCGTCACGGCCGCTGACACGACCGCCCGTGCTCCCGGTGAAACCCGGGGGCACGGGTACGGCCTCTCCGCCCCGCCCGGTCGCCCCGCCCGGGGGCCTCCGTCCGGAGGATGTTCGCTTGTAGCACCCGGCGCCGGTTTCCCTCCGGCCGGGTCCGCCACCGCACGGCCCTCCCGCCCAGGGTGTCGGCGACGCCTGCGAGACTGCACGCCATGTCTCTCGCCGACCTGACCCTCGCCCGCTGGCGCGCCCTGGACACCGCCGCCGCCGGGCGTCACGCCGAGGAAGCCGCCCGGCGGGCGGGCGGCCGCCTCCTGCGGTTGGACACCACCGCGTACCCCGGCGGTGTCGGCCACACCGCGGTCATCGAGCGGAACGGTGAGCTGTACGCCCTGGTCCCCGGGGGCGAGGTGGTCGTCGGCTTCGACGTCGACGCCTGGCAGCCTCTGCCCGAGCAGCTCGTCTCCTACCGTGAGGAGAGCCTCGCGGGCGGTTTCGGCTTCGAGACGGACCCGCGCGCGCATCTCGCGCGGGTGATGACCCCGCCGCGCACGGTGGTCCTGCCCGCCGTGCTGATGGCGGTGGAGCCCAGGAAGCTCCCCGAAGCCCCGGCGCTCGTACCGGAGTTGCTCGCAGGGGACGGCCTGCGCCTGCCCCGCCCCGACGAGTGGGAGCACGCCTGCGGAGCCGGCGCCCGCACGCTGTTCCGCTGGGGCGACGCCTTCCCGGCCGACGTGTCCCCCTACGGCGGCGGAAAGGGCCCCCACCAGCTGCCGACCGCCTTCGGACTGCACCTCGGTTTCGACGTCTACGACAGCGCCGAGATGACCTCGGACCCGGGCTCCGTATACGGCGGTGACGGGGGAGAGGCGGCCTGCGGCGGCTACGGCACGCTGCTCGAATGGCTGCCGCTGGCCACCGCCAACCGCAATCCCTCCACCGCCGAGTTCCTCGAAGGCCCCGAGGGGGAGGACATGTTCGAGGACTTCAACGTGCGTCCCGTCATCGACCTGGACTGACCGGACGCGGCCGGAAACGGCCCTGACCACCGCCCCAGCGGTCCGGAAGTGTGACGAGTCACAGACAACGCAGCGGCGCTGTGGGAACTTCAACTCTGTTACTCGTCAGTTGAGTTACCGACGTGCGCGTGGAGAGGGTCGTATGAGCACTCTGCAAGCCATCACGCTCGACCAGGTGGTCGACACTGACCGCTACCCCTTGTCGGACCCCGAAAGCGCCGACGTCCGGTCGGTGGTGGCACGTGCGAGACACGAACTCGCCACGGTCGGCTGCACCGTACTGCCGGACTTCGTCCGCCCGTCGCTCCACGAGACGCTGCGTGAGGAGTGCGCCGCCCTCGCGCCCCAGGCGTACTACGACGTCGAGACGGTCAACGTCTACAACATCCCCGTGGACGCGGACCTCCCCCAGAACCACCCCGGCCGCCGCACCCTCCAGCGCGGCAACGCGTTCGTCGCACGCGACCGCATCCCCCAGGGGGCCCTCATCGCCCGGCTCTACGGGCACACGATGTTCCAGCGGCTCGTCGCCGAGTGCTTCGGACTGCCGCAGCTGCACGAGCTCGCCGACCCGCTGTCCGGGCTCGTGCTCAACGTCGTACGGCCCGGCATGGAACACCCCTGGCACTTCGACACCAACGAGTACACCGTCAGCATGCTCACCCAGCAGGCACAGGCGGGCGGCGAGTTCGAGTACTGCCCGAACATCAGGTCCGCCGAGGACGAGCGTTTCGACGACGTCCGCGACGTACTGGACGGCAGGACCCGGGGCGACCGGCTGCCACTGAGGCCGGGCGACCTCCAGCTGTTCAAGGGCCGCTACTCGCTGCACCGCGTCAGCCCCGTCCAGGGCGATGTCGCACGCCACTCCGCGATCTTCGCCTACAGCGAGCGCCCCGGTGTCATCGGGAGCGTGGCACGGACACGGCAGCTCTTCGGCCGTGTCCTGCCCGAACACCTGGCAGCCGAGGGACGGGCCGTGCGGAGCGACCGGCTGCTGGACTGACGACGGCCACGCGCAGACAGATCCCGCACCGCACGCCACCCACCAAGGAGCAGCCCCCTTGCGTCACGACGCGTCCGGAAAAGTCTCGCTGGACCACATCTACACCGCGCCCGACCCGCGTACGTACTTCCAGGTGCTCCGCCCGCTCGGCTACCGCGTCCCCCAACTGGCCAAGCCCTACTTCGAGAAACTCATCAAGGAGTACCGGGAGACCGAACAGGTCCCGGTCCCGCGCGTGCTGGACATCGGCTGCTCCTACGGGATCAACGCCGCCCTGCTGAAGTACGACCTCACCATGGACGAGCTGTACGCGCGCTACGACGGCACCGGCCCCGCCTCCCGTGCCGGACTGCTGGCACGCGACCAGGACCTCTCCCGCTCCCGCAGCCCCGCGCACGGGCTCCGCTTCACCGGCCTGGACGCCTCCACCGGCGCCCTGGCCTACGCGCACGAAGCCGGATTCCTCGACGACACCGTCAACGCCGACCTGGAGTCGGACGACCCCACCCCCGCGCAGCGGGACCTGCTCGCCGGGACGGACCTGGTCGTCTCCACGGGATGCATCGGCTACGTCACCGAACGCACCCTCACGCGCGTCGTCCGCGCGCAGGACGGCCGCCTCCCCTGGATGGCGCACTTCGTGCTGCGGATGTTCCCCTTCGAGCCCGTCGAGGCCGCCCTGGACGAGCTGGGCTACCGGACGGTCCGGGTCGACGAGGTCTTCAAGCAGCGGCGGTTCGCGGGCCCACAGGAACAGCGGGGCGTCCTGGACAGCCTGGCCGCAGCCGGTGTGGACGCGTGCGGCCTCGAGGAGGACGGCTGGCTCTACGCTCAGCTCCATCTCTCCAGGCCGCAGCACAGGTAGCCCCCTCCCATCCCCACTCACCGAGAAGAGAGCCGCATTGAACGTCAGTCAGGAAGCAGCAGCCGAAGCGACCTTCGCCCGTGAAGGCGGCCTCCCGCGCGTGCCGCTGCCCACGCTGGAAGCGAGCTGCGAGAGGTTCCTCGCCTGGTGCGCGCCGCTGCTGAACGCCGAGGAGCTGGCGGCGACGGAGGCCGAGGTCGCCGCCTTCCTGCGGCCCGGCGGCCCCGGCCGGACCCTGCACACGGCGCTGGAGGAGTACGACGCGACGGAGGGCGTGCACAGCTGGCTCGACACCTTCTGGCCGTACCGCTACCTCGGCCGCCGGGACCGCATCGCGCTCAACGCCAACTTCTTCTTCCTGTTCCAGGACACCGGCCAGGGACAGCTCGACCGGGCGGCCGGCCTCGTCGCGGGCGCGCTGCACTACAAGCGACAGCTCGACGAGGGGCTGATCGCGCCGGTCGAGCAGCGCGGCGTACCCCAGTCGATGGTGCAGAACACGTACCTCTTCTCCACGACCCGCATTCCCGGTGTGCCGCTGGACACCGTGCGCGCCCCGTACAGCGAGCAGGCGCCCGGACCGTCCACGGCCCGGCACATCGTGGTGTTCTTCCGGGGCACCATGTTCCGGCTCGACGTGATCGGCCCGGACGGTGTCCCGCACAGTCTCGACGAGATCGAGGCCGGGCTGCGCGCCGTCACCAAGGCCGACGTCCACACGGCGGAGGAGGACCGGGCGGGACACCTCACCACCATGGCGAGGGCGGAGTGGGCAGCAGCCCGGGCGGCCCTCGTCGACGGCCACCCCGCCAACGCCCGGACCCTGGACGACATCGAGACCGCCCTCTTCTGCGTCTGCCTGGAGGACTTCGCACCCGGCGACACCCAGGCCGCCTGCGACGAACTGCTCCACGGGGACCGCGGCAACCGCTGGTTCGACAAGGCCGTCTCCTTCGTGGTCTACGCCGACGGCCGGGCCGGCATCAACGTCGAGCACTGCGAGCTGGACGGGACGACCGTCCTCAGCTTCACCGACGCCCTGCTCGGCACCCCGCCCGACGAGCACTCCCTCCGGTCCGGGGCGCGTACCCAGGGCGTGCCGGTGCCGCACCCCCTGGCCTTCGGCCTGGACGCGTCCCTCCGGGCGCAGGTGCGCTCCGCCGCCGAGGCCTTCGCCGCGTACGGGAACGACACCGCCACCCGCACCGTGTCGTTCGGCGATTTCGGCAGCTCGGCGGCCAAGGCGCTCGGAGTGTCCCCGGACGCCTTCGTCCAGGCCGCCTACCAGCTGGCCCACCAGCGGGCCAAGGGCCACCTGGGCGCCACCTACGAGTCCATCGCCACCCGCCAGTACCGCTACGGACGTACCGAGGCGATGCGCGTCATCACCCCCGAGATGCCCGCCTTCGTCGCGGCGATGGACGATCCCGCCGCCGACCGCGACACCCGCCGCGCCGCCTTCCGGGCCGCCGCGTCCGCCCACGTGACCCGCGCGAAGGAATGCCAGACGGGTGAGGCCCCCGAGCAGCACCTCTGGGAGCTGGAGCTCATCCAGCGCCGCCGCGGCCCCGAGCTCGGCATCACCGAACAGCCCGCCCTCTACCGCTCCCCGGGCTGGCTCACCATGCGGGACGACTACCTGAGCACCAGCTCGGCCCCGTCCGAGAACATCCAGTACTTCGGCTTCGGCTCGACGAGCAGCAAGTGCATCGGCGTCGCCTACGTCCTGCTGCCGGACCGCTTCAACCTCTACCTGAGCACCCCGCGCACGGTCGCGGACCAGATGCACGCCTTCGCGGAACACCTCCGCGAGGCGGTCGCCGAACTGCGCGCACTGCTGGCGGACTGACCGGGACCGGCCCGCAGCCCCGGGCACGCCGAAGGCCGACGCCCCACACGGGACGGCGGCCTTCGGCGTGCTGTGGGCTCGTGATCCCTAGAGGTCGAAGTACAGCTCGAACTCGTGCGGGTGCGGGCGCAGCTGGATCGGGGCGATCTCGTGGGTGCGCTTGTAGTCGATCCACGTCTCGATCAGGTCGGGCGTGAAGACGCCGCCGGCCTGGAGGTACTCGTGGTCGGCCTCGAGCGCGTCGAGGACCGCCGGGAGCGAGGTCGGGACCTGCTGGACGCCCGCGTGCTCCTCGGGAGCCAGCTCGTAGAGGTCCTTGTCGATCGGCTCCGGCGGCTCGATCTTGTTCTTGACGCCGTCCAGGCCGGCCATCAGCAGGGCCGAGAACGCCAGGTACGGGTTCGAGGACGGGTCGGGGGCGCGGAACTCGACGCGCTTGGCCTTCGGGTTGGAGCCCGTGATCGGGATACGCATCGCGGCGGAGCGGTTGCGCTGCGAGTACACCATGTTGACCGGGGCCTCGAAGCCCGGGACCAGGCGGTGGTAGGAGTTCACCGTCGGGTTGGTGAACGCCAGCAGCGACGGGGCGTGCTTCAGGATGCCGCCGATGTAGTAGCGCGCCATGTCCGAGAGGCCCGCGTAGCCCTGCTCGTCGTAGAACAGCGGGGAGCCGCCGGACCACAGGGACTGGTGGACGTGCATGCCCGAACCGTTGTCACCGAAGATGGGCTTCGGCATGAAGGTCGCGGTCTTGCCGTTGCGCCACGCGACGTTCTTCACGATGTACTTGAAGAGCATCAGGTCGTCGGCCGCGGCGAGCAGCGTGTTGAACTTGTAGTTGATCTCGGCCTGGCCGGCCGTGCCGACCTCGTGGTGCTGGCGCTCGACCTGGAGGCCGTTCTTGTCCAGCTCCATGGAGATCTCGGCACGCAGGTCGGCGAAGTGGTCGACCGGCGGGGTCGGGAAGTAGCCGCCCTTGTAGCGGACCTTGTAACCCCGGTTGTTCTCGACCGCACCGGTGTTCCAGGCGCCGGCCTCGGAGTCGATGTGGTAGAAGCTCTCGTTCGCCGACGTCTGGAAGCGGACGTTGTCGAAGACGTAGAACTCGGCCTCGGGACCGAAGTACGCCGTGTCGGCGATGCCGGTCGAGGCGAGGTAGGCCTCGGCCTTCTTGGCCACGTTCCGCGGGTCACGGCTGTACTGCTCGCCGGTGATCGGGTCGTGGATGAAGAAGTTGACGTTCACCGTCTTGTCACGGCGGAACGGGTCGACACGGGCCGTGGACAGGTCCGCGCGGAGCGCCATGTCCGACTCGTGGATGGCCTGGAAGCCGCGGATCGACGAGCCGTCGAAAGCCAGTTCCTCGGCCGGGTCGAAGGTCGCTGCCGGGATCGTGAAGTGCTGCATCACACCCGGCAGGTCGCAGAACCGGACGTCGACGAACTTGACGTCGTTGTCGGCGATGTACTTCTGGACTTCGTCGGCGTTCTGGAACATCCAACTCCTCCTACTCCCGACCCGGGAAAGGGCGGGGTTGCAGCTCGTCTGTGTGGCCAGTGCGGTGGCACACGCTGGACCGACCATAGGCAGACGGCATTTCTCCAGCATGACCCATTTGTTTCGCACAAGTTAACCAGCCCGGTTGCGGGCGGCACCTCAGCGACGTGTTCCGTGCCCCGCCCGGCCAGGTGCAAACGTGGGCGCAGTACCGTGGACGGGTGGACAACAGGCAAGCAATCGGATCGTGGCTCTCGGGGCCGCGCGCGGCCGCCGAGCAGATGGGCGCCGACTTCGGTTACCGGGGCGAACGCCTCGGTCTGCCCCAGGAGGGCCCGGGGTCCGTCGCCCCGCTCGGCCGGCGCTTCGGGGCACTCTTCATCGACTGGGCCGTGTGCATGGTCATCGCATACGGGCTGCTCGCTCGCGGTGACCAGCAGGCGGCCGGCAACTGGGCGCTCGCCGTCTTCCTCGTCATGAGCCTCCTGACGGTCACCACCGTGGGTTCCACCCCGGGCAAGCGGATCCTGGGCCTGCGGGTCATCGCCGAGGACGGCGGACGGCTCGGCGTCGTGCGGGTCGTCCTGCGGAGCGTGCTCCTCCTCCTGGTGATCCCGGCCCTCGTCTGGGACCGCGACAGCCGCGGCCTCCACGACCGACTGCCACGCGCCGTCCAGGTCCGTATCTGAGGCCACGACCCACAGACGGCGGACACGAGCAGAGGAGCGGCCCCGGACGAGTACACCGTCCGGGCACGGCAGGCGGTCTCCTCGGCACTGACCTGGCTCGGGCAGCACACCGTCGCCGCCGAGGCCGGATTCGTCC